>JAISGK010000091.1 GCA_031263155.1 Clostridiales bacterium
TCTCCAGCGGCATAGCAATTCCTCCTGTCCGATTGCTATGCCATATTATAACAAAACTGTAAACTATCTCCCCGAACGATCTGTTAACTATCTGGGCGGTCTGTACACAGTGCCCGCCCGCGCGTTACTCGGTATCGGCGAGGCTTGGAAAAGCCCGCCGGGCGGTTGCGCGCCCCTGCGAAAGCATACCCACTGACCGTTGCGCAACCATGCCAAACTTGGAAAATGCACGTTTAGAGCTATATATTTGAGCGCGCATTAGCGCCCTTTTCTCTGAAACATCAACGATCATCAGTTTCTGCCGAATCTTCTGTTATATCTTCTGTTATGGTTTCAGGCTCCACGCCCGTCACGGGTTCGCCTTCGGTATCCGCGTTTTCTAAAACGTCCTCGGCCGTACCAATAGCAACAGTATCGACTGTATCAATGTTATCGTCAACAGCATCCTCTGTAGCCGGGGGAGAGTCAGCGGTCACCTTTACCGGCGCCTTGCGCAGCACGGCAAAGAAGACAGCGCCACCCACTACAAGCAGCGCGGAAAACACCTGCGAAACTGGTAAGCCCGTGTTAAACAACATCAACTGATCAGTGCGTATACCTTCGATGTAAAATCTGCCCAGGCCATAACCAATCAAATAAAGCAGGGTAAGCTCGCCGTCACGCTTTTTACGCTTTTTGTATATGTTGATAAATATAAAGACCAGAATATTCCACACAGATTCATACAAAAAAGTCGGTTGAACCTGAATGTAGCTTGCGCCGTCAACCTGAACCATTCGCTCGTAAACGGAAGGGGGTATAACGCTAACGTCTTCCGCCAGATAGCGCATGGCAAAGAGTGATTCGGTGTAATGCCCAAACACTTCCCGGTTAAAGAAGTTTCCCCAACGCCCTACCGCCTGCCCTATGAGTAAGCATGGGGCGCCAACGTCGGCAAACGACCAAAAATCCAGCTTTTTTATGCGCGTGTAAACAACCGCCGTAGCAAACGCCGCGATAACACCGCCGTATATCGCCAGTCCGCCCTGGCGAAAGGCAAAGACAGTTGCAAGGTTGTCTTTGTACTGATCCCAGGAAAACACGACATAGTACAGCCGTGCCCCCAGCAGGCTGAATATAAGCGCGTAAAACAAAAAATCCGTGTAGTGGTCGGGGTTGTGACCAACACGCTTCGCCTCGTGAACGGCCCACAGCGTCGCCAGCAAAATCCCCAGCACAATAAGCGCGCCGTACCAATACACGGCCAGCGTACCAATATGGAACGCCACAGTAGGCAAGTGTTGAATGGCTATGCCCAAATTGGGAAATACAACTTCCGGACTCAAAATATCCCTCCTGCGTCAGGTTTTATAACGGGTTTATTATCGATACAGCGGGGTCAAAAAAGTGCTCTTTTAATCTTGCGGCGCAATCATTTAACGTAAGTTTCTCAAACGCGCCAACATAGTCAAACAAAGTCATATCTTTGATAAAAAGTTCCGCAGCGGCGCCGCACATCATCTCTATAGAGTTGCAGCCGCGTATGAAGCTGCCCAGCTGTTTACGGCGAATACGCTCGAATCGAACAGGGTCTATGCCGTTGCTCTTTATATTGTCTATCTCACTCATTACGCGCGACAATACCGCCATGGGATCGTCCGATACGGCGGACAAAACGCTATGGCCATAAAACGATCCCGATATATAATCCATTGAGCATGGCCCGTCGATAAGGCCGTCTGTGATTAGGCGTTCGTACAGGGGTGAGGAGTCGCCCACGATGATGTCGAGCAGTACCTTGCCCGTAGCGGTTCTGAGCCCAAGCGGCGTGAAAAAGTCCCTCTCCTTAAATCCTATTTCAAATATTGGCTGGCTTACCTGCAAGGAGGATGATATTTTATTTCTTACCACAGGCGCGGCATCTGGCAGCGATCTGGTACGGGCGCTGGCGCTGGCCGGCAACAGAAAAAATTCATCGACGGCCTCAACGATCGCTTCGGGTTCAACGTCGCCGACTACGATAACGGCCATTTCGTCAGAGGTGTAATTTGACTTGTAGCAGTCGTACAACATTTCTTTGGTGATATCGTTTATCGATTGCAAGGTTCCCGCGATATTTTTTGAAAGCGCGCCATTGTCGCCGTACAGCGCGCGGTTTAGATTCATGTACACACGCCACCCGGGGTTATCGTCGTACATATTTATCTCTTGCGCGATAATGCCCTTTTCCTTTTCTACGTTATCATCTGTGAAGTAAGGGGTTTGGACAGCTTTAAACAACAAGCGGAAATTTTCAAAAAAGTTGTCAACGCATGAGATATAATACGCCGTTTGTGTTTGCGACGTAAAAGCGTCCACACTGCCTCCCAACAAGGTGAAGCGCTCAAAGAGCGGCTTTTCGTCGTCTTCAAAGAGTTTGTGCTCCAAAAAATGGGCTATGCCCATAGGGAAGCGATCTTCTTCATCTGCGGCGCCATAGCGCACAGTCACCAACGCTTGCTTTTCCACATAGCCCGGCTTGGGAAAAATGTATACGGACGCGTTGCTTTTCGTCTTGTAATAGTACATATGCTCGTCAAGAGTGTCGGAATGAAATGTCTTCATGCATCCTCCTATTTTAACATATAAACAGTGTCAAGATAAACCTTTGCGGCCGCTTCGATCGCGTCGACCGGAGTCAGGGCTGATATAGCGGCTATGGCGTCGGTCAGGGTATCTTTGTCGTTTATAAGATATTGAGAGACATAGTAGTTAAGCAGAGTATTGGGGTAGTCTTCTCCCGCGCGCAAGCGCTTTATAATCTCGCTTTGAGCGTTTTGAAAATCAAGGGGCGAAAACGCGCCTCTCGCAATGGCCGCGACCTCTTCCAGCACTATATTCGTTACACGTTCAAAATTTTCCGCCGACACGCCACATCTTATGACCACCAGCGATTTTGCCCGGTAATTAACAGAGTTGATATAATAGCACAGACTCTCCCGCTCTCGCACGCGCTTAAATAATATGCTGTTGGGGCCGCCGCCAAGCAGACTGTTAAATAGCCACAAGCCGTAAAAATCCTTCCCGACCGGATTGGCCTTCGAGCGGAAGCCCATGCACAGCTTGCCTTGCGCGGTGTTAAAATCCTCTGTAAAGTATGTGGGTTGTTTGGGTTTGTAGCTGATCGAGGCCGGGGGAATTACAATCTCGCGCTTGGGTGAAGCGAATATATTAATATCTGACTCGTCCACATCGCCAATAGCGCAAATATCGCGCGGGAATGTGTCTAACGCCTTTTTATAATAACCCAACAAGCCAGGCGAGGTCAGCTTATCTAAATCTTCCAAGTATCCGTCGGCGCTTACGCCAAAGGGCTCGCCTTTGCACATTTCTTCTATCAGCCTTCGCTCCGCGTATTCCGCTTTATTGTTAATGCGGCCCTCAATATCGTTGCGAATGTGTGAGACGGCGCTTTCGAAAAAATCCCTGTTAAATCCATTGCCGACGACCAGAGGGTTTTCTATTATTTCGCGTAAAAATTCCATGCCGCGCTTGAAATTACCATCGCGTGTGAGACTTTCGAAATAGAATTCCAATATCTGCTGCTCGCCTCGCTGAACAACCTGCACGTTCATGGCGGCGCCATACAGATCCTCTGCGGCGGTGCGCATTTGCCTTATACCGGGGTATTTTGCGCTGGCGTGCGCGAGTATATCGCATATAACAGGGCTGTAGGTCGCAAATTCGCGTGTCAGCGGTTGGCGTATCAGTACGACTGCCGCCGCGGACTTAAACTTTCGGGTGCGTATGATGTGGATCATCAATTGCCTCCTCATTGGGATTGTGATACAATCGTTGGTGTTTTTTGGGGGGTTGAATAATCAAGCGAAATAAAGAAAGCGGTGTTTGCATGGATTCATACATAAACAATCTATTGGAGATTAATCGCGAGCGGCAAGCCGAACTGGGCCGGTCGCCGCGCGCTATTGTTCGTACATTCGGCTGTCAAATGAACGTTCGAGATTCTGAAACACTGGAAGCCATGATAATAAATATGGGCTTCGAGCTGATAAACGACGAAAATGAAACCGATATAGAACTCATATTGCTTAACACATGCGCTGTGCGTGAAAACGCCGAAAACCGGGTATATGGACGCTTGGGCACAATAAAGAGGCTTAAAAATAAAAATCCCCTGCTAAAGATTGCTCTGTGCGGCTGCATGGCGCAGCAAGAACACGTCGCCGATACGATAAAGCGGCACTATGCCTTTGTGGACATAGTATTTGGCACATTCGCGTTACAAAAGTTTCCGAAGTTATTATACACCAATTTAATAGAAAATGAACAGATTATTGACATAAAAAATTCTCAGGGGGCCGAAGGGGTATTACCGCAAGCCCACAGCCATGTTTTCACGCACAGACACTTGGCAAAGAAAGCATTCATCAATATCACACATGGCTGCGATAATTTTTGCGCCTATTGTATCGTGCCCTATGTGCGCGGTCGCGAGGTGTGCCGTCCACTGGAAGAGATTTTGCGCGAGGCGCGAGAACTGGCAAAAGATGGCGTGGTCGAGGTGTGCCTGTTGGGGCAAAACGTAAACTCATATGGCAATGATAAAAACTCAGGCGCGGCGCGTAAGGGGTTAGCGTTCGCCTCGCTGCTAAAATCCATCGCCGCCGTGAAAGGCATCGAACGTATTCGCTTTATGACAAGCCACCCAAAAGATTTGAGTGATGAGCTGATAGATGTAATCGCCAGTGAACCGAAGGTGTGCAAACACTTGCATCTACCCATGCAAAGCGGCTCTACCGCTGTATTGACAAGGATGAACAGAAGATACACAAAAGAACAATATATAGAACTCGCGCTAAAAATAAAATCCGCCGTACCGGGCATCGCCCTTACGACAGATATCATTGTTGGATTCCCAGGCGAAACGGACGCGGATTTTGAGCACACCTTGGATGTTGTGCGTAAAGTACGGTTTGCGGGGGCGTTCACATTTATTTATTCCAAGCGCGAGGGCACACCTGCAGCCTCATATGAGGATCAAGTGCCAGCGAATGTGACCAGGGAGCGATTTGGCAAGCTGTTATCTGTCATTAACCCCATAATCTACGAAGAAACGCGCAAGCGCACGGGCAACACCCTACGTGTGCTTGTGGATGAAAAAAACGGGGACATGTATAAGGGACGCGCCGATAACAATGCCCTCGTTCATTTTACAAATACCGCCGATTGCGTTGGGGAATTTGTGGATGTAAAGATCACCCAGGCGAAAACGTTTTATTTAATTGGCGAGGCGGTTAAACAGGGTTGATAGTGTAATGTTGGTGGGGAACTCCGCTAACCCGCTTACCGTTAACCCAAATACGAGGTTGGGTTTACCGGGCTCCCGTTTATGCGCACCTCAAAGTGACAGTGCGGCCCGGTAGACATGCCTGTGCTGCCACATCTGGATACTACCTGACCTTTAGTCACGCTTTGCCCCACGCTTGCGACCAATTTAGAATTGTGCCCATAAAGGGTGCTTATGCCGTTGCCGTGGTCAATGATGACAGTGTAGCCATATCCATTCTTCCACCCCGAGGTGATAACCACGCCATCTTCAGCGGCGAGAATGCTGGTACCCGTTGGCGCGGGTATGTCTATACCGGCATGATTCTCGCGCCTGCCATTAATGGGGTTAACGCGCGAGCGAAACGTATCGCTCAGGTTATAATAACCATTGACGGGCCAGTGCATCGCGCCATTGTACGGTGAGGTATTAATAGTCGCGCTGGCGTAGCCTCCGGCGACGCTTGCGATTGATTGCCGCTCTTGCTGCTTTTCCTTTATCAACGCCTCAATCTCCTTTTGAGACTTTTCTAAAGCCGCAAGTTTTTCCGAGTATGTTTTTTCATCTCCGTCTAGCCTGTTAAACAGTTCTTGCTTTTTTTCCAAGGCTGCCGTAAGTTCGGCCTGCCTTTGTTCTTCCTCATACAATAGCTGCTCCGCGAGCTGCCTCTGCTTTTCGGCCGCTGCGACTTTTTCGTTAACGTGTTCTTCCGCGACGGTCAATTGCGAAACGAGTGATTGGTCATGCTTGGCGATACGATTTATGTATTCTACGCGATTAAAGAAATCCGTAAAACTCGTTGCGCCGAATATTACATCCAGGTATCCGACCCCACCATTTTGATACATAAATTTAATGCGTTCTTTGAGAGTCTCATATTGGGAGTCGCGTTTGGCGCGCGAATCGGCAAGCTCGGCTTCCGCCGTTTCAAGATCAAGATTCGCTCGTTCCAAACGATCCATTACGTAAAAAAGCGCGTCTGTAACCTGGGTAAGCTCCGCGTCCATTGCTTCCATTTCCTGCTCGGTTTGAGTCTTTTGATTTTGAGTCTGTTCTATTTTACTTTCTGTCTGGTCAATCTGACTTTGAATGTCGCTCTTACGCGATTGCATATCTTGCAGTGATTCGGCGTAAACATTGCCAACCAGCGAAAAAACAGCGACTAAAGCCAATACAATTTTCTTCATACTGTCCCCTTTGCATAGGTCTAAACCTTAAGGTGTCTGCGTATGGAAACCACGCTGCCAACGATTCCAATGGCGGCTCCCAACACTACGCATATACTAATGAGAAACGAGAACACGTAGCTGTGCGTTCGAAATTGAAAGCCTTGCATCAACAACATATTATAAAGTAAATTAATAAGTGGGTTGTAAAGAGGGTAGGCAATAATCAGCGGAACCGCCGCGCCCAGCAACCCGATCATAGCGCCCTCTATTATGAAAGGCCCACGTATAAACGCGTCGGTAGCGCCGACGTATTTCATAATGTTTATCTCGCTTTTGCGTCCCGTGACGGCGATGCGAATGGTATTAAATATGATGACGATAGATATAATCGCCAGGCCGATGATAAGTATGCCGCTAATGATACGTATAACATTGTTGATTGACATGAGCCAGTTGGCTGTGCGCTTGCCCAGCGCGACGCTTTCCACACCGTTTTCTTTAAACGGCTCAAGCGCGGCCTCAACAGAATCCCAGTACGAAACGTTTTCTATAGTGAGCACCAGCGAAGCGGGCAAAGGATTGTCGTCCTCCAGTCCGTTAAGTATGATGCCGGTTTGCGGGTCGTTTTCAGTCAATTGCGCCATAAACCTGTCCAACGCGGCATCGCTGGACACATATTCTATGTGCTTAACATTTGGTATCTCACTTATCTTGTCACGCAAGGTTTTAATCTCTTCATCCGTCAAACCGTCTTGCAGGTACACGGCTATGCCCATGCTGCTTCCCATTTGATAAAGCATATAATCCAGATTGGCGGCGAGCATGAATGATACAGAAACCATGAACAAACAACACGACAACGTTACCACAGACGCTATGGTCATAAGTCGGTTTCGTACCAAACTGCGCAACGCCTCGGACACAATGTAAACAAAAAATCTTAAACTCATGATAAACGCCGCCTTTGTTCGCCTGACACCCAAGAATGTTTGATTGAGCCGTTAATGTTCGTAAGAACATCAATACTGATCAACGCGCAAAAGACAGGCTTTATTAAGTAAGGTAGTGGGACTTGCCTTTTATTACTCCGATGAATAGCCGCCTTTTTTTATATCGCCAATAACAACCCCACCGCGCAGTGTGACAACACGTTTTTGCATCTCGTCCACAATCTCTTTGGCATGTGTTGCTACTACAACGGTGGTGCCGCGATTATTAATGTCTTCCAGCAAGGTCATTATCTCCCATGATGTATCGGGATCAAGATTGCCGGTGGGCTCGTCCGCTAACAGCAAAGGAGGCTTGTTAACTATTGCCCGCGCCAGGGCGGTACGCTGCTGCTCCCCGCCAGATAATTGGTTGGGGTAGCTTTTTGCTTTTCGGCTTAACCCGACCAAAGCGAGAACAGATGGCACGCTGCGACGAATGTCTCTGCTGGAAGCGCCCAAAATTTGCATAGCGAAAGCAACGTTGTCGTACACTGTTTTGTTGGATAGCAAACGAAAATCTTGAAACACGACGCCCATACGCCTGCGGTAGTAAGGCATCTGCTTTGATGTGAGCTGCGATAAATCTTCACCGTTAACAATGAGTTTGCCGTAATTGGGTTCTATCTCTTTAAGCAACAGACGTACAAGGGTAGTTTTGCCAGAACCGCTGGAGCCGACGATAAACACGAACTCTCCCTGAGTGATGGAGAGAGAAACGCTGTCCAGCCCTTTGGAGGCGTTTTCGTAAACCTTGGTGACATTTTCCACAGTGATGATACGACTCGCCCCCTTTGTGATACATACCATATCTATTCTACCGTTTGCCAATTGGAAAATCAAGTCCCCACCGGTGAATTTTAAGACATTCTAATCTTGGGGCTAAAGCCGCCGCAAAATGGCCGGCTTCGCGATTCTCGCTTGGTTTTATGTGAAAAACCTGCTATAATTAAAACTGATGTATTGACCAGGTGACACATCTGCAAACTGAAATTGCTCACGCGTACATGCGCCAGCATAGTTTAACGCCGTCCAATTTCGTTGACCTTGACCTAAAGTACGGCATACTTCATTTTATAGAAATCGGGTATGAGCCGTCTCATTTGACGGGTACGCAAGGCGTGGTTGACGAAGTGGAATCTTATGTTCAACTTCAAGAAGATCAAAATAGTTAATATATCAACCGTTTATTAATTCATCTTGCCTGCTGCTCTTCGATCCATATATCACTTGCCCTGTTTTGAATATGTTTGCCACAAAACCACTTTTGTCCTGTGTGCTGTCAAGCAAAATCGGCTCAATATCATAGCTGATTCCGCGCCGCAGCCGCCACAGATAAGACGAGACTTTTAGCCAATCGCCCTCAAAGCCGTTGAAAACAACCGCTACGTCAATGTCGCTGTTCTCATGAGCGTCCCCTTTGGCGCAAGAACCGTACAAAACCACAGCGGCGGGGGAAAGCTCCCTTACCACTATATCAGCGTATCGTTGCACGGTGTTTATAATCGTTCCTTTATCCAACACAGCAGCTCCTCCGTTCCTGCAATAACGTAGTCTATTTTGCCGGGTAAATCGCAACGCGACCGCTAACTGGGAGTATGCGAACCTCTTGCGCATACTTACCGTTTCGTGAGCGCAGCGTAATCTTGTTGGACACGCTTGGAGTGCCATAGGGTTTAAAATCAAAATTAGAGTCGCTATGAAACTCCGCCTTCACGCCGTTTGCAAGGTATATAACAGCAGCGTGCTTTGAGCCTTCATCAAAGGCAAAAATTTTATAAGATGTTTCGGATACCTGTATACGGTATGACTTAGCGTTAATAAGCGCGAGTTCCCGCGTGTAGCGTATGTCTTGCTGTAATGCCAGCGCGGCGTTGTACAGCTCGCGCTTTTCGGTATTTACGAGGGGAGCGGTTGTTGCCGCTATCAAAATTACGGCTATGGAAAGCGCTATCAAAACCTCCCATAAGCTCGCGCCGCTTTCGTTATCGTGAATCAATGAGGCTCGACCCTTTCTCATCTTTACGTTATTGTGACGGATTTGCCGCTTACGTTTACCGACGCCATAAGCTCAACAGGTTGTGTTTTCATGGTATTGTATTTGATGTATGGGATGCCGTCATCAACGCGATTAACCGTTATGTGGTCGTCAGTTAATATGTATATGGTTATTATGCTGCCTTCAAGGCTGATTCTTATGTCCGCGAGATTCGAGGCGAGTTCGTTATTATCCATCTGAAGCCTGTGATACGATGCGTTGTTGGACAGCAAGTCAATACTGTAGATAAACTCCATGTCGTTATGAGCGTTAGTAGTCATTTTTTGAAGCGTGCCGGATGGATATAAAATGAGCGTTATCGTGTCCGCAAGCTGAATATTGGCGACTAAGGTGTCCATCGCGATATGCGCGCTCGCGAAAAGTTCATCCCGCACCGCTGTCTTTGCTGCGGCGCTCGATGTGTGGGCTTGCAATTTAAACGCGGACATAAGCAGTATGGAACAAATAAAAGCGGAGACCAACGTTTCAATCAACGAAAAACCGTTATTGATGTCAGTCACCGCCTTGTCGTAAATTTAATTTTAATTCGCCTAATGCGTTGTCAATATGGGCGTTACAATCGCCTCGTTTCCATCCGCGTCCACCACCACGTTTAGCTCTACAGGATACAAAAGGGATACGCCTTTGGGCATGTTAACGTGCAACTCGACACGCTGGCTCCCCCTCTCCAGGTTCGTAGCGTCCAATTCCGCAGTCAAATCTTTGAGGCTTACCGAGTTAATCAATTCTTCTGGCCCGCTTAAGGGAATCAACACAAACCCGTCTATGGGCGAGTACGATATGATAGGGTTATCATCCAAAGCGGAGCGTATTACAGCTATATTGGTCAGAGGCATTTGCACATGCCGAACAGTCTCTATAACGACTCGCACCGTGACGATAACGTTAGCGACATCGCCGCTCTTTAAGCCAACATTATTGGGCAGATAGTCCCACAGACTCATATTTATTGTTTTATCCGCAGTCAAATCATCCACATTAACCGCAGAAAGCACTATCTCGCTTATTCTGCTCAACTCATCCACCGGGCCAACCAGATTCACATGCGTGGGCGAAACCTCCACATCGCTGATGTAATAGCCATCAGTCGGATCGCCCACATACGTGGGCTTAATGGGTATACCTTCCTTTATTGGGTGCACGACAACAGTGACAGTTATTTCTGACGCGCTCAGGGTCAGTTGGTTTGTTATGTCTGTGTTGTCTACATCGACAACACGCAGTGCGGCGTTCTGCTCTGAAACTGTGTCTGTGGCGTTGGTAATGGGCACCTCGGCCACTATATAGTCTATGGTGTCTACCAATTCTTTGGAGCCACTTATCATGACCGTGTCGTCGTACTGGGGCAGCATCGCTTCATAACCCTCCGCTGGGGTGCCCCATGTCATGACAGTGATGTAGCGGCTTTCAGTTACATATTTGTCTATGCTTAGCGTAACGCTCTCAGGCTCTTTAGAAAGCACGGTGTAAACGCTTGTTTGATAGTCTAAATCAATAGGCAATGGCAGAATATCGCCTAGACGATTGTTATATGATTCGTCTATTCGCGACAAATCTACTGTAGCGGTTATCACCTCGGTATTGTTGCTAACGTTGTTCATTGCGCTGCGCCTCGCCTGTACGTTAAGTTTTACAGAATATTTTTTATCCGGTTCTTTTAACATAAAGCTGTTGGTCTCCAACGCCTCTGTATTGATGAGATCGACATCGCTAGTGATGGTGCGCTTTTGTATGGGGTCTTCTATACCAAGCACGACAAACCACAACAAAATTGCCGCCGCCAGGGAGAACAGTTTCCACAAAATGTCATGAAATAAAAAATTAGCGAACCTTCTTGCCAGATTTTTTGGCTGTTCTGGCGTCTGTAGCTTCGGATCTGTCGCTTGACGCGTCTGATGCTGAACCAGCTTCATTGTTCTTTTTTCGCCTCCTTAATCTCATCATCAAGGGGCTTTTACCTCCACTTGCGGCCACATTAGATGTTAAAAGCGCGAATAATTGTTTCTCGTCCAGGGGTCTGTACAGTTTACCGCCCAACGCAACCGATACGGCGCCGGTCTCTTCCGAAACCACAACAACTATGGAGTCAAACGCTTCGGATAAACCCATTGCGGCGCGATGACGCGTACCCAAAGATTGGGCGACAACTTGATTCGTCAGCGTGTGTATAACAACAGACGCCGATACCACGCGCGCGCCCTGAATGATTGTCGCTCCGTCATGAAGCGGAGTGTTTTTTTCAAATATGTTAATCAGCAGCTGTGATGTGATAAGAGCGTCGAGCTTTATGCCTTCGTTCAACAGGAGCTCGCCCAGCGAGTCCTTTTGCTCTATGGCTATCAACGCGCCCGTTTTCGCCTTACTCATTTCGAACGCGGCTTTTACTATTTGCTCAGCAGATTCATGTGTAAAACCTTCGCTCACATTCTCCTGCGAAAGAAAAGAAAAATATGAGCCTTTGCCCAACAATTCTAACGCCTTGCGTATCTCTGTTTGGAATATGACCACCAGCGCGATCAATCCAACCCCAAACGTCATGCGAAACACCCATAGTATGGTAACAAGCCCCAAGAAATAAGCGGCCGTGTATATGGCGAGTACAAATAAGAACCCTTTAAACAGCGGCCAGGCCCGTGTCAGCCTTATCCATTGAAACGCCTTGTATATTATAAACGCACACGCCAGCATGTCTATAACGTTTATTATCCAGTTTGGTATATTGGGCTGCGGTATCGATCCCGAAAGTATGTCTTGAAAAAATTGCACCAAGGGTCACCTATTCCTCATAGTCCTCCGACGCTCTGCGCCTGGTGTGGTCACGTTTACTAACGACAATTTTCGGCACGATCTTAACATAGTAATAATTATCGCCGTCTTCAAACTCAACACGCTCAGCGCTTCCGTAATCCAGCACTATGTCGAAAAATCGCACAACTTCCGCAACTATGGCAGACAATATAACAAAGAAAACCATTTCGCCAGTGTTCAAATTCATATCGGCTAGCACATGCGCTATAATAAAACTTATTATGGCAAGCAGCGCTCCCAGGCCTATGCCAATATCCTTGCTGTAATCCAGTCCCATGCGCGAAATACCATACACCGCAAGCACAATAACAGCAAAAATGAACGCGGTAAACACCCATTCGTTTTGGCTGGTAAGCTCTCCTAGCAGCTTGGGCAAGGTATCGCCCAGTGAGGATGGCAAATCCGCTACATTTAGCCCCGCGCTGGTTTGTGTATTAAGTAATGTTTGTATAATTGGGATAAAATTCCACAAAAACACACCTATGCTAATGGGTATAATCGTCGTTAAACTCATATATAACCCGGCAAGCATGGGAACAACATAAGGGATGTTAAATTTGAATGCGGCGAGTGTCGCTAATATCAGTATGCTTTCTTTAGGCGCAAGGCGCGCATAAAAAAACAAAAGGCATAACAACGCAAGTGTAACAATCAACGCAAGCTCTGTGTTGGCGGATATTTGCACGCCGATAAGCAGTATCATGATGGTATGCGACAATGTGAGCGGCAAAATAACAAACGACACGCCCAGCATAATAGATATGGGCAGTTTAAGCGGTTCTTCAAACAACGAGGCGAATTCTGGCAGGTAAAGTCCTATTTCGCTAATCGCCTGGTATACAATGTACCCCACCAAGAATTTGAGAATAAATATCAACGGGGCTTCAAACTGTTTATATAACCTAATCAGTATTTCGCGAATCCTTAGCATTGACTCCATAATATAGCCACGGCTCCTCCTCTGTCCTCCTGGGCTCGCGCTGTTTATCCAATTGATGACGCAAACGCAAGTAACTTTTAAGCCTTCGCTGACCAGAGGCGTATTCGCGAGCTTCCTTTATCGTACCCATGATAGTATAAAAAGCAAGAACAAACAACAGAAAAATCGCGGTGTCTATCCCCGCTTGTTTGTAGTCTAGGGCTAACACTTTTTGCTCAAGCGCGAATAATTGGTATGACCAATAAAATCCCAGCAGAATTACCGCGCCCACGCCCGCGCAAAACCTTGTCCACATGTTTCTTCTGTATATATAATCGTGTCTGTAATACTCATTATCTTTTTTGTCCTTCGGCCCAAAATGCTTATCGTATATCGCGAGCTTGGTCATGATGACTATTCTGCGCTTGTTTATCTCCACAGATCAACCCTCCTTTCCCGTATAAATCAATCCGCCTACAGATAATTTATGATAATTTTACGCAATATGTTACTGTAAAACATGCGAATATAGCTTGGAACAAACAATTTTGAGCAATCAGAATGAATATTTATTTCCCTTGGCTCGCGTACATAATTTTAGATACTACGCCGCCCGCGTCATACTTGTTAGAAGCGTCCCACAACAGCCATTCGGACAGCCCCGCGTCATAGGTGGCCTTTATCTGAGCATAACGTTCGTCCGCGCCATAATTCATGTACTTACCAAGGTAACTCGCGGTAAAATCTTGCAACCAAGGCCGCACGATCGCGCGATCCGCCTCGGGTATCGCGCTTAATTTCTCGTTCGACAACTGCATAGCTTTATGGATAGTATCATACGGCGCGAAATCGGGAATGTCAATACCCATTGAGCCGTTAGCATAGTGCGAGGGGTACACCATGGGGCATATCACATCTACTATGGAGGCAATTTTTACATAGTCTTGCCCTACAATACCCGCATCCAGCTCGCTGCCGATTATCGTGCCATACACGTCGGCGGAAACGGTAACGCCCAGAGGTCGCAAAACATCAATCGCTTGTTGCAAAAAACTTGTTATGGCATCGACCTTTGTTTTGCCGCCTGTGTCACTGAGGTCGGCGTCTTTTAGGCTGCTGGTCGCAAAACGCACATAGTCAAATTGTATCTCTTCAAAACCAAAGTAAGCGGCTTCCATAGCGTAGTTAAGTACATACTGGCACGCTTCGGGATTAAATGGGTTGAGCCATGATTCGCCCGAGCCGTCTTTCCATATGTCGCCATTGGTGTTTTTTATGTATAATTCGGGCATACTCTCACGCGCTGCGCTATCTTTAAAAGCCACAATACGCGCTATGGGATATATGCCTTCGGCCTTAAGCCTTTCCATAAGTTTGTAAATATCGGGTATGTTGTTTACGCTTAAGCCCATTTCGTCGGCAAATTCCATGCCATGAAATGTGATTTTGCCGTCGTCGCCGCGCACGTCTATAACCATTGCGTTAACTCCCGCCGCTTTTGCGAACGCCAGGTGATCCTCAAAATATCTGTCTATGCCCGCGTGAACGCTCGTTATGTATACGCCCATAACAGTTGGAACATCGCGTTTAAATTCTGAAAGCGGCGGCGCGAGATAATTGGTGAACTTGATTGAGGGGGCGTATGCTTCAACAACTTGCGTCTCAAGCGCGTCGTTTTCTATCGGAGCAATCACATCCTCTCCGGCGGGCAATGGGCCTTCGGCTGTTCCAAAATTAAACACGCTGCTCATATTGCACGCTGTTAACGCAAGGGTTAATGACAACGCAATCGCAAGGGTTCCTTTCACCATAATACCTCCAAAGATACATAATATTTCAACTATACCCGCATGCCGTTAAGACGACGCGGCGTAACCACGACATGCCATAATAGGCGCAATTCGTTCCGCAACATTGTATCACAAAACGTCAAGCGCGTACATATCCTTCTCCATGGCAGCAGGAACATGGCTCCATCAATATATGCATAAGGCTTTCGCGCGTCTTTTTGCGGGTAAGCTGCATAAGACCCAGTTCGGTCATGCCTATGATGTTTGTCTTTATTCTGTCTTTGGCGATCTCCGCTTGAAAATAGTCGTAAAGACGGCTTTTGTCGCTCTCGGAGTCCATATTTATAAAGTCTATTATGATCATGCCAGACAAATTGCGCAGACGAATTTGCATGGCTGTCTCTTTCGCGGCTTCAAGGTTGGTTCTTAACGCGTTGTCGCGTCCGTCTTTACCGCCGGTAAACTTACCGGAGTTGACATCTATAATAACGCATGCCGCAGTTTGCTCTATTATTAGAAAACCCCCGTTGTTAAGCCATATCTTTTTTTCCAGCGCGCGGCTTATTTGCTTTTCTACATTAGAGTCGAATACCGAACGCGCGCTTAGCCTAACGAGTTTTGACGCGCCCGGCAAGCAAGCGTCCGCGTCCGCCATAACGGATGTCACTATAGATTTGTCGTTAATCAATATTTCTTCCACATCTTCGCGCAACAGTTCAAACAACGCGCTGCTGTTGTTACGGTATAGCAGCGCGGGCGGGCGTTTGTAAGCCGCGTCGGTTAAAATACGCTCGTAACGATGCCTCAGTTTATTAATATCTTCAGCAATTTCTTCCTCTGATTTATTTTCGCTGTCAGTTCGGGCTATGGCGCTAAACCCTTTTGGCAAATGCCTTTTTAAAATTTTCTTAAGCCGCTCTCGCTCCGCGCCGGATTTTATTTTATGAGAAACGCCCGATTCGCCAAGCAGGCTTTCCAATAAAACGCACAAGCGACCGGTTAAATCCATCCGGGTAGAGAGGCTCGCGCCCTTATCGCCGCTCGGATCTCTGCAAACCTGCACGATTATGGGGGCCTCAACGCGCAACTCTTTTTTGTAATCAGAGTTTAAAGCGTTAAGAAAGGCGTTGCGTTGCTGCCCTATATCTACAAACGCAAACTCATTGGGCAAAACGCATTTAACCACTCCAAGGTAAATGTTACCCGCAATGGATTCGTTTACATGTTTATCGATCACCAGGTCTATGAGCTTGCCATTTTCTGTAACGGCAGTTCGTGTGAACTCTTTGCAGCGATCTATTAAAATCTTTTTCATGAAAACCATCTCTCTCGCTGTTCCTGCCTCTATTGTAAATTATACTGAGCAAGGTTACAATAGCGAATTATTGCAGCATATGTATTATAGACTTGTATAAAAATTATTTCTTTACACCTTAAACCCGCGTATGCTATAGCCAATAGCTCTGCGCGTAAAAAAAGAAGCCCCTGTTATATAACAGAGGCGTTTCTTGCTTGCTGTCTATTGTAATTTTTTACTATCGACCGGTTAAGCGATCAGAACTCTGACCATTGCAACTCTTCTTTCAACGCCTTCTGCAGCGTTTGGGAAAAATTTATATGGGCGGCCTCGGCTCTCTCATTGAGCCAAGAGGGTATGTTGAGTGTTTTCTTCACCAATTTATTTTCGTAATAGCGGCGATAGGTTTCCGTATCAACGGATATGAGCGTCACTATATCATTGGTTTCGGATTCGATCTGCTTCATTCCGCTGGCTGTTGGTATTTGCAGTTTATCCTCTTCCATGCGATACAACGCCAAACACAGGAAATCTTCGGCCATTTCGATGCACTGCGCTATTGTATCACCTTGCGTCGCGCCGCGCTTAATGTCGGGGAAAAAAACGCTAAAACCGCCCTCGGGTTCAGGATGGAAAACAGCAGGATAAACATATTTCATGAAAATTCCTCCATTTATCTATTAAAAAACAGGGCGCGGCGGAGCTATTTCAGCCCCAAATCTTTTAGGATTCGCTCTTTGGTACCCGTTTTAATCTCTTGCGATTGGTGTCTGGGTATTTGAACCTCGTCGTCGGTTTCAGGACTCCAATAGACGTCGTGCTTTCCGCCGTGTTCTTTGAACCTTATGCCATGCTTTTTAAGGTGTTGAGGTATAGTAAACTGAAATCTGTATAAATGTGTATTAAATTACAGAAATTAGTTGAATATTGTGGAGTGATATGGTAAGATATTCAAGGGGTGCTTGCCATGTCAAGATACTACACTCCAAGACA
>JAISGK010000094.1 GCA_031263155.1 Clostridiales bacterium
TCTCCAGCGGCATAGCAATTCCTCCTGTCCGATTGCTATGCCATATTATAACAAAACTGTAAACTATCTCCCCGAACGATCTGTTAACTATCTGGGCGGTCTGTACACAGTGCCCGCCCCTACGACATCAAAACCCTTTTGTGAAAACGCACGTTTAGAGTAGCCGTCTTGATCAACGGTGCTGAACACGTTATAATCTGATGTCCTGGCAGTTCGTCTCGAGTGTCAATCATCTATAAACATTTGCACAATAAAATATTGGCCGGCCTCGTTTGGATCTTCAATCACGGCTGTGCCCATTTTATCAAAGCGCGCGGAAAGCAGATTAACCACATGAGTAGAGTCGGACATCATGCTCAGGCGCGCGCGTTCCAGCGACTCGGCGCGAATAATGTTTTCCGCCGCCGCCTTATAAAAAATACCCATGTCGCGCAACAGTTCAAACGGTGTGCCCATCGTGGGCGAATCATGTCCAAAAAATCCGTTATACGCCATATCTAAAGCCTTAACACGGGCCGCCTTGTTAAGCTCCACATCCCATGTAAATTCGGGCAATCCGTTAGCCGCGCGATCTCCGTTTACCATACCGAATAGCAATTCGGCTTGACTGATATAGTCATCGCCCTCCGGGCCGGAAGCCATCTCGGCCCCGTCAACGCGTGTCACACTGCCCTCGGGTCTTCTGTCATATGGGTCTATATTCCCGCCAAGATCCGCCGAGGTTGCGATGTTATCAACAATGGGCGGCTCTATCGTCATTGTCGGGCGAATGTATGCGTTATACACCATTCCTACCGTGTTGTTAGGCATTATAACGACATACCAGTTGCCCACCACGCCTACAACGGTTATGGCGGTATCCTTTTTTAGAGCGGTCATTACCGGATAATTCATTCCGGGGCCTGTACGCACATTAAGCACTCGCGCCTCTACCACCCCTTCTTTCACCGAAATCGCGCGAAATATTTCATCGGCTCTTACTTGCGCTGCTCGCGCTCGCACGGTCGCAACAGCCAGAGCCATCAGAATTGTTCTTTTTAATAATTCTCTTTTTTTTATCACAGTAATATCTCTTCTTTCAATCAAATATTTCAAATATTTGATCAAATATTCGATCAAATTATCCTAATAAATTCTTGCATTTTTTTGCAAACTGTATACATCATTATCAAATAACAGTGAACCATACAAATGGACGGCAAACGGCAAAACAAAGCGGGTGTGCTGTCCGCGCCACTTGCGGACAAATATTTATCGTGATAAAATATGGCTCAGTTAGAAAAGAAAGGGGATTTTAATGTCACATTCAAAAAAGACCATGGACGGCAACGCCGCTGCGGCGCACGTTAGCTATGCGTTTACAGAAGTGGCGGGTATTTATCCCATCACTCCATCGTCGCCGATGGCAGAACATGTGGATGAATGGGCGGCCAACGGTCGCAAAAATATCTTCGGTCAGACTGTACACGTTGTAGAGCTGCAAAGTGAAGCGGGCGCGGCCGGCACCGTGCATGGTTCACTAGCGGCGGGAGCGCTCACCACGACCTACACGGCGTCGCAAGGGCTCTTGCTCATGATACCCAATATGTATAAAATAGCGGGAGAATTGCTGCCCGGCGTTTTGCACGTAAGCGCGCGCGCGTTGGCAAGTCACGCTCTCTCCATCTTTGGCGATCACTCTGATGTTATGGCATGCAGACAAACAGGCTTTGCCATGCTTGCCTCTTCCAGCGTGCAGCAGGTTATGGACTTAGGGGCTGTGGCGCACCTTGCCGCCATAAAGGGACGCGTGCCGTTTGTACACTTCTTCGACGGTTTTAGAACCTCCCATGAAATACAAAAAATCGATGTGCTAGACTATGACGATCTGGCCAAGATTGTTGACTGGGACGCCATTAAGCAATTTCGCGCCAAGGCGCTTAACCCCGAGCACCCCGTACTTCGCGGAACCGCGCAAAACCCCGATATCTTTTTTCAGGCCCGCGAGGCTTGCAACCCCTTCTATAACAATGTGCCGGCAATAGTCGAGGCGTACATGGGCGAGATTAACAAATTGACCGGCAAGGATTATCAATTGTTTAACTACTACGGAGCGCCTGACGCGGACAGGATCATTATAGCCATGGGATCCATCTGTGACGCTGCGGAGGAAACGATCGATTACCTGCTGGCAAAAGGCGAAAAGGTTGGCCTGGTTAACGTGCATCTATACCGACCCTTCGCCGCTGAGCATATGCTTGGGGCAATCCCCGGCAGCGCGCAAAAGATTGCCGTTCTTGACAGAACAAAAGAACCCGGATCATTAGGCGAGCCGCTTTACCAAGACGTTTGCACAGCCTATTTTGAACACGGCAAACGCCCCGCCATTGTCGCCGGTCGTTATGGCTTGGGCAGCAAGGATGTAACCCCCTCGCAGATTCTGTCGGTGTTTGAAAACCTCAAAGCCGAAGCGCCAAAAAACCACTTCACCATCGGCATCAATGACGACGTTACCAATCTGTCATTGCCGGAAGGCGAGCAGATAGACGTTACGCCAAAAGGAACCATAAGCTGCAAATTCTGGGGCCTGGGCTCTGACGGTACGGTCGGCGCGAATAAAAACTCCATAAAAATCATCGGCGATCACACCGATATGTACGCGCAGGCCTATTTCTCCTACGACTCCAAAAAATCCGGCGGTATAACCCAAAGCCACCTGCGCTTTGGAGAAAAGCCGATACGTTCTTCCTACTTGGTCAATAACGCGGACTTTGTGGCCTGCCACAATTCGTCCTATGTAGACAAATATGATTTGTTGAGCGATCTCAAAGATGGCGGTATCTTTTTGCTTAACTGCATTTGGAGCGAGGATGAGCTGCATTCCAAACTGCCTGCGGCCATGAAAAATTATATTGCCAAACACAATATACAGTTCTACACCATTAACGGCACGGGCATTGCCGCCAAATTGGGTTTAGGCGGTCGTATCAATACCATTTTGCAATCGGCGTTCTTTAAACTGGCAAACATCATCCCGCTGGAAGACGCCGTAAAGTATATGAAAAAGGCCATTGTTGACTCCTACGGCAGAAAAGGCGAAAAGGTCGTTAACATGAACTACGCGGCGGTAGACGCGGGTATAGAGCAGGTGCAAAAGGTCAATGTCCCGGCGGACTGGGCGACCACGACAGAAGATTTTATAACGCACAGCGCCATAGACGAACTCCCGCCATTTATAAAAGACATCGCCTTCCCTGTCAATCATCTTAACGGCGACAAGCTCCCCGTCAGCGCTTTTGCCGGTCGCGAAGACGGCACGTTTGAACAAGGCACGGCGGCGTTTGAGAAACGTGGCACAGCGGTTAATGTGCCCGAATGGATTATTGGCAATTGCATACAGTGCAACCAATGTTCATATGTGTGCCCTCATGCCGTCATTCGCCCGTTCTTGCTCAGCGAACAGGAGAAATCCGACGCGCCGCAGTTGTTCGAGACCAAAAAGGCCCTTGGCAAGGGTTTGGATTCTTACGGCTACAGGATGCAGGTAAGCCCGCTGGACTGCACCGGCTGCGGCAACTGCACACAGGTGTGCCCGGCAAAAGAAAAAGCTCTTGTCATGAAGCCAATAGAAACTCAAGCCGATCAGATTACCAATTGGAAGTACGCAACGGATAGCGTAGCAAAAAAACCAAACCCGCTTGCGCTTGACACTGTTAAGGGCAGCCAGTTTGAACAGCCCCTGCTGGAGTTTAGCGGGGCATGTGGGGGTTGCGGCGAGACACCATACGCCAAGCTGGTCACACAGCTTTACGGCGACAGAATGTATATAGCCAACGCGACGGGTTGTTCTTCCATATGGGGCGGCTCCGCGCCGTCAACTCCGTATTGCAAAAATGAAAAGGGGCAAGGGCCCGCGTGGGCTAACTCGTTGTTTGAGGACAACGCGGAATATGGATTTGGTATGCTTACGGGTATTCAACAGCGCAGAGAAAAGGTTGCCGACCTAGTAAAGGCTCTGATAGCGCACGAATGGACAATGCCAGATGTTAAAGAGGCGGGTCAAAAGTGGCTTGATACCATGGACGACGGCGAAGCAAGCAAGGCGTCGTCAGCCGGGCTTATCGCCGCGCTTACAGATGGCGTCGATATGGATGGCAGCGGCAAGAAGTGCAACTGTGACAATGATCAACCCTGCGGGGCGTGCAAACTGGCGTTTGAGATATTAGACAACAAGGATATGCTGGTCAAGAAATCCGTATGGATATTCGGGGGCGACGGCTGGGCGTATGACATCGGCTTCGGCGGGCTGGATCATGTACTCGCCAGCGGGGCGGATGTTAACGTGCTTGTGTTCGACACAGAGGTGTATTCAAATACGGGCGGGCAAGCCAGCAAGGCGACTCCGACTGCGGCGGTGGCGCAGTTCGCCGCCAGCGGCAAAAAGGTGCGCAAAAAAGATTTGGGCATGATAGCCATGAGTTACGGCTACGTATATGTAACGCAGGTAGCCATGGGCGCGAACCAGAACCAATTTATAAAAGCGCTGACAGAGGCGGAGGCGTATCACGGCCCGTCATTGATTATCGCCTACGCGCCGTGCATAAACCATGGCATAAACATGGGCCTAAGCCAGGCGGAAACAAAGAAAGCCGTTGAAGCGGGCTATTGGCACATGTACCGTTACAACCCGCTGCTGGAGCAGCAAAATAAAAATCCCTTTATTTTGGACAGCAAAGACCCGACGGGCAGCTTCCAAGACTTTATAGCCAGCGAGGTGCGCTATTCTTCCTTGAAGCGTACATTCCCGCAAATAGCGGGCGAATTGTTTGCCTCTGCGGAGGACGACGCCAAAAGAAGGCTTGGCACATACAAACGACTCGCCAGGGCCGAATAGTTTTATCTGCAATTGAGTATCAAGAGGTTAGTTGATTGTAGTACGGTACAAAATTGGGCTGCGGGAATCCTCCGGCAGCCTTTTTTATTGTTGAATCATATCTGAAAACCGCTGACATGGTTGGTGTCGGATCATCGGGCGAGACAATCATTCTGCATGACGCCAGCCGTTCCTCATATGAACGCCCGTTCTCCGCCAGCACATCCGCCGCGAACGCCGAAGGCAAATATTCATCCTCAAACACGGCGCGGGAGAGGTCGGTTAGCTTTGCCCCATAGACTGGGGTCAGATCATACGATGGCATGTATAGTTTCTCCTTGCCCCTTGATAGCAGTACGGGCTGACGTTGTATATGTACTTAACATATGCCGCTAAGACGGTCTGACTCAACTTCGTTAAAGTTAATAACGGTATGTTCATACTCCCTATCCATTAGGCGCGAGGTGATCATAAAATCCGCCGACGCCTTGTTGGTGGCGATAGGGATATCATATACGTTGGCGATTCGCAAAAGCGCCTTAACGTCAGGGTCGTGGGGCTGGGCGTACAGCGGATCGCAAAAAAATATTACGATGTCGATGGAAGTTTCGACGATTCGCGCCCCAATCTGTTGGTCGCCGCCCAAAGGCCCGCTGTTAAAGGCTTTTACGGTCAAGCCCGTTTTATCCGTTATCAAACGCGCAGTCGTTCCCGTTCCGCAAAGGAAGTGCTTCCGCAGCAGCTCTTTGTTCCATTCGCACCACTCGATCATCTCTTTTTTCTTGCCGTCATGGGCAATTAGCGCGATGTGCTTCTGCTTGCCGATAGTCAGCGTAATTTCGTTCATGCGTTGTCCCCTTCCCTATCCTGCGCCTGTACACGAGGGCAAAATATTACTCATGTATATGATACTCAATTGTCAGACATTCGTCAATTGTAGATTGTTGAGTTTTTGCTTTGCTATCGGCGTTGTTTACTCCTTTTCAAGTTCAGACAAGAAAGCGGCGGGCGTCATGATAAATGCCTCGACTGGGTAGTGTTTGGTATTGCCAGTGATAAGAACAGCGCTGTTCTCCCGCGCTAGATCATAGAATACACGGTCGCTCTCATCAGGAAATGGAATGAGGCTTGGCCGCGCCAAAAGAGATAGTCCATCTTTTTTAATCAGATCTAAAAGATTAGTGGCATCATAAGAGCTAAATTTGAATTTAGGACGGTTTAATACTCCGCTATACTCAGCCAAGATTTGCGCATTATAGCAGGGTGTTAGCTGACGCATAGCAACCAAATCAACAATTTGCGCCGGATTGCTGGGACGCTTCCAAAGAGCGGAGAGCAAGATATTGGTATCTAAAACTATTTTGAGGTTCATTCGGCGCCCTGCCCAATCTTAGCTTCTTCTCTGTAGGCTTGAATTTCGGCCTCAATTTCCTCGTCGCTCATGTAGTCGTTTTCAGCCGCGACCAAGCGCATATTATTAATTGACCGGATCGCCTTGACTTGCCGAATGGCTGCGCAAAGTTCATCCAACTCACCATCTTGAATATTTAACATCAGCGCGGTTGGCTTTCCATTATTGGTGATTACAATCTCGCCGTTTTGCGACAATTTTTCCCACACAATTTTAGGCGAAGTTCTGAAATCACGCACAGTTAAAAATTCCATCGCTATCACTCCCGCTTTTATATCCGATTTATATGATACTCAATTGTCACACGTTTGTCAATTGTAGAGCGAAGTCCCACCGAAAACATAAAAAGACATTTCGCGCAAATTGGTCTATAATGGGAGTTGACACACATCCATTAACCAAAGAGGAAGGGGCGGTTCCGTTGCTGAATGACAAGAAATATGGGGTCATGAGTAACCTCACATACATAATGAGAAATGTTGTTGATCTTAATCACGTTATCCTGGCGGTTATGATACTATTTATTGTATCTTCATCGGTGGCCCAGCTTGCGCCTGTCTTTTTTCCGCGTCTCATCATTGATGAAATCATCACAGGTAAGAGGGTTGAAGCGCTTGTCTGCTATGCGCTAATTTTTGGCTTGCTGACGGCGGTTTCCAATGCTGTGAAGTCATCGACAAATATTAATCTCTTTACGTACCTTGACTCTTTAAGGCAGTTTATGAACTTGAAAGCAAGTAAGAAATACATGTCTCTCAATTATGAATCACTTGAAGATCCGACTGTCATGGACTTACTTAAGCGTGGGGAAATGGCGTTTGACGACTATAGAACGGGCGTATGCGGCATGATATCGCGGTCTTGCCAAATGTCTGCAAACGCCATAGCTACAATTACCACAAGCGCCGTCCTTTTGTTTCTTAATCCCATTGTTGTGGTTATTACTGTGAGCCTGTCACTTGTTACTTACGCAGTCAATATAAATACCCGAAAACATGAAATGTCCATAGTCGATATGATCACGCGTTATACTCGTATTCTAACAAATATGATTGCTCAAATGACTAATCCCCATTATGCCAAGGATATAAGAATTTACGATATGCCGTCTTTTCTCCTGTCGAAGCTCAAGAAGGCGCAAACCGAACGCTATAAACTGGATAAACGAGTGTCAAAGGCTGCCATGTGCAGGGTACTAGCCAATGTCTTGGTTTTTTTCGGCCAGGAAGCGGTGTTCTATGTGCTGCTCTGCATCGCTGTTTTTTCCGGTAAAATATCGGTGGGACAATTTGTGCTGTATACCACCGCCTTGCGAACATTTGTTGTGTCTCTTAATGGGATACTTGATGATGTATCATTTTGCTATCAGCAAAACGCGTCAGTAAACCATCACAGAGCTTTTATGGAGTTAGATGACAACATAGATGCTGGGGTAAGAGCCGGATTGATTAACCTGCCAGAGATCTGTTTTGAGTTGTTAAATGTCGGGTTCAAGTATCCCGGATCCGACAAGTACGTTCTTAAAGACGTATCGTTGAAGATTAACAATGGGGATGTAATTGCTATAGTGGGGTTGAATGGAGCCGGAAAGTCAACCCTAATAAAGCTGCTGACTAGGCTTTATGAACCCAGCGAAGGCGAGATACTTCTAAATGGCGCCAATATCTTGGAGTTTAGCAAGCAAGAATATTATGAATTGTTTTCAACGATCTTTCAAGACATCAGCCTTTTTGCCTTTAGTGTTGGCGAGAACGTTTCGATGAGAAGCAAAGGCCAATATGACGAGGCGCGTGTAAAGAAAGCCCTTTCCGACTCGGGTTTGTGGGAGAAGATTAAGGATCTTTCGACTGGATTGGACACCCCGATGTTAAAGGTTATTGAACCTGACGGAGTCGATTTTTCGGGCGGAGAGATTCAGAAATTAGCTATGGCTAGATCGTTATATAAAAATGCCCCTATTGTTATCTTGGATGAACCTACATCTGCCCTCGATCCAGTTTCCGAAGAAAAATTTTATTCTCAATTCAGAAGATTATCTCACAAAAAAACGATACTGTTTATTTCTCATAGGCTATCCAGCACAAAATTCTGCGACAGAATTCTGTTGTTGGAAGAAGGCCGAATAGTTGAAGACGGCACACATAAAGAGTTGATTGCGGCAGGCAAGAAATATTGCGAGCTATACGAAATTCAGTCCCAATATTATAAAGAGGGGGCATGTGCAGATTGAAA
Source organism: Clostridiales bacterium (assembly GCA_031263155.1). Classification (GTDB taxonomy): domain Bacteria; phylum Bacillota; class Clostridia; order Lachnospirales; family WQUN01; genus JAISGK01. The sequence continues at coordinate 8,496 of JAISGK010000094.1, forward strand.
AAGAGCTTTGGTTTCTTGGATCCGATTTTTTACATCTCCAGCATTGCTGTAAAAGAGCAAAGAGCGTATCCCCTTTTGCTGTTTGGCATTTTCCTTCTGCGGGGCTTATCACCATTTATTAATATAGTTATGATTAAACTTATCATTAACGAATTGACTCATGAAGCGCAAGCGGCCATAATTATTGGGTATATACTGGTGATGACAACAGGGACACTTGCTGCGGGCTTGCTGGATGGTTTACTCCAGAGAAAACTTGACAATTGCCATAGGAAGGTCGATCTTGCTTTAGAATACAATGCAGCCTCAAAAATAATTAACGCCGATTACGAATTATTTGATGATGCTGATTTTCACGTTAAAGCTGAATCTTCTAAACTCACAGTGTTTTCTTATGTGGGTGGAATTGGGAAGCTAAGTGAAATTCTTGGTATTATCGTGGCCTCTTTATTTTCTATAATCGGAGCAATATATATTATATTTAGCGTGTCTCTGTGGCTCGTTGCTTTGATGATTGGCGTAGTTGCAGTTAATTCCCTTATACTGTCTTACGCCAGTAAAAAGGATGTTTTTGATCGTAAAAAACAATCGATCCTAAACCATAAATTTGATTACTACACTAAAATTGGGCAGATGAGGGAGGCTACTAAGGACATACGCGTTTACGCCGCTTCGGATATGATAATAAAGCGAAGTAACGACTATCGAGATGAGTATCTAAGAATTGATCTGCGGCGAAAAAAATACATAAACAGATATAACAGTATAACGACATTTCTGTCTTCCATCCAAATGGTGGCTTTATATATAACATTTGGATATTTTACCATTACAGCGACAATAGCAATTGCTGACTATCAAATGCTCTTGGCATCAGCTATTCTCTTTTCGCGCTGTTTGAGTGACATTTTGATGAACTTGGTAAAACTGCGTTCTACAGCGGATTTGATTAGCGGTTATAAGTTGTTCATGGAAACGCAAAGCAATAAATCTTATGGAGATCAGGAATTAGGGGATGCTGACGATTATGAGATAGAGTTTTATAATGTTTCATTTCGCTATAAGAATGCTTCAGAAAACGCTCTCACTGGCATTAATCTAAAAATATCAAGCAGGGAAAGGCTTGCGATAGTCGGGGAGAATGGAGCCGGAAAAACGACTTTAATAAAACTGCTTGTTCGTCTCTACGACCCTTGTGAAGGCAAAATACTGATCAACGGGGTCGATATAAGAGATCTCACTAAAAAGAGTCTGCTTGAGGCATTTGCTGTCGTATTTCAAGATTATGGCCTACCCTCCCTTTCAGTTGCCGAATCCATTGCTATCACATCAAACTACGATCGCAAAAAAATGATAGAATCGCTTAAGAAAGTTAATTTTTGGGAGCGGACAGAACAGCTTAACAATGGAGTACAAACGATTATAGGAAAATCAATTTATGAAGAAGGAACCGAGCTTTCAGGAGGCGAGATGCAAAAGCTGGCAATCGCCCGAGCGTTATATAAGAATGCGAAAATTGCTATACTTGATGAACCCACCGCATCACTTGACCCAGAAATGGAACTGGAGATATACAAAAACTTTGATACGGTGATAGATGGCAGAACCGCCATATATATTTCTCATCGTTTGTCGTGCTGTCTTTTTTGTGACAACATAGCAGTGTTTAGCAAGGGTAAAATAGTAGAATATGGCCGCCATAAAAACCTTATAGCCGCTGATGGCATCTATCGGCTGTTGTGGAGTACACAAGCAAAGAATTACTTGTAGAAATAGTTGGAGGTTATTGCGCGGAAGGTGTTGATTATAGTACGGTACAATAAAGGGCTGTGGGGATCCCCCCGACAGCCCTTGTGGGCGCTTCGCTTGTTCAGAATCCACGCACATACGGATCAGCCAGTGTGCACGGCTTCCATTCGGGCAGACCATCCCCGTTCGGATCGCCGGATTTGATAAAATTGGTCCAGTATCCAATCATTAATTTGGAAAGCGCGTAATCCGCCTCGACGTTGGGACGCCAGCTCCTGTGCAGCGTTCCAAATTCGTACCACAATTCGGCCGAATGAAACGCGCCGGAATCGTCGCCGGGCAGCGAGTGCGTAAAGTAATAAACATAAGACGGGGAACGCCCCAGCTTTTCGTTTTGATGGCTCCAGCCGATGCAGGCCTTGTATAGCCGGCTAAATCCGCCGTTCTCTAGCGTTTTCGGCGTCACGCCTATGTCGTTTTTGGTTGAGCCTATCATATAGGGGATATCTGGTAAACACCCGTTCCCAATGGCCTCATCGCCGCCTTGCGTCAGAACAACCCCGTCAATACATGGAGAATACGGGAAACCCTTTGACATACTCTCAACGAAAAACTGATTGGAGTATTCAGCGAGTTTTTCAGTGGATAAAGCGCGCAGTTTTTCCAGTGAAGACGCCCCGCATCGTTCCGTAAACGCCTGCCCAATAGCCTCCGCCTCTGTGAGACTCCGGTCGCGCCCAATGCCCGAAGGATACCCGCTGGCGCTCTGTAATATGGCGCGGGCGATCATGCCCTTCGCAAGAGGTGACAACAGCAAAGCCTGCACACTCATACTGCCGGCGGATTGCCCAAACACCGTTATGTTTGTTGGATTGCCGCCAAAATTAGCGATATTTTCGTACACCCATTTTAGCGCCGCTATCTGATCCAAAATACCGTAATTGCCGCTCCGCCCGCTTTCGGCTGTTAGCCATGGATGCGCCAGAAACCCGAGCGCCCCCAACCGATAATTTACGGTCACAAGGATTACGCCCTTTTTACAGAATTCCGCGCCGTCAAACTCCATTTCGCTGCCGAAACCTCCAGTGAAAGCCCCTCCGTGAATCCAGAGGGCGACAGGCAGTTTTTCCTCCGCCAAATCTGAGGGCGTCCAAATATTTAGGTACAGGCAATCCTCGCTCTTGGGCGGCAAAAAATCCTCATCCGCAAAAAATTCTTTGTGATACAGCGAGCCCGGAGGCTGATCGGCCTGCGGCGCCCTAGGGCCAAATGATTTGGCTGGCCGCGCGCCTTCCCATTTCTCCGGCTCCTGAGGAGCTTTCCACCGCAGTTCCCCAACGGGAGCCTTCGCGTATGGCACGCCGCGAAATACGGCATACCCCTGTTTCTGTACGCCGCACAGCGCGCCGTACTTTGTAACTACATTTTTCATACTTGTCATCCTTTCAATGATCCGATCAAGACGCCCGAGTTGAAATATTTCCTATTAACTAGTGAAAAAAATTGTATACCGCTGCGGCTGACGGCTTGTTCATGCCTTCGACGGCTTCAAGTTCGTCCAACGTGGCGTTGCGAATTTTATCCAACGCTCTAAAGTGACGCAACAAAGCCTTACGTCGCTTTGGCCCCACGCCTTTTACGCCGTCCAAAAGGGATTTCACTTGCGTATTTTGCCGCAATTTTCTATGATACTCAATCGCGAACCTGTGCACCTCATCCTGTATGCGCGTAAGCAACTTAAAGCCCTCAGAATTTATGGGGAGCGTTATCTCCCGCCCGTCGTACCACAAACTGCGGGTTCGGTGCTTGTCATCCTTTACCATGCCGCACACGGGTAAGATCAATCCCATTTGTTTTACCACGCCCTCCGCCGCGCTCACCTGCCCTTTGCCGCCATCTATCATCAAAATATCGGGCAGCTTAAGGAATTTGACGTTCTTAATCCTCTCGTCCGCCAGTTCTGTAAAGTAGCGGCTAAAGCGCCTTGTTACCACTTCTTCCATGCTTTCGTAGTCGTCGGGTCCAACGACCGTTTTTATCTTAAATTTGCGGTAGTCGCTATTTTTGGGCTTGCCCTGTTCAAATACGACCATAGACCCCACGCTTTCAAACCCTTGTGTATTGCTTATATCATACGCCTCTACACGACTAAGCGTTTTAGCGATTCCCAAAGCTGCGGCTATCTCCGCCATAGCGCCTGATGTGCGCGCGCGTTCGCGCTTTATATGCTCGCCAAACTGCGATAAGGTAAGCGACGCGTTTTGCGACGCAAGATTAAGCAGCTTTAATTTATCCCCGCGTTGAGGCACGATCAGTTCAACGCTACGCCCTTTTAGCGAACTCAGGTATTTTGTCAGTATATCCTGCTCGTCCGCCATGTTTTCCAAAATCAGCTCTTTGGGAATGTACGCGGCCTCGGCGTAAAACTGCTTTATAAACGCGCCCATAACCTCCTCGCGAGTCAAATGCTCCGCTTGGTTAAGCATGTAATGCTCGCGCCCTATCATCTTACCGCTGCGGATGAAAAACACCTGCACCAAAGCGTCGTCGCCATCGCGGCTAAACGCTATCACATCTTGCTCGTCGTCACTTGCGCTATCCGCTTTTTGTTTTTCCATCAGCTTCGACAAGGCGCTCAACCTATCGCGCAGTTCGGCGGCGCGTTCAAACTCTAAATTCTCCGACGCCTTAAGCATGTTAAGGCGCAACCGTTCCTTTATATCGCCGTTTTTTCCGCCAAGAAATTGCGTCACCTCGCGCACTATCTCCGCGTACCGCGTTTCGCTTACCTTGCCCGCGCAAGGGGCAAGGCACTTACCTATGTGCGCGTTAAGGCACGGTCTGCCTTTGCCGATGTCTTTGGGTAGGTTGCGGTTGCAAGAGCGAAGCGGCCACACATCGCGTATCATTTCCAGCGTTTCACGCAAACTGGGCGCGCTTATATACGGCCCGAAATACTCCGCGCCATCTTTCTCTATGCGTCGCGAAAGATCCACACGCGCAAACGGTTCTTTTGTGATCTTTATATATGGAAAGGTCTTGTCGTCCTTAAGCAGGGTATTGTATTTAGGCGCGTGCTTCTTTATTAAATTGTTTTCGAGAATGAGCGCTTCGACTTCGTTGTCCGTCACCATGTACTCAAACTCCACTATAAGTGGCACCATGTGACGCACGGCAAGAGAATGTCCATATGGAGGGTGAAAGTATTGGCGCAGGCGTGAAGAAAGGTTTAGCGCTTTGCCTACGTACATTATCTGCCCCTCGGCGTCTCTCATCATGTAGACGCCGGGCTTTTGGGGCAGCTTTTTTAATTCTTCGTAAATGTCAAACATTTTATCAACTCAAATGTTTAAAAATCGACTTGCTGTGGAACGCGGATCAGAGATTATGGATCACGGATCATTAATGATAGTGTGAATTGTTTTAGCATCACAATTTATCCCCTTGTTATGACGATTTAGGCAACTCTTGACGTTTTTTCCAAATAGGTTAAAATAGTGTTCAGAAACTGTCAAATACACACGGCTAAATGGGCAAACAAACGTGAAAGTAACAGCTGGAAGGAAGATGACATTGCCCGCAGTACTGACACATTATTTTTGCGGTGACGCGTGCGTAAATGCCCTCTGCGCGGGAGCGGACGACGCATTTAACTGCGTAGCGAACAATCGCGACATATTTAACCTTGGCTGTCAAGGGCCTGACATACTTTTTTTCTCGTTCGACAAAAAGCTTTCGCGCCTAGGGTCACGAATGCATGAGCGTGGTATCAACGGCTTTTTTGCCGAATGCATAAATATCATAAGAAAAACTGCCGAACACGATGGCCGATCGGTTATGGAAAGCTACATGTATGGTTTTCTATGCCACTACGCGTTAGATTGCGCGACCCACCCATATGTATTCTATAAGTCGGGATTTTCGGATGTGTCTGGCAATTTGGGGCAGGCGTTCAACGCCTCACACCGTTTTTTGGAAACAACGATTGATTGCATTATATCAGAAAAGTTTATGGATAAAAAGCCTCATGAACAAAATATACCGAAGATTTTACAAGCGCCGGGGGCTGACATGGAAGATGTAAGCGAGCTTTTGTCGAAAACAATTAATGTCGCATACGATGAAGATTGCGAGCCAGAAGACTTCGAAAAAAGCATGCGCCGAATGAGGCTCGTTTATCGTCTGTTTCGCTCAAAGCGCGGCAGACCTCCCGTGCTGTCATTTATAGCGAAATTGCTGCCCGACAGGGGAGCTAAATATGCGCTTATGCACTATGAACCCGTGCGTCAGCTAGATTACCTGAACGAACAGCGCGATGCCTGGTTTTATCCCTGGAACGATAGCGTTGAGATAAATTTCTCGTTTATGGACTTGTTTCAAAAGGCGGTAGAAGATTCGTGCATTCTTATCAGCGCGTTTAGGCGGGCGATTAATAGACAGCTTGAGGATAAAATCGCTCTAAGCATAATAGGAAATAAAAATTTTTCTACAGGGCTGGAAAATCCGGTAGATTTCCTTTATTATAATATGGAAATAAAACCCTTGCGGGAGGTTACCAAAAATGCTTAAAAAAATTACGGCTATACTCATAACCGCCGCTATCTTTGCCGCGTTGGCGCCGCAATCTATCGCGAACGCGAACGCGAGCGATGCACGCCCCGCCACCGAATCCACGCCGATACCATCACAAACAATACAACAATCGTCCATTGTCGATCCTACCGGTCAAGAGACCCTTTCCCCTGTTTTGGTTGCCCAAAGCGCGATACTTATGGAACGCAGCACAGGGAAAATTGTGTATGACAAAGATGCGGACGAACGCATATACCCCGCAAGTATGACGAAGATATTGACAGCTTTAACAGCGCTGGATTATTTAAAGCCCGATGAGATCCTCGTTGTGGGAGACGAAATGCACCAGGCCCCATCTGGCTCCAGCATAGCCTATCTTCGCGAAGGCGAGGCCGTTTCGGTAGAAAACCTTATGCGGGCGCTGCTCATCGCTTCCGGCAACGAGGCCGCGTGTACCATTGCGCTAAACGCCGCCAAACGCGCCCGTAATGCGCAAAACATGGCATACGATGAGGCGGAGCAAGTTTTTAGCCAGTTAATGAACAATATGGCGCGGAAACTGGGCGCGTACAATACCCACTTCACCAATCCCCACGGTTTTCATGATGACGATCATTACAGCACGGCAAAAGACATTGCCCTGTTGTCGTCAAAACTTATGGACAACGAGCTGCTTTCAAAGATTGTGGCAGAACAAACATATAAAGGTCAAAGCGTGGACATGGCGACGCCTCCTGACGGATCAAGCCTAGAATATCACGAATGGAACAGCCACAACGAGATCATAAAACAGGGGGAGTACTATTACCCCTACGCCACGGGCATAAAAACAGGTTTTACATCGCAAGCGGGCAACTGCCTGGCATCGTCCGCAAACAAAAACGGGCTGGAGTTTATCTCTGTCGTATGCTTTTCGCCCGAACCTAACCATTGGTTAGATACGATCGCGTTGTTTGACTATGGGTTTAACAATTACGCGTTTAGGCAATTGAATTTGACCGGCGTGGTAGAACGCGCGGCGGTGGACAACCCCCGCCTGGGTATGGAGCAAACCATAGAAATTTACGCCGAGGCAAAAGAATCTTTCTTTATGAGCACGGTTGAGTTTGAATCAATTAGCCAAATAATAACCTACTTTCCTGAGTTTGTTGTGGAGCCAGGCGAGGGCGACCCCGCTGACTCTCTTGTCGTAAAAGGCCCCTTTGCCAAAAATGCTAGGCTTGGCGCCATTAAATATACGCTGGGCGACAAAACACTGCTGGAAGCTCCGCTGCTTGCCTCCGCCGAGGTCTTGCCGCGCACAGTGCAAACCGATATGGACTATTACTGGCAACAAATAAGCAATACGCTCTTTACGGAGGAATTGACTCCGCTATGGATAGGCGGCGCCGCGTTGCTGTGCGCGCTGCTAATATTTATAATAATAGTCAAAATTAAAAACGCTAGGCGCAACCGCCATAAAGACTCGTTGACTTTCTCTCGCGGTGGGCGCTATTCCAGTTGGTAAAATATTGATATATGATCCGATATGATGTAGAATGGTAACTAATCGCAAAATAAGTTTTGTGATGGTGCCTGTTGTGTATTATTTTGTCGGATTTTACAGGTTTTAGTAGGCGCTCAGGAGCGGAGGAAAAAGATGTTTTCGAGAGATTTGGGAATAGATTTGGGCACGGCCAACACGCTCGTGTTTATAAAAAATAAAGGTATTATTGTAAATGAGCCGTCTGTGGTAGCGATCAACACACGAACGCGAGAAATTTTGGCGGTCGGCGACGAGGCGAAACAAATGATAGGGCGCACGCCCGGCAATATCGTCGCCATACGCCCTATGAGGGACGGCGTAATAGCAGACTTTGAAACCACGCAGGCTATGTTGCGCTATTTTATAGAAAAAGCGGCTCCACGCCATTTTTTTGCCTCGCGACCGCGCGTGGTGGTTGGTGTGCCATCCGGCGTCACCGAGGTAGAAAAGCGCGCGGTGGTTGAAGCGACAATCGTTGCGGGCGCGCGGGAGCGAGACGCGTTTTTGATAGAAGAGCCCATGGCGGCCTCCATAGGCGCGGGGTTGCCGGTAGAAGAGCCAACGGGCAACATGGTGGTGGATATCGGCGGCGGCACCAGCGAAGTGGCTGTCATATCACTGGGAGGCATTGTCACCAGTCGCTCTTTGCGTGTCGCTGGCGACGCGTTAGACGAACATATAGTAAACTATATAAAAAAGGAATTTAGCCTTGCTATTGGCGATAGAACAGCGGAAGACATAAAGATATCCCTCGGCTGCGTATTTAAACCCGACGCAAATAAAAAAAAGAATATACGCGGGCGAGACCTGATAACAGGTTTACCCAAAACGATAGAGATAAACGCCGGGCAGGTACGCAACGCCATAGCCGAACCGGTCAATTCCATTGTAGACGCCATAAAATCTACATTGGAAAAGACTCCCCCCGAACTTGCCAGCGACATCATGGAAAGCGGCATTGTGTTAACCGGCGGCGGCGCGATGCTTGGCGGGTTGGATCAGCTTATAAACGAGGAGACCGGAATGCCCGTCGCCATAGCCAGCGAGCCGCTTAATTGCGTCGCGCTGGGCACAGGGCTTGTGTTGTCCCATATTAATCATTTAAAAAACGTACTAATTTCTCCGCGCACGCTTAAGATGCGTTAGCCTCACGCCAATGGAATTTTTAAAAAGACATAAAAGACTCTTTCTGGGCATCATGTCCGCCTTGTGCATCGTCGCGGCGTTTGTTACCATAAACACCGATATACGCCTAAGCGTGGTGCGCAATGTCGCGGCGTATGTCATAAACCCGCTGCAAAACGGGCTGTCGTCTTCCGCTAACTGGGTTGGCGACCGTATCAATTTTTTTATTACCATGGGCTCGTTGTATGACGAAAATAAACGTCTGCGCGCCGAAAACGAGGATCTTACGCTTGAAATAAACAGGCTTAGGCTTGCGGAAAGCGACAATAAAATGCTGTCGCAATTGCTGGAGTTAGACAGGGAATATGCCCAATACAGCAAAACAGGCGCAAAGATAACCGACAAAGACCCCGACGATTGGATAGACGTATATACCATAAACAAAGGCGCTTCGGACGGTTTGGCATTAAATATGATAGCTCTGGCGCCAGGCGGTTTAATGGGCATTATCACCCATTGCGGCATCAACAGCTCAACCGTGCGTTCCATTATAGACAGCAGATCATCCGTGACGGCAAAATGTATGCGAACGGGCGACATAGGATACGTAAAGGGCGATAGCGTTCTTATGCGTGAGGGTTTGTGCCGCATGAGCCTCATCGATTACGCTGCGGAAATACTGGAAGGCGACGAGATAGTTACCGCTCCAATGTCGGCCTACTACCCCGCAGGCATTACCATAGGGCACGTCTTATCTGTCGAAAGTGACCCTAACGGCCTTACCAAACACGCGATTATTCAGCCTAGCGCGTCACTGTATCGTTTGGAGACCTTGCTTATTGTTACCGAGCAAAAGGACGCTCCTGTGCCCGAAGCGAACGAATAATCGCAAACACAATTGGCGGCATGTCATCGTAAAAATAGACTCATGATAGATTCGTTTGACCTAATGCTCATGTTGGAAGGGATATATTGTGCTGCGCATAGCCGTTATGACTGCGGTGGTGATTGTTAATTTTCTTTTGCAGTCGGCGTTGTTTCAATTTATAGAAATATTGGGGGTGCGTCCAGACACCGCCCTGGTTTTTATTGCCTCATACGCCATACTGCGAGGTGACGTAGAGGGGGCCGCGCTCGGTTTTGGAGCGGGTTTTTTGCGTGACGCGTACTACGGGCCTTACATAGGTTTACATTCATTGCTATATATGCTTACGGGCTTTGTGTGCGGCAAGCCGTTTAAAAACTTTTTTCGCGAAAACTTTTTTTTGCCCCTCATCCTGACATTTGTTTGTTCCATGCTATACCAAAGCGCCTACTATGTGGTGAATTTCATGTTTTTGGCTGAAGGGCGCTTTTTGTTTTACATGACAAACATCATTTTGCCGCATACAGTATATACATTGCTGCTAACGGTACCCGTTTACAGTATAATGTACGAGCTTAACAACAAGCTAGAATCTTACGAAAAAAACGGTCGCAAAACAAAGAGGTGAAAAAGATGCCCAAAGAAGAAACCATGCTATCGCGCGTTATCAAAGTAATTACCAATCGCTGCCTTATTGTTGGAGCCATCGTCGCCATTTTGTTTTACTTATTGCTTGCCAGGCTGTTTTATTTACAATTGGTCATGGGCGGCACATTTTTAAACAAGCAAACCGTTACAGGCACACGCACAGTCGAAATACCCGCCTCACGCGGCAATATATATGACAGGCTGGGGCGGCCGCTCGCCATAAACAAATCCGCCTATACGGTAAAAATGGATGCCAACATGGTTGAAATAGACGCACAAGTGCTGTATGACTTTGTAGTGCTCATGAGCAGCCACGGCGAAAGTATTGTAGACAAATTCCCCATCACCCTGACCAAACCATTTGAATTTGATTTCACCGGCACCGGCAACACCGAACGCCAATGGAAGTTAGATATGGGATTTGAACAAGAAGGCGACGAGAACCTAACAGCGGAAGAATGTTTTTACCTGCTGCGCGATAAATTTAAAGTTAGCGAGGACCTGCCCGACAGCGAAGCGAGAAAGGTGCTTAACCTTTGCTGCATGTTGTACGGACAGCGTTACCGCGCCTGGGAGCCTATCACGATAGCCTACGATGTGGATGTCAGCACTTTGTCCGTCATCGAAGAAATTGAAAAATATGCAGGCATATCAGCCGACGTACAAAGCTTAAGATACTATCCGGAAGAGATGTATTTTTCACACATAATCGGTACTATCGGCAGAATAAGCGACACCGAATACGCCGAACTTAAAGACGAATACAAGGCGAACGACACAATAGGCAAATCTGGCATAGAGAAAACATATGAAGCTCAATTGCGCGGGACTCCGGGGAAGGTACAGGTAGAGGTTAACGCCGCGAAACAAATAATCGCGTATCTGCCCGATGAGGAGCCTCCCGTAACAGGCGACAGTGTTTACCTCACACTGGATCGCGATTTGCAGGTTTCCGCTTATGATATATTGCAAAACACCCTAAAAGAAGCGATAGTAAATAAATTAAGCACCAATCTGGAAACCCAAAACCCTATCGGCGTTCGCGATCTCTTTGCCTCAATGATCAAGGGCAGCGTGTTTGATATAGCCGCTGTTATGGAGAGTTCGCACAGCGATATCGCTCGCCCTTTGGCAGATTATGTGCTCAGTCGTAACCCAGATTCCTACTGGTCGGACGCGTCGGGCAGAACAGAAATAAAAAAGCTTATGAGCGAGGCCATCAAAAATAGTGTAATCTCACCGGCTGGCATGTTGATGATTATGATAGACCAAGGCATTATAACTGGCGGACAAGAATTAAGGCGACAGCTGGATAACCACGATATAACCGCGCTAAGCGTTGTGCTTGATAAACTTGAAAGCGGCGAGATAACCCCTTCTATGACCTTGCTCGATCCCTCCACGGGGTCTATCGTGGTAACAGATGTAAAAAATGGCAATGTGCTGGCTGCCGTCGGCTACCCCAGTTATGACAACAACGAATGGGTTAATAACCCAAACGCGGCATATATAAGCAAAAACAACGAAGACCCAAACAGCCCTCTCATCAACCGCCCGTTTGCGGAACAGCTCGCGCCAGGCTCTACCCTGAAAATGATAACGGCAATAACCGCCTTAGAAAACAGCGCGATCACCCCCAGCACCCTTATTTATGACAGACATTCGTTCACTATTGGCGGGATGTCTCTTAGCTGTTGGTCGGCCTCAAGTCACGGCAACATCAATGTTTCTAAAGCGTTAGAAACATCTTGTAACTACTTCTTTGCGGAAATCGCTTACCGGCTGGGCAATACCAAGGCGAATACCAAATTGGATGGGGTGGAGAAACTTGGCGAGTACTACGAATTGTTTGGTCTTAACGGAGCCTCAGGTGTAGAGCTTAATGAAGAAAAAGCGGTATACATGCCTACGCTAGAATTTAAAGACAGGCAGGTATTGCGCTACAACAACGACGCCCCCATGTACGATCGTGAGTGGCACGACGGAGACACCAGCCAAATAGCCATAGGGCAAGGTTATTCGAGTTTTGCGGCGGCAAGCATGAACAAATACATTCTTACCCTGGCCAGCAGAGGCACGCGTTACCAACTGCATCTTGTGGACAGCGTGCGCGCGGCAGATGGCGCTCTTGTTGACAAGACAAGACCTGTGATCGAAGTAAGCGATATGCCTATATCAGACAGCACATGGGCCGCAATATACGAGGGTATGCTGGGCGTTACAGAGGGGGCCAGTGGTACGGGGCGCAATGTATTTGCCAATTTTCCCATACGGGTAGCGGGCAAAACAGGCACGGCGCAGCAATCAGAGTCGCGCAACGCCCACTCTTCATTTGGCGGTTTTGCTCCATATGAAGCGCCAGAAATAGCTATATATGTACAAATTCCATTCGGCGATACCAAGGCGTTGCCAGCAATCGCGTCGCAAATAGCCGTAAAGGTCATGGAAGTATACTTTGGCCTTTACAACACACCTGAGCAACCCACACCCGCCGACACGCTTGTTCCCTAACAAGAGCTTTCATAAGTTGATATTCAAAAATGATCGGGAGTGGTCACATTTGCAAGACGACAACTGCGTTGTGTTTAAAGGTACCAACAATGGTATAAGTATTTGGCTGGACGAGCGCGCCGGCATGGATACGATTAAAAACGCGTTGCGTTCCAAGACTCACGACGCCAGAGAGTTTTTTGAAGACGCCGAGGTTTCAATCTCATTTAGCGGCAGACAATTGAACAAGGACGACGAATCCGCTTTACTGGACATTATCTTTAAGGAAACAGATCTCAATGTATCCTATGTTGAATCGCTGGAGGCGGATTCAAGGCTTGCTCCATCATCCACATTGCTTTCCAAAAACGAAATGCTCACTTTTTTTTACGAAGGCGCGTTGCGTAACGGCCAGTCTATTCGCTACGACGGAAGCGTAGTGATATTTGGCGACGCCAACCCCGGAAGTGAGATAATCGCAAAAGGTAACATCATTGTCATGGGCGCGCTAAAGGGATTGGTGCACGCGGGCTGTACGGGCGACACAAGAAGTTATGTGAGCGCGTTGCGGTTGTGCCCCACACAGTTGCGCATCTGTGACATCATTACATATATACCCGAAGAAAAAAAGAATAAAAACAAGATGCCGTCGTATGCTTATTTGCAAGAAGGCTTGATTTATATTGCCACATTAGTTAATATATAGGTGACAAATCAACAAGGAAAGAAAAATATGGCAAGTAACAAAGCAGGGCTGGCAGATACACAAATGACGGGGGTTAGGAGAGCAATGGGAGAGGTTTTTGTGGTGACTTCTGGCAAGGGAGGAGTCGGCAAGACGACATCTACAGCCAACATGAGCGCTGGGTTGGCCATGATGGGCAAAAAGGTCTGCATGGTAGACGCGGATATAGGGCTGCGAAATCTGGACGTTGTGATGGGATTGGAAAACCGTATTGTTTATGATATTATTGACGTGATTGAAGGTTCTTGCAGGCTAAAGCAGGCGTTAATAAAAGACAAGCGTTATTCTGCCCTGCAACTGTTGCCGGCTGCGCAAACGAAAGACAAGTCGTCGATAACTCCAGAGCAAATGATAAAGTTGTGTCGCCAACTGCGCGACGAATTTGACTTTGTGTTTATCGATTGCCCCGCCGGTATAGAGCAAGGGTTTCGCAACGCAGTGGCTGGAGCGGAAAAGGCGATTGTCGTCACTACCCCCGAGGTTAGTGCGGTGAGGGATGCGGATCGAGTAATAGGGCTGCTGGAAGTTGGCGGTCTTAGGGATCCGTTGCTTATATTAAATCGTATAAGGCCAGAAATGGTTAGACGCGGCGACATGATGACTTTGGATGATGTAACTGAAATATTGGCTATAGAGATATTGGGTGTCATACCAGACGACGAAAGCATCGTAATTAGCACTAACAAAGGAGATCCCTGCGTGTCAGACGAAAGCTCGTGGGCGGGGAAGGCCTACAGAAATATTACACGGCGGCTAATGGGTGAGATAGTACCTCTAATGAAATTACAGCAAGACATAGGGCTTATTGGTAGAATATTCAAATTCCTGCGGTTTGGGGCGTAGAGAGGACGGGAGATCATGGACATGATTAATCGTTTGTGGAGAAAAGACCCGTCTTCCAAGCGCACTGCCAAAGATCGTTTGAAGATAGTGCTGATAAACGATAGGGTTACTAATTCCAGCCATATGCTGGATATGTTGAAAAGAGACATTGTAAATATTGTGTCTAACTATATGGAAATAAGTACGGACGATTTGGACGTGCAAATAACTCAAAGCCCTGTGAGTGATGAAATGGGCGATAAGGTTCCCGTATTGTATGCCAACATACCCATTAAAAGTATCCGCAGATTTCGCGGAGCCTCAGACAGACAAAAGTGAAAGGGAAAAGGAGCCGCGACCAGCATCACATAGCAAAGAGGTGAAATACTTTGATACGCAGACAATGGCGTTCGTTTGATTTTTCCTTGCTGGTTATGGTGTTGCTGTTTGCGGCCTTTGGCGTGGTCACAATAGGAATGGCGACGTCATTCGAATCCAGTACGTTTAATCACCAACAGCTGTTCTATGTGTCTGGTGTATGCATAATGATAGCGGCGGCCTTAATTGACTATCGCTTTATTGGCAAGTTTTACCTGCCCATCTACATCATGACAATCGGATTGCTCATATTTTGCCTTACCCTGCCCGTAGGAGAAACTAGAACCCAACGATGGATCGATCTTGGCGCGTTCACAGTACAACCGTCAGAATTCACAAAACTTTTTATTATAATTTTCCTGTCCAAGCTTATTGACAAAAACAAGGAAACATTTAATAATATATTAGTATTGGCCCTCATTTTGTGCGCCATCGCGCTTCCTGTGGCGCTTATCATGAAGCAGCCCGCGCTATCCGCCGGGTTGGTAGTTATCTTCATTAGCGTGTGCATCATCTTTTCTGGCGGGCTAAAGGCGCGCTACATCATCGCGGCTGTTTTGATAATTACGCCGCTGGTTATGGTATTTGCGTGGGATCTGCAAAATGAAGAACGCGTTATTATTAACAGGCTGTTGGGCTATCAGGTAGATCGCATAGACGCTTTTCTAAATCCCAACGCTGACAGCGACGACGTATACCAAACCAACCTTTCTATGCAAGCCATAGGCGCCGGCCAACTTACGGGTAAAGAGCTGGATATTTCGTTATATGTGCCTCATTCGTCCAATGACTTTATCTTTGCCGTTGTTGGCGAGCAATTTGGTTTTGCCGGATGTTCCGCCGTGTTGCTCGCCATGTTTGCCATCATCATAAAATGTGTGCTAATAGCCAACCGCGCGGTTGATCTGCAAGGTAAACTTATATGTATGGGTGTAGCGGGCATGTTTGCTTTTCAAACCTTTGCGAATGTGGGTGTGGCTACCGCCATTATACCCAATACGGGTATGCCTTTTCCCTTTTTATCCAGCGGAGGAAGCGCCCTATGGGTTAATATGGCCGCCGTTGGTTTGGTACTTAAT
Organism: Clostridiales bacterium; assembly: GCA_031263155.1. Taxonomy (GTDB): domain Bacteria; phylum Bacillota; class Clostridia; order Lachnospirales; family WQUN01; genus JAISGK01. The sequence goes on from JAISGK010000094.1 coordinate 24,494, forward strand.
GTAGGTATGTTTAGAAACAAGTCAATATTTGAAGGGTGATCTAATGAAAATCGCGCTAATTGCTCACGACAGCAAAAAAAGGCTGATGGAAAATTTGTGCATTGCTTACAGGCACATATTAAGCAAACACACGCTTTATGCTACAGGCACCACAGGCCAGGTAGTAGAAGAAGCCGCTTCGCTGAGCGTGCACAAATATCTGGCCGGGCACTTGGGTGGCGAATATCAGCTTGGCGCGCAGATTGCCCAAAATGACATAGACCTTATGATTTTTTTGCGCGAGCCAGTCGTTCAGCGCTATAGTGAACCAGATGTTAACAGTATTATGCGTTTGTGCGACATGCACAATATCCCCTTGGCATCAAACTTGGCGACGGCGGAGGTGCTGTTGTTGGCTTTGGACAGGGGTGATTTGGATTGGCGCAACATAGTTAAGTGACAAATAAAAAAATCATTATCAGACCATAAAAAAGGGGCTGTTAGGCCATAGGCTATGATCATGGCATAACGCCCCTTTATTAATTTCATTTGTTAGCGGTTCTACGAACGGTTATCCGGTATTCTGAGAACACGCGCGAGATGATTGTACTCGCCGCTCTCTGTTACACTGCTATAGTAATAATACGTGTCATCCAAGCTATGCACATACAGCCGGGCGCTCACGTTATCAAGCAACTCGAACTGCGTGCTTGTGGGAGAAATAATAGCCATATCGACCACATCGCCATAATTGAGATGAATCATGGCCTGGCCGATCAACGTAATGTTGCCGTAAGCGTCTACATTGGCCGTTACCGCGCTGTAATAATTGGCGACGCTGTTAACGCGCAACACAAGTGTCACAGACGAAGGGTACGGTTGTACCAAGCTGTGCAATGCCGCGTAAAAATCTATGATATAATTGCTCTCCATTTCTACTACAACGGAATTGGCGCGAGATATATCTACAGAACTGTACACAGAGTATTCGGAAAGAGGAATTTGATATTCTGCGCTTGCGCCAACGCTGAAATTGACGGGAGCATTTTGGTACTTGCCCCCGTAGGCATGCTCAAGATACACATAGTAAGAGCCTCCGGCGGGGCCTTGCGGGCCTGCGGGACCGACAGGACCTTGCGGACCTGCGGGACCAAGCGCTCCTTGAGGACCAACTGGGCCAACGGGACCGGCAAAACCTTGCGCGCCAATTGCGCCTGTAGCGCCTTGTGGTCCGACCGCGCCGTTTTGACCGGCAGGACCAACAGGGCCGACGGAACCTGTAGGGCCTTGAGGACCGGCGGGGCCTTCAGGACCTGCGTTGCCTTGCGGACCAGCGGAACCGGCAGGACCAGAGGGGCCGACAGAACCGGCGGGGCCTACAGGGCCTTGCGGGCCTACAGGCCCTTGCGGGCCTACAGGGCCTTGCAGACCAGCAGGACCAATTTGGCCTTGAGAACCAATCACGCCTTGAGGGCCGGCAGTTCCCGCTGAGCCTTGAGGACCGGCAACGCCTTGCGCGCCGGAGGAGCCAGCTGGGCCGACAGGACCGGCAACGCCAGCAGGGCCAGCGGGACCAACAGAGCCAGTAGCGCCAGCAGGACCGGGAGTGCCAGCAGGACCGGGGCTACCAGTAGCGCCAGCGGGGCCTACAGGACCGGGGTTGCCGGGAGCGCCTACAGGGCCGGGGCTGCCAGTAGCGCCAGCGGGGCCTACAGGACCGGGAACGCCAGCAGGACCAGGTCTACCAGTAGCGCCAACTGGGCCGGGAGCGCCAGCAGGACCAGGTCTGCCGGGAGCGCCTACAGGACCGGGGCTACCAGTAGCGCCAACTGGGCCGGGAACACCAACTGGGCCGGGAACGCCAGCAGGACCAGGTCTGCCGGGAGCGCCAGCGGGACCAGGTCTGCCGGGAGTGCCAGCGGGGCCTGGAGGGCCGGGGCGTCCTGGACGTCCGGGGCAACCTTGAGGGCCTTGAGGGCCGGGTGTGCAGCACTGTTCGTCGTCATAGCAATTGTCATGGCAATTGTCATAGCCTTTGTTAAAGCAATTGTCATGAACAATATCGTAGCCGTTGCCTATGATATTGTTGTCGTAGGCACTGTCATAGACATTGCCGTTGAAGCGACGGTCGCTATGCTGATAGGTGTCAGAATAGTAATTATCCTGGTTATTATCAAAAGAATATTGGGTATCGTAAAGTTGCTTTTTTACGTATTCGTCATAATTGTTTGGGTACCAGTATTTGGACAAACGCGCTCACTCCCAAATGGGTTTTTAGTTGTACAACTATGTTTGTATAGTATGTGTACAAACAAGGTTTGGTGAATATTGGAAAGGGGATTTTATGGATTTTGTTTATCTCAAAAAAGATTTTGCCCGTTTGTACGGAAACAGCGAAGACTCTCGTATTTTTTTCGCGCCGGGCAGGATTAATCTTATAGGCGAACATACAGACTACAACGGTGGTTTCGTGTTTCCATGCGCGTTGAGCTTTGGAACATACGCCATATGCCGCGCAAGAAAAGACTCCTTTGTCAATTTGGCCTCGGCTAACTTCCCGGAAAAAGTCTCGCTGGATTTAGCCGACTTCTCTTATCAAATGGCTGACGGGTGGACAAACTACGCCAAAGGGGTGCTTCATGAACTTATATCAAATGGATATCGGATAGGCGGGGCTGATATATATGTGCATGGCGACATTCCCAATGGCGCGGGGTTGTCCAGCTCCGCGAGCCTCGAATTGCTCATCGGCGTCGTGTTTGATACGCTGTTCGGTTGCGGGATAGATAGGGTGCGCCTGGTTAAGATGTGTCAAAAAGCTGAAAACCAATTTATGGGTATAAATTGCGGCATTATGGATCAGTACGCGGTAGGCATGGGCATGGAGGATATGGCTCTGCTGTTGGATTGCAATAAGGTACAACACAAATACGTGCCGCTTAAGCTAGGAAACAATAAAATATTGATCGCAAACACAAACAAGCGCAGAGGCTTGGCAGACTCCGCGTACAACACGCGGCGGGCGGAATGTGAGGCGGCGGTCGCGGCGTTGCGCCAGCGGCTTGATATAAATTATTTGTGCGAACTGGACCCTGATACTTTTGAGCGGAATAAAGATTTAATAAACGACCCAACCGTCGCCAAACGCGCCGAACATATAGTTTACGAAAACACGCGCGCTCTTGAAGCGGTCAGCGCGCTTGAAGCGGGTGATCTATTAAAATTTGGGCAGTTAATGAACGCGTCACATATCTCGCTGCGCGATCTGTACGATGTGACAGGGGCGGAGTTAGACGCGCTGGCGGAAGCGGCCTGGAATGTCGATGGGACGCTGGGGTCGCGAATGACTGGCGCGGGCTTTGGCGGGTGTACAGTAAGCCTTGTGAATGAAAATAAAGTGGATGAATTTACACAAAAAGTAGGCGCAGCCTATAGAGAACAAACAGGTCTTACAGCGGATTTTTATGTGGCCGACGTCGGTGGCGGCGCGACAGAACTATAGCGCCAAGGCGGAGAAAATATGCTTAAAGTGTTTTTGGTTGAGGACGAATTTGTCGTTCGCAGGGGAATACGGGATAACATAGACTGGGCAAGCGAAGGATTTTTATTCAGCGGCGAGGCGGCTGATGGTGAATTGGCTTTTCCATTGATACAGCGTGAAAAGCCGGATATTATCATTACAGATATCCGTATGCCGTTTATGGATGGCCTTGATCTAAGCCGGCTTATCAGAAAAGAACTCCCTCATAGCAAGATCATTATTTTAAGCGGACATGAGGAATTCTCATACGCCCAAAAGGCGTTAAATCTCGGAGTTGCGGAATACATTCTAAAGCCTGTAAGCGGCGCTGAACTCATTGAGAGCGTAAAAAACGTCGCCAGGCAAATCTATCAAGAACGCAAGGAAAAAGAGAATATAGATCGCTACAAGAATGAGATGAAAGAAGAAGAGACCAACAGTAAGCGGCGGCTGTTTGAGGAAATGGTTTCGGGCTCGCCCCTTGTGAAAATTCTGGAGCGTGGCAAACAGCTGGGGCTGGATCTAAGCGCGACATACTTCCAAATCCTCCTTTTCAAATATCATTTCAACGCGCGCAACGAGGCCAGTTACACGGAAGACATGCTTACGATAAATGAAAAAATCAACCGGATCAGCGCCCAGGCCGGTTATATCATTCTCTTTGACCGCGCGATAGAGGGAAACGCCGCTATTATTAAAGCCGCCTCCCTGGATCGGCTGGCCGTTGCGCGCAAAGAATACATAGAACACGTTGAAGCCGTATTTTCTCCCTATGACGCGCTGCGTTATTTTGGCGGGGTCGGCAAACCGGTCGGGCGCCTGACGCTTTTATCCGAGTCGTTTGAGAGCGCCGCTCGCGTATTCTCCATGCGCTTTATGCTAGATAAAAACGCCTTTGTGACAGATGGGGAATTGGATTTTGCCCCTAAAACAGACGCTGAGCTTTCCCTGCCAGACGCGCGGTTTATTAGCGAGATCCAACTGCAAAAGGTGGGTACATTTTTAAAGAGCGGTGAAAAGCGCGATATCCCCTTCTTTGTAGAAGAATTTCTAAAAAGCGCCGCCGGGGTGGACTCGCGGCTGTTTAGACAATACGTCATTATGGATATCTATTTCACGGCGGTATGGGTTTTAAAAGAGATAGGCGGTGTGGAAGAACTAAAGCGAAACTATGTCGCAAAACCGGAAAGCATCAGCGCTATGGCCAATAGCGCAACCGAAATAAAAGATTATATTCTCGGCGTTTTTAACGCTGTCATTGACAGACGCGATGAGCAGCGCAATAAACGTTACAGCCTGATGATACGACGCGCCAAAGAATATATCGCCGCCAACTACGCCAATGAGGATATATCGCTCAACGATACCGCGCGATATGTTAACATCAGCCCCAGCTATTTTAGCGCGCTCTTTAGCCGAGAAACGGGGCGCAGTTTTATCAATTTTCTGACCGAATGTCGAATGAACAAGGCTAAGGAACTGCTTCGATGTTCGGATATACCATCTTCAGAGGTAAGCGCGGCGGTGGGGTATAAAGACCCTCACTATTTTTCGTATCTGTTTAAAAAGACACAGCACTGTACGCCCATGCAATTCCGCTCGCCACAAAATAAAGGTGGTTAAAGAGGTGTTCGCCAAACAGATCCAATGGCGGTTTTTAAGAAAATTGAGGCTCCACAGCAAGATTCAACTTTTTTTCGCGCTGCTAATCGTTCCGATTACGCTTATATTCGTATTTATATTTCTACGGATGTACAGCTACAACAGGCAGTACGACATACTTATAGCCAACGCCGCCGAAGCGGGAAGGTTTAGCATTGACTTTAAAGAAAAGTTCGACCAAAAAATATATTTCCTTTTTGTGGGCAGATCGGATTTTGCGGAAGCTCAACCGTACAAGGATATCAACGACGCTAAAGGGATCGTGGCAGAACTTATACACAATACAAATGTGACCAGCAATAAACAACGCGCCCAGGCTATTATGAACATGCTCGAAAATCTGAATATATACGTAAACCGTATTGAGGAGAATCAGAAAGAGAGTGGACACTACCTGGAAAATAAGGCGATATGGGAACAGGATGTCCAAACGGTGACGAGCCTTATCACACGATATGTGTTGGAATATACCTATTATGAAAATTTAGGTATGGAGGAACTGCGCGACAAGATAAATAAGAATTTAAACGCTATGGTATGGATAAGCGTGACAGTCTTTGCCGGTATAATTCCAGCCGCGCTTTTGGTTTCCTGGAGAATTGCGCGCGGCATAGCCAAGCCCATCTATCGTTTAAACGCCGTAACCAACCAAGTGGCGGCGGGGAACCTCTCAATACGCGTAGAAGATTTATTGGGCGCAGAGGTCAGCGCCCTTGGCGAATCACTAAACGCCATGGTGCAGCGGATAGAGCGGCTGGTGTCCGAGGTGAAATCCGATCAAGAAATCCTTCGCAAAGCTGAGCTGGAGCTGCTTCAAGCGCAAATTAACCCGCATTTCCTTTACAATACGCTGGATACTATCATTTGGCTCGCGGAGGACGGACAAAAGCAGCGGATTGTCGATGTGGTAAAGGCCCTATCAGACTTTTTTCGCACATCGCTAAATCGCGGCGCCGAGATGGTGACTCTGCGAGAGGAAGAACGGCATGTGCGCGGTTATTTGCAAATCCAAAAAGTGCGTTACCAAGATATACTGGAATATGACATCGATATACCCGAAAAATTCTATAACGTGATGATCCCTAAAATCACGCTGCAACCGCTTGTTGAAAACGCGCTGTACCATGGGATAAAGAATAAGCGAGGTAAGGGCACAGTGCTTATAAAAGCCCGAAATGACGGCGATAGCGTTATACTCTCGGTGATTGACGACGGCGCGGGAATGACAGCCGAGCGGCTTCAATATGTGCGCGCCCTGCTTAATGAGATTCCCCTTAGCGCGCGAGACGAAAAAAATCATAGGCGCGACATCTACGGGCTATACAACGTAAGCGAGCGTATTAAGCTAAAATTTGGCCCGCAATATGGTATATACATTTCCAATTCAGACGCTATGGGCGTCACGGTAAATATTCGCATACCGATGCGTTATCCATAAAAAAATCAACATTTTAAAAAAATTTAACCACAGTATTAGACCCTGCGTTCAGATTCATAAAATATCGAAAAATTCACAAAAGATTCTTTATTGCCATCCTCCTGCGGCGTCGATATACTTATAACGCGTTTTTGGTATTGATTCTTACGACAATAGGAGGAGGAAAAAACATGAAAAAATTGATTATCCTGGCGATGGCCGCCATGTTGACGGCTTGCGCCGGTGGTGCGCCCGCTTCGCAGTCATCCGCGTCCAATTCGGGCGGCGGGTTGATCACGGTTGGTTTCGCGCAGGTGGGCGCCGAATCCGGATGGCGTACCGCCAACACGGATAGTTTTAAGAGCTATTTCACCGAGGCAAATGGATTTAACCTGATTTTCTCAGACGCTCAACAGGATCAGAACAAGCAGATAGCGGCGGTGCGCGACTTCATTACTCAAGGCGTGGATTACATAGATATCGCGCCGGTTACGACCACCGGCTGGGAAACGGTCCTTCAAGAGGCGAAAGACGCCGGTATACCGGTCATTATTTCTGATCGTAAGGCGGACGTGTCAGATGATCTGTATGTAACCTATATCGGCGGCAATTTCGAACAAGAAGGCTCGGACGCCATAAAGTGGCTAGAGGGTTATCTGGCCGAAAACAATCGCTCAGACGACGAGCTAAATATCGTACACCTGCAAGGCACAATCGGCGCGGACGCCCAGATTGGCCGCACAAAAGCGCTTGACACCGCCGTATCTGGGCCTCATGCCGATAAGTGGAGCATCATTGCGCAACAGACCGGTGAGTTTACCGAGGCCAGAGGCCAAGAGGTTATGGAGGCCATTCTCAAAAACAACACCAAGGTTGATGTTGTCTATTCTGAGAACGACGACATGACATACGGCGCTATTACCGCTTTAAAGAACGCCGGTATTGATCACAAGGATGTTATCATTATCTCGTTCGACGGCAATAAAAAGGCCATCCAGATGATTATAGACGCAGATATCGACTGCGTTGCGGAATGTAACCCGCTTTTGGGGCCGCAAGTGGGCGATATAATAAAGAAGATTGAAGCGGGCGATACCCTGCCAAAGGTCACATATTCCATAGAGAGTGTTTACGACATTAAGAATGCTGAGGCGCATCTGCCGGACGCTTTCGGCTCTTAAGCAAAATGCAAAGGCGCGCTGGAAAGTATCCCGCGCGCCTTTTTTAAGATGGGAGGGAGATTGAGCATGTCCGGCGTAATGTCAAAAACTCTGCTAAAAATGTGTGGAATAACAAAAAACTTTCCTGGTGTGCTGGCCCTTGACAGTGTTGATTTCACACTGCGCCCGGGCGAGATACACGCGCTGATGGGAGAAAATGGCGCTGGCAAATCCACACTTATTAAGGTGCTTACGGGCGCTGAAACCTTTGAGTCTGGCGAGATCTATCTTGACGATTATAAAACCCCGATAATAAATAACTCCCCCCAAGAGGCGCAGTCGCGGGGTATATCAACGGTGTATCAGGAGGTTAACCTGTGCCCTAACCTGACCGTGGCGGAGAATCTTTTTGTGGGTCGGCAGCCCGGCAAGGCTGGGTTTGTTAAATGGGGGGAAATGAATAAACGCGCTCACGCCATTATGCATGGGCTTGGCATAAACATTGACGTGAGAAAGCCGCTTGAGGTTTATTCCACCGCGATACAACAGATGGTCTCCATCGCGCGCGCAATTGATATTTCCGCAAAAGTGCTTATCTTGGATGAACCGACCTCAAGCCTGGACGAACACGAGGCGCGCCGTCTTTTTAAACTTATGCGCCAGCTTGGGGATGGCGGCATGGGTATCGTCTTTGTAACGCACTTTCTTGAACAGGTATACGAGGTGTGCGACAAAATAACCGTTCTTCGCAACGGTCGGTTTGTAGGCGAATATGATATCGAAAAACTCCCCCGCAAGGAACTGGTGGCAAAAATGCTGGGCAAGGCGTTTGACGATCTCGCGGCCATCCGGGACGCGTCGGCAACTGATATAGACAGGAGCGCCGATCCACTGGTCTCCGCTAAGGGCGTGGGCATACGCGGCGGTATACACCCTTTCGATTTGGATATCTACTCCGGCGAGGTGGTGGGCCTGGCGGGGCTTTTGGGCAGCGGGCGCACGGAACTGGCCCGCGCGGTTTACAGCGCCGATCATCCAGATTTTGGAAATATTTCCGTTAAGGGGCGCTCTATCAAACATACGCCTTTGGACGCGATGAAATCGGGGATGGGCTTCTGCCCCGAAAACCGCAAGGAAGAGGGCGTCATAGCCGATCTCTCCGTGCGGGAAAACCTGATACTGGCCGAGCAGACCAAGCGTAGCGCGCTCAATCTCATGTCACGCGCCGAACAGGAGAGGCTTGCGCAGGAATATATCGAAAAATTGCAAATCAAGACAGCGTCAATGGAAACGCCCGTCAATCAACTCTCCGGAGGCAACCAGCAAAAGGTTATCGTCGCGCGGTGGCTGATCACACATCCAGATTTCCTGATCCTAGACGAGCCGACACGCGGTATCGACGTTGGCACCAAGACGGAGATTCAGAAATTGATCTTAAACCTGGCGTCCCAAGGCGTCTCTGTCATGTTTATATCGTCCGAGATTGATGAAATGCTGCGCACATGCGGGCGTGTGGGAATTATGCGCGATACTGTAAAAGTCGGCGAGTTATCCGGCGATGAGCTTTCGTCAGCGGGTATAATGTCTAAAATCGCGGGGGACGAAGTCGATGAATGATGGGGTTTGGCGCAAATTTAATAAAATGACCAAAAGCGGACGTTTATTATTTCCGCTGGTCTGCCTTTTTCTTGTGCTTATTATGAACTTGATTGTTACACCCGATTTTTTCTCCGTCAAGATAATGGATATAGGCGGCGAGCCGCATTTGTACGGGCGCGTCATTGATATTCTTAACCGCGCCAGCGAACTGATAATCCTGGCGACCGCCATGACAATAGTCGTCTCATGCTCTGCGGGTACCGACATATCGGTCGGGGCCGTTATGGCTTTTTCGGGGGCTGTAAGCGTTTGGTTTTTGGGCTATGGCGTGCTGGGCGTGAATGGTAAGTTTTCTGTGTTTGAATATCAAATCCCTTACGCCGTGGGTATTATGACCGCCCTTGCCATAGGCTCCCTCTGCGGCGTATTTAACGGCTTTTTGGTATCACGGCTTAAGATACAGCCCATGGTTGCGACCCTCATACTATATACGGGCGGACGGGGCGCGGCTCAGCTATTCGCGGGCGGACAGATCGATCGCGTAGAGGTTTTATCATACAAATGGCTGGGAAATTTCATCCCTGGCATACCGGTTCCCACGTCTATTTTTCTCGCGGCGGCAGTCGTCGCAATCACGGCGGTTGTGTTGCGATATACCGCGCTGGGCATATTTATACAGTCGGTCGGCATAAACAATAAAGCCAGCAGGATAATGGGGCTGCGCTCAAGCCGCATCGTACTTTTGGCGTATACCTTCTGCGGGCTTTGCGCGGCTATAGCCGGGCTTATCGCGACATCTCGCATTGGCGCTATCGACGCGAACAATTGCGGGCGCAATATAGAGCTTGACGCCATTCTGGCGGTAGCTCTGGGAGGCAACAGTCTTTCTGGCGGCAAGTTTAGCCTGGGAGGGTCTGTAATCGGCGCAATAACAATCCAATCACTCACCACATCCCTCCTGGCAATGAACGTTACCGCCGATCAATTGCCGGTATACAAGGCTATTGCCGTCATTATCATTGTCGCGCTACAATCTGCCGAGCTTAAGCCGCTGATTAACAGGAATCTGGCGCGACTAACGGGAAAGGCGGTGGTAAAATGACAGAGAGCGCAAATAAATTTTTGTTTGCGATAAAGTCTGGCTGGAACAGCGTTAAGGCAAAGTTTTACGGCAATAATTTTTTGTTGCTCATCACGGTGGTACTGTTTATCATAATGTATACTATTGAGATGTTCGTGTTTAAGAGCATTAACTATGATAAGCTTCAACATTTCCTCGACATGCTTAATTCAAACGCCGGGCTGATAGTTATCGCGTCAGGCATGACGATGGTGCTTATTATCGGCGGCATTGATATCTCCGTCGGCTCTCAGGTCGCTATGTACTGTATGATGCTGGCGGTTATGATGGAGCGCCAAAATATCAATTTTTACGTCGCCATAACGATTGTTTTTATAACGGGTATAGTGTTCGGGTTTGTGCAGGGATGGCTCATATCATACCTAAAACTCCAACCGTTTATCGTAACGCTGGCCGGCATGTTTTTCGCGCGCGGGATGACGGCCGTCATTACCGCCGACACAATATCCATAAGGAACGCGGACTTTGCAGCCATAGCGAACAAGAAGCTGATAATACCCTTTGGCAGTTACATAAATAAAAAAGGAATGACGCTGGAACCCTTTATACATCCAAACGTCGTTTTGGCTATTGCGGGACTCATTGTTATCTATATTCTGCTCTCACGCACGCGTTTTGGCCGCAATGTGTACGCCATAGGCGGCGGCGAGCAGAGCTCAATGCTTATGGGGCTTAACGTAAGGCTCACCAAGCTGATTGTGTATACGCTTAACGGGCTTCTGGTGGCGTTCGGGGCGTTTCTGTTCTGCCTTAACTCCTCCGCTGGCAACGTGGAGCAGGCCAGGGGGTTTGAGATGAACGCGGTCGCCGCCGCCGTTATTGGCGGGACGCCCCTCACGGGCGGCGTGGGCAATGTAATAGGCTCATTCGCCGGTGTTATGATTCAGGAGACGATAAACTCGTTCGTAAGGGCAATGTCTATGTCCAGCTGGTGGGCGATGATATTTATCGCCGCGCTTTTGGCTTTGTTTATCATTTTGCAGAGCGTATTCGCGGCTATGCGAAAAAAAGCCCGTAAAGGTTGATCTTGGAATGACCTTATATTCTCTAAACGTGCGTTTTCACCAAATATTAGCCTAGCAGGGGCGCACATCCATACTGTGCGCCCCTGCTACAATATACAGAGCATACCAATTTTAAAAAACCGTGTGTTTGGGCTTATATTCCAAAATGAATAACATATTTTTTTTCTGAAATTGATTGTTCCAACAAATTAATCAATTTGGCCAAATCTTCGCTTGGAGAACAAAAATGGCTTAACTCAGTTTTTAATTTTTCTGCCATATCGCTGTCTAAAATTGTTATACCATGATAATTAAGCCCTGTATCTTTTTCGTTTAAGTCATTAAAATACATTTCAACTTTTAATGTTACATCATAATATTTTTGTATAAAATCATCAGAGATTAAAATCATATATTCTTTGGGATAGTCTCTATAACTAATGCTTTGAGGTATTTCTGATACCTTAATAAATTCGTGAATTAACATAGTTACTCCTCCTATTGTTCAGGTTAAACTCATAAAAGACTAAAAATGGTATATCCGGTAATCTCCCATTTTTAGTCTTTTATGAGTTTAACCTGGCCAAAAACACGATTTAAAATTAACCTGTCATTGTAGTTTCAGCATAACAGCTTTCACGAACCTCAAGTAGACGAGACGCCTTTGTATTTGACGCTTACGACGCATCAGCTCAATATGTTCCTTTGTAATCCATTTGTGTCCTTCTGCGCACATACTGTATTTTTGGGGTGTAACCAGTGCTGCAAGGCTTGAATACGTATCGCTAAAGAATCAGATAAAAATATTTATGGGATGCTTTAGCATTCTGTTTTCTTTTTCTTCTGATGAATTTAGTAGTTGACAGTAAAGACCATTTCGCTTAATTAACTCCTCATGGGAGCCTATTTCAGCGATTTCTCCTCGACTCATAACGACTATCCGATTTACATCTGTAATGCTTTTTATATTATGTGTAACCAATAAAATTGTGTGATTCTTTCGCAGTTGACCCATTGTCATCATGACCTGACGCTCCGATTCCGAATCCAGTGAACTCGTAGCCTCGTCAAAGACCAAGACAGGCGCCTTACGTACAAGAGCCCGTGCTATAGCGATACGTTGCCGTTGTCCACCCGATAGCGATGCACCTTTTTCTCCTACGGATGTATCATACCCGTTTTCAAGCGTGTGGATAAAACTATCTGCATGGGCCTCTATTGCTGCAACTTCAATATCTTTCGGCGTAGCATCTCCTTTTCCAAGAGCTATATTTTTACCAATTGACATATCAAACAATGTACATTTTTGATCAACATATGCAAAATGTTTACGCCAGAACGGCAAACAGTCACTGTTTAGTTCGATGTTTCCAAGGCGTATTCCTAGATTATTGCGCTCATAAAGGCCCACAATTGCACGCAGTAACGTTGACTTCCCGCTGCCAGATTCACCAACGAACGCCACCATCTCATTCTCTTGTATATTTAAATCGATATTCTTCAAAGCAAACGTATCATTATTCTGATAACTGAAGTTTAAATTATTTATGTTAATTGAATAGTCCTCATTCCAAAAAGGTTCACTATCTACAGGAGGCTTTATATCTATAGAAGTAGAACCACCAGTAAGTAAATAAATTCGCTTGCCGGCTTCAAGAGGAGCTTGTAAGTTAGCCCAAGCATTTCCTATCGTTGACATACTCATTGCAAAAGTTGCACACATACTCGGAATCATCATCAGTTTGGGTAAAGATAATTCGCCCATAGCAACTAAAATACCACCGACTGCGAATACACCGGAAATTGTAAGCAGACCCTGAACTGTAGTGAAGCAATCTTGAAACATTGCAATAAACGCAGCTTTGTAAGAGATTTTGAGCATAGTTTTATTATTCTTGTCAAAAGAAATCAACATTTTGTCTTGAAGAGAAAACGCGCGAAGCGCTAAACTGCCAGATAAAATGTTCGATAAGTCTTTTATCGATTCAGCGTTAGCTTCCAGCCTTTCCTTTCCAAGTTTGCCCAATGGCTTTGCAAATTTATTTTGCAAAATTAATGATAATAGACCTATAGCCAGAGAAAGTAATCCCATGCGGTAATCAACAAAAAACACTACAATAGCTGAAAATATAATTGCCAATATACAGGATAACAAAGCAGAAAGTCCATTTCCATATAGACTAGAAGCAGTATCCACATCAGTATTGATTGCGGCAATACCTTCTCCTGAATGCGAAATAATTTGGCTCTCTAGACTTTTTTTTACAAATGTACGAAATATATGGGTTTTTAAATTCTGATCAGACTTAGCAGTTCCTTGACAGTATAAAAATGTTCCAAATCCAATTAAACCAGATAAGCCGATAATAAGGACAAGCATAAATATACCTGCTTTTATAACGCCAGAAGTGTTTTGTTGTAATATTTCTGATGTAATCATACTCATATAAATTGCGGAAAACATTGGAAAAATAAATTGTTGAGAGCTATATATCACTAGTCCAGGTATAAGCCACCAAAAATAAGGACGCGAAAACTTCAAAATATAGCAAAAAGTTAAAAATTTTGTAGGTTCATTGTGCTTCATGCCGATTTTCCCCTTCAAAAAGTTTAGTATAGAATGATTGATTTCTCATAAGTTCACTATGCGTACCCATTTCAACCACATAACCATCATCTAGAACTATGATCAAATCGCAGGATGTTATTGCACTCATTCGGTGCGCCACGACCAGAGTTGTTTTTTCTTTGGTCGATTCGTAAAATGAATCCAGTACAGCCTTTTCAGTTATTGGATCAAGCGCGGAGGTAGATTCGTCAAGTAAAATAATCGGTGAGTCATGGTAAAGAGCCCTCGCTATAGCAATTCGTTGTTGCTGCCCGCCTGATATGTTCTGTGAAGATTCGCTCAAAACAGTATTTGACCCATCTGGTAAAGACTGTATAAACTCATGAATCCCGGCATCTATACATACTTTTTCAAATTTTTGTGGCTCATAGGCTTTATTGCCTATGATATTTTCTTTTATGGATATAGGAAATAAAAAGCTATCTTGAGGGACGTAGGATAAAAGTTCTCGAAGATTTTTTCGACCATAATAATTTACTGATTCACCTAAGATTGATATTTTACCACTGCTGGATTCATACAGGGACATAATAAGTTTAATAATCGTACTTTTTCCACTGCCGCTTGTACCTACCACCGCAGTTCTTGTACAAGAAGGAATTGTAAATGATAAAGAGTGAAGTACTTCCTGCGCATCCGTATAGCCAAACTTTACATCCTGGAACGTAATGGCAGGTGCGTTACTGACTGGTGGAACGTTATGATCTGACTCTCCAATTAAATTTTCAAAAGGCTCTGTCAGATGTTCAAGTATTCTCTTGGCAGCAGCATTTCCAGCCTGCAAACGCGCTAAATTCTGAGAGAGCATAGTTAACCATGAACCAGATGCTTCCGCAATCGTAACAAATGCTATAAACTCTGATATCATCATACTTCCATTGGCCACATTATAGCCAACTATAACCACCAGGATCAAAGTTGGAAGAAAAGAAGCCAAAATACCAGAAATGGCTAGTTTTAAAAGCGTTGTAACATAGCGCATAAAAACTTTATAATATTGCTCATAGCTGGATAGATATCGCTTTTCCATAGTATCTTCAAGTGAATAGACAATCACAGTCGATGGGTTTTGTAACGAATCATTAACTATTGCGTTAAATTCCGCTCGATATTTTGATACATTTTGCATATGTATACCTATAGGTCTTGCAATATGAGACTGCATAAAAACAAGAATTGGAAATGACACAAAGTAAATAAAAGTAAATAGAGGGTTAATGAGTGCCATATATATAATCGAAATAATCAATACAACAATCTGTGTTACTTGTTCCAGAGTATTTGTCGTAATGAAATCTACAGAGTCTTGCAAATCATTGGTGTAAAGGGATAACAACTCTCCACTATTTTTTTTGCTTACATCACTGAATGAGATAAATGTAAAATGCTTGGCGAAATTGTTTTTTATCTTATAGTCTGTATTACCAATAAAACGCTTGGAAAGCAGCACTGATAAAGCGCTGAAGATTACCTTAATGACTGTAAAAAATGTCATGACCAATAAAAGATCTATCACTAATTGTCGGTTCAAAGCAAAAGCGGCTTGACCTATTTCACCTTGCGTCTTTGCAACATAGACATTGCTGAAAGCAGTTACAGCAGCAGCAATTATATATATCAGTAAAAAGCGTGCATATCTTATATGCCAACTCCGAATGGCTTCCCAAAATATTTTCATGCTGGGTTCATTCCTCTCATGTGTCGTAAATCCCAAAAAAAATTATACGTGTATCACCTGGAGTCGATGAATCCCAGGGCTCCAAGTATAGCCCGTTGAAGTTTTGAAAGTTCAGGACAGACATCCTTATACTTTCCTGCAAATTTGATCTTTTAGATACCTTGAATGTGTGAGGAGATCTGCTTTCTAGTTCGTAACCTAATGACTGCAATTCGCATTATTGCTGAAATATTACTTTAATACTTTTTCAAATTTTTCATGCCGATCTGGAGTTATTGTATAGCACTTGTTATGGCTTCGATAGACGCTAGATTGTTTGACGCTTACGAGGCATATAATGGTGGTTTATAGCAAAAAGCTGAAAAATCTCCAGAGCATCGCAAAGTTACCACCGAACAGGCTTTTGCTATTCTAAGAAAATAAGGCTTTGTTATCAAAGGAGTTGTTGATCCCGCAGTCTGATCTATCTGAATTATTTATCGAGTTAAGGCGGTTATAGACCGTCTGTTTGCTATGCCCTTTTATGCCTCATGCTTCACTGGATGTTATTTGAAACTTAACCTTTTTAATTCTGATTTTACCATTATTATTAATTACCCTTACCCAACATGGCGTATACTCAATATTCTTATCTCCTTTTAGAATCTTTAGAATGTTTACATCAAATTTATAGATTATATCTTCTTCAAAAGAACCCATTAGCTTTAGAATTTCGAATTTTGCTACATTAAAAAAATATTTTGAGAAATCAACTGCGCTTATGATCTCAATCATTGTAACAAACAGCTCTTTGATTATATCTGGCATATTACTATTTTCATAGTGATCGTCCATTGTTGAATTCGACATTTCCTGATAAGCCTTTTCAATTTTTTCTGATATCATTTTATAAATCACAACAATGCCATGCGTCTCTAATAAATACTTAATACTCTAAATGAGCGTACTTGGTAAAAATGCACAAAATGATTAGGAGCAAAGGTCATAGAGGATCTCAATGGGTGTACCGTTTTGTGCATGTTGATAAATGAAAGAGATTCTGCCTCT
>JAISGK010000082.1 GCA_031263155.1 Clostridiales bacterium
TCGTCGTATGGCAATCAGATAGGCTTGGCCACGGGCATAGTGCGCGAAATATACGACGAGGGATATGTAGCCAAGCGCATGGAAATAGGCGCGGTTATTGGCGCGGCGCCAAAAGCGAATGTTCGGCGGGAAGCCCCCGTTCCCGGAGATGTGGTAATACTTGTTGGCGGGCGTACAGGACGCGATGGCTGCGGCGGGGCGACCGGTTCTTCCAAGAGTCACACCTACGCCTCGATAACAGACTGCGGAGCGGAGGTTCAGAAAGGCAACCCTCCGACCGAGCGAATGCTACAGCGGTTGTTTCGCAACCCGATTGCCGCGCGCCTTATAAAACGTTGCAACGACTTCGGCGCCGGGGGCGTATCAGTCGCTATTGGCGAGCTGGCGAGCGGATTGATCATCAATCTTGACTCCGTACCGAAAAAGTATGAAGGGCTAGACGGCACAGAGCTGGCCATATCCGAATCGCAAGAACGAATGGCCGTTGTCACGGACGTTAATAACGCGAAAGAGTTTATACGGCTTGCCAATGACGAAAACCTTGAGGCGACCATAGTGGCGACTGTTACTCAAGAAAACAGGCTTATTATGAAATGGCGCGGCGATACCATTGTCGATATATCCAGAGAATTTTTAAACACCAATGGAGCAAAGCAAGTCGCCCAAGCGATTGTTAATTCTCCGCGTAAAATAGTATTTGACAAGCCAGCTAATCTTTGTGATGCCCTCAAAGACATTAATATCGCCTCGCAAAAGGGCCTGGCCGAGCGTTTTGACGCAAGCATTGGCGCGGGTACTATTTTGATGCCCTTTGGCGGCATTAATCAGCTAACGCCGATAGAGGCGATGGTCGCTAAACTTCCCGCTGATACAGGCCTGTGCACCTTCATGTCATTTGGTTATGACCCGGATATCGCGCGGCAGAGTCCTTTTCACAGCGCGTTTTACGCGGTAACGGAGGCGCTTGCCAAGCTGGCGGCCACAGGGGCCGATTGGCGCGTCGCCAGACTCACCCTACAGGAATATTTCGAACGGCTTAACTCTCCCGTTCAATGGGGCAAGCCATTAGCCGCGCTGCTGGGCGCGTTTTGGGCGCAAATGCAATACGGCATACCGGCCATAGGGGGCAAAGACTCCATGAGCGGTACTTTTAACGAGCTTAACGTGCCGCCCACACTGGTTGCGTTTGCGCTAGCGACAGGTTCCGCAAGCGATGTTCTCTCACCAGAATTTAAACAAACTGAGCACGATATCTATTTATTGGGTTCAAAACGTGATGGTGACGATATCCCCGAGGCGGAGCACCAGAAAAAACTGCTGGATCATATATACATGTTAAATAAAAACGGGTGTGTGTATGCCGCAGCCTCGATAGGCAAAGGCGGTATTGCCGCCGCTCTGGCAAAAATGTCGCTGGGTAACGGCGTCGGGGCGATTGTTAATGTGGAAGAGGCGTATGCCCCACTTTACGGATCGATTATCATTGAAGCGGGCAAACTGGAAGAGAATGGGTTGATGAAAAAGATTGGCGTCACCACAAAGGCGAAGCTATTAACAATCAACGGAGAAAGTCATAATTTGGATGATATCGAACGCGCCTGGTTGCAACCGTTGGAATCTGTGTTCCCTACCCGGCTATTGGAAACGCCCGCGAAAATGGATGGCGAGGTTTCATTGTTCGACGGCGCGAGAGCGCGAATATCATCACGAAGATCCACAGCCGCGCCAAAGATTGCCTCGCCGCGTGTGCTGATTCCCGTTTTCCCCGGCACCAACACCGAATATGACGCGGCGCGCGCGTTTGAGAAAGCCGGAGCAAAGGTGTTAACCGTCATTATACGCAATAGAACAGAGCAATGGCTTATAGATTCAATCAGGCTGCTTTCTGATGGGATAAAAAATTCGCAGATAATTATGCTCCCCGGAGGTTTCAGCGCCGGAGACGAACCGGAAGGAAGCGGAAAATTTATCGCCGCCGTGTTTCGTAATCCACTTGTGCGCGAAGCGGCCATGGATCTTATAAAGAACCGCGACGGATTGGCGCTGGGCATATGTAACGGCTTTCAGGCACTGATAAAGCTGGGGCTTGTGCCGTATGGCGAGATACGCGATATGGAGGAGCAAAGCCCCACCCTAACCTATAATACTATCGGGCGGCACGTCTCTTGCATGGCGCGCACAAAAGTAGTATCCACCCTGTCACCGTGGCTGTACAACGCCAAGCCGGGTGATGAAAGCTGTATACCCGTGTCGCATGGAGAAGGACGTTTTATTGCTTCCGTGGGCGTGCTAAATGATTTGGCGCGAAACAATCAAATCGCCACGCAATATGCCAGCCTTGATGGCGCCCCGACGTATGATATTCGTTATAACCCAAACGGGTCGATGTGGGCTGTAGAGGGTATCACCAGCCCCGACGGGCGTGTGCTGGGTAAAATGGCGCACAATGAGCGCGTCGCCGCAGGGCTGATGCGTAATATTCCGAATGTCAATGATCAAGGGTTGTTCCAGGCCGGGGTGAGGTATTATAGCTAACAGTGAACAGACTCCGACAATGGACAGGGGATTTAACGGAGCAAACAGCAATTACTGTTTGCCGCGAACCTCCTCAACGCCTATGCGTTTGAATCCGTACCGCGCCGCGAGCCGTTCCCCGGTTTCTCTGAAATAGGCATTGATTTCGGCATGTGTCATACCCTTGGTTTTCTCGTGAATCTGTCTGCGTATAGAGTGGATCTCATTAACGATAGTATCTTGACTTTTCACTATCAATCACTCCCATGGGCGAATCAATATCGACTGTATTATAGCCTCGAATTCGGTTTATGGCTTCGGTAAACCGAATCGTTTTCGCTCTGACAATATGGCTGAAATTTAGACTTACAACAATGTCAAGGCCGGCGACTGCCGCCAAATCAATATGACGCGCATCCTCAACCGAGTTCGGCGGCAGCGCACCCTCGGCAATGTATTTATCAGCCAGTTCATTAGCTTCCTCGCTGTAACTCAGCACGGTGATATGATACTTTGTGATTAGACCAAGCATATGTTCACGTTTCGGTTGAGGGGCGGCGTCCAACTCCTCAAGGACATAGTCAGAGGTATAAGGCTCAAACTTGCCTGCGGCACATTCCTCAAATAACGTCACCGTGTCGGCATGAGCGTCCCTGTTCTCATCGAAATAGTAATTGAACATCGTCGTTTCAAGATATATTTTCGGCGCTCTCACCTGAAGGCAACTCCTTCTTACGGTTCTGTATTTATGATTATCTACGAGCTATAAATTCACGCCCGTATTATATCACCTCTCACCCTCACCTTCAACGGAAATTTGCGAAAGAGGTCGGATGTGCATCACCAGCCCCGACGGGCGTGTGCTGGGTAAAATGGCGCACAATGAGCGCGTCGCCGCAGGGCTGATGCGTAATATTTCGAATGTCAATGATCAAGGGTTGTTCCAGGCCGGGGTGAGGTATTATAGTTAAGAAAACGCCTGAACAGCGTTTTTGTGCCGGACAGTTTAATAACTTAATCCCCTTCCAACAATGCAGCGGCGATGGGTTGCGCTCCTGCATTGGCGGAATAGCTGAGTGTAAAATTGCCAAGCGTCCAGTAGTTATCTGCACTGACGCGGAATAGGTAGCGATGCTCGCCCTGCTTGATGTTGAATACGTAGCCAAAGCCATAACTGTTCGCTTCATCCGTCAGATCCAAATATCCCGTATCATTTTGTTCGGCGGAGATGTTTAGCAGAATGTAATTCTCGTGTGACTGCTTATCGACTGGAATTACTTCGGGTATCGCTTGCAGATCCTGAACGACCGGGTTCTGATAGGCTTTACGACTGTCGAACTCGCCCCACAAATAAGGAATGTACCCAGCGTTATAGTAATGATTGTAGGCGGAGTAGTCTATCAGCGGGAAGTCCATAATCTCGCCTATAAACGATACACTTTCAGCGTTAGCAATAATCTCCGCGCTTTCAGTGTCTGTACAATGCACCCATTGATATTCGTCTTTCATTTCAGTACTCAAAATAGGGATAGACACGCCATCTACTATCAGAGAGGTTGCCCTGCCAAATGAGTCCGGTGCGTTTTGTAACAGCACAGTGCTATTATCGCTTTTTAGTATGCCGTTCTCCCAGTTATTATCGGTCAGATGTGTTGGCGCGATGCTGATTTCATCTGTCCGCGCAGTCGCCAACAACTTTGCGCTTGCGTCAGCATATTTCTCTTTGCGCACCCACAACGAATAACTCTCGACTGATTCTTTGCACAGGGGCAGAAAGTTCTCGTTAAGATATTCCCACACCTCGTAATATTTTACCGCGCTTTCTATGCCATCCAAGCCATTCCAGCCTCCCCACAGGGCATAGGCGCACTTCTCACCGTAATTCTCGATCTCAGCAATGAACGCCTCTTGCGTGTATTCGCCGGACAAGTGCAGAATTGACTGGTTAATGTATGTGGGCTTTTCTTTGCCCGTCAGCGCGTACAACATGGTTTCGCTCGATAAATCCATATAGGTTTCATCAGTGGCCATTACGGTGTTAATCATATTAATGACCGAGGCATGAGCGGCGCGAACATTATCGTAGGTTACGCGCTGGACTTTTTCTTCTGTGGCATCGTAGTATATTCCGCTGTTATTAAATGCGGCAAGTGAATTTTGAATAACACTAGTCTGCGCGAAGGTGTCAGTAAATAGCAGAGGGAATACTATAGACACAACTACGAAAAGTTGCCGTTTAAATTGTGGCACAAACACCGATCCAATGAATAGTAGAGCGATAAAGAAGAACTCCAACCCAAATCTTATGCCATTGCCTTGCTCCGCGAGCGCATGTCGTCCGAGCATACGCTGATAGTTAAAGAAATACGCCAGTATCAATGCGCCAAGCCCATACATGCCTGAATTGCTCTGCCTCATTTTTACGGACAAACACTTATACAGTACAAAAATCGTAATCACGACAGCAATTGCAGGAACAAAAGCATATATCAGAGCAAACAGATATGACTTAGTATCACCAATAGTCGAATACGCCCAGTTTCTGTTTGATGCCACCAATCCCAAAAAATAGCGTGCCCTAGAGATCGGATTCAAGCCTTTGATAAGGCAGATGACAATATATAGAACGCCAAATCCAGCAACAAACACGCCACCCGCCTTGATGAATGTTTGCAACTCCTTAACGAGTTTTCTCTCCTGCATGGATTGTATCGCGAGAACGATCACCGCCATTACAAATGTCCCGCCACCGATGGCGAAAGCGGTTGGAAACTCATAACAGGCGGCGAAAAAGATCGTCATAAAGTACCATAGCCACGAACCGAAAGATTGGCGTTTCATGGCGTGTAGGAAAGCCGCCGCAGGAATTACAAAAAATCTGATATACGGGACTGGAACGCATATCACTGCAAAAAATGCGAAAGCGTTTCCGAATACCTGCCGGAGCAAAAGGAACATCCCGATATTGATAAGAATACCCCAGAAGTTGTAATTCATAAAATATGAGCCGTCTATCGAACTCGTACCGTTTAGTAAACTGAAAATAACGCCGTTCAAGCTGCCAGAGAGCATATGCCCGTCAAAGGATTCAAGGAGCGGGATTTTGCCGAAGTGAATTACGTCATACACGAGCATCCCGGCATTTGCCCGCTCAAACAGCTCGCTGGTCGCGTCAATGATTAGCGGTGGCACAGCAGTGAAATAGGTTAAGCCAAGAATAATGCCAATACAGGCTACAGACTCCCAACTTTTAAGGAGCTTGGACTTAACGAAACAGCGAATAACCGACAGCGCGATGATTGCCAAGGCAATCAGCTTTGCGCCTCCGATACGGTTTACAATGAAAATGTTGTGCTGATTAAGTATATTGGTAAGTTCAAGAAAGCAACCGACCGCGAACATACCGAAAAATAATGGGATACTTGCGGTACGTACACGGTCAATGAAATACTTGCCAAGGCTGAAAACAGTCAGCAATACCAAGCCGACAATCGCGAATATGCCAATAATGCGGTAATTAAACACTACCGATTGCGCACTGCTGCTTTGGGTCAGGAAATTCAACAGTAACGCTAAGGCAAATGATAGATAGACCGCAAACTTGAAATCTTCGACGGGCAGTCTGTCTATGGCCTTTCGTGAGTAAATCAGACCGGCAATCACGAAAAACCCAATAATGGAGGGTGCGTAGAGCAATGATCCAATTTCTTGGTAAGAGTAGCGCGCAATAATCATTATCGCACAGGTGACTGTACCGCAAATAGACGCTGAATCTACCCATTCAACCAATTCGTTGTTCGAGGCGTATTTCTTGATATTCGCAATGAACCTCAGCGCAACAAACGATACCATGAAACACAAGGGAAGCGCAAAAATATTGAACATGAGCAGATTTATAGTCCTCTTGTCTGCATCAATCCCCGCGAGCGTGGCATTGCCGAACACGCGGTCAAAGGATGTCGCCGCGATTGCATCTGGTGTGAGCGTGTGAATCGGGAACGAGAGCAGTAGCCCGAACATTACGGATGGCCACAAGAGCGTCCGAAGATCGGATAACAGTTCACATATGTATGTATAACCGAGTTTTTTCATAGATTCATCCTTCCCTAATCATAGCAGTACAGGGTACCACCAGATTCTGATATTATTTTAGCTGAATCACGGTCATCCACCATAACCCAAATCCATTGCCCGTTTACTGCCACGTTAGTTATATTTACTTGCGCTCCACCAGCAGAGAGGTGACCGCCGCTGTAATACATCAAGTTTCGCTGATTTTGTTTAGTGTTTTCAAACAGCAGAATATCCTCGCTGTTGTGCAGTCCGCTTTCCCAGTTACTGTCGGTCAAACCCGACATTTGAGCCGTATTCCCAATGGGTTTTACGCTTCGAACGCCGTTAACCGTTGCCAATATTTTCTCTTTCGGCAGCCATATCCCCCAGCCGTCAAACTTTATGGGAATGGTTGCGCCGTTTGAAATATCTGTTGTTTCATAAACATCCTTAACGCTGTCCTGAAATCTGGAGTTCGGATACCAAGTATAGTTGAACTCAAGCAGTTTTGGCAGCGAAATGATGTACTCTGCCAAGACGAACAGCACAGCGACAACGGAGATCATGGCAAATAGTGCCCTTCTCTTGTCCTGCATAAAGCGCTTAAGCCCACTTGAGAAAACAAACCCCGCAAGCATTATCATAAAAATATTTTGAGTGTAAGCGTATCTGTCAGGAAATGTCTGAAAGTTATCAAAAAGCGCTTTCAAGTCAGGACGGGCGAAGTAGCTTGATATGGTATCTCTAAACGTGCATTTTGAAAAAATGACGAAGACATAAAAAATAAAAAGACATTTTGCACAAATTGGTATATAATGGGAGTTGACGAACAACCATTAGCCAAGGAGGAAAATGTC
>JAISGK010000015.1 GCA_031263155.1 Clostridiales bacterium
GATCTTAGGATGCGGCGCTACAAGCGCGCAATAAAAAACCAGCGCCATAAGGCGCACATTCAAAACCGTGCCTTATATCCCCAGCGCTAAAGCGCGGGGCTTTACGGCACATTTGGTAAAAATATATTAATGTTGGGCGTCCGTCTTTTAATTATAGGCGAACGCTCAATTGTTTTTTTTATGTAATCTGGTATAATAACAGGCAAAACGTTATTAGCGAAGCAAAGATAGCTGCCTGTTGTTTGTGATTCCTATGCCCAAATAGCGGCATAGGCAAGGGGGTTTTCATTTGAACATAAGTACACTTTATCACGGTTCTGTGTACGATTTCGATGCCATTGATTTGAATCAAGGCCGACCGTACAAAGACTTCGGGCAGGGTTTCTATTGTTCGGAGGCTCGTAGCCAAGCGGTTGGGATAGCGGTGCGCAACTATCATATTGAGCTTGCTAAAATACAAGAGCAAGATGGTTCGGCCAAGACACTTTACAAGTGGTTATACACATACGAATTCCCTCGCTCAGCAATGGATAAACTATCTGTAAAAATATTTGAGGCCGCCGATAAGGAATGGTTGCAATTCGTTTCAGAAAATCGCAGGAGTGCCGTGCCGATTCACGATTACGACATCGTTATCGGTCCCACGGCAAATGACCGCACTAACGCATCCATACAGTTGTACTTTTCAGGGGCCTACGGGCAAGTCGGGACTGACAGAGCAATGGAGATTCTTTTAGAAGTTCTGATGCCGCATAATTTGCCGCCACAAACATTTTTTGCAACCAACCGGGCTGTACAATTTCTAAAGCGAATCAAAAAGGAGCGCATATGATTACAATAACCGAAAACACCCCGCATCTCTGCGCGGACTTGGTTTTAACTCGCATAGCCGAGCGTTACGCAACCGAGCATGGGTTGACCAATACAGAGGCTCTGCGCCAGATAATGGCAACAAAGACTTACGAACTGTTACAAAACCCTGCATCACTGCTATGCTATGAATCGGCGGAGTCGATATACGCTCTGCTTCAAGATGAAGAGCGTGGCGACTGGGACGAGTGGCTGAAAATTTAGGAGGCGAGGAAATGCCATTCAAAGAAATCGACCCTGTGTTGCTTATGCAAGCGCAAATCTCGCGGCTCTATCGCCAACGGCACAACATCGGCATCCGCGAGTTTAACGACCTTGACCGCAAAATAAACCTGCTCGGCTTTATCGAGATTGGCTATGAATTGTTTCATCTTACGGGCGAGGAAGGCATACTTGACGAAGTGGACGATTACTGCCGCAAGCGCTTGGCACAAAACGCTTGAAGCGTGTTAGGCTTATTTTTTTATCATTCTACTTGTTTCTATTTTATAAAACAAGCGGTAAGCGATAAAATTTTTAATAAAGGGAGGGCGCGAAATGTCCGCAATTAGTTTGAATGGAAGCTGGAAAATGCGAAGCGCAACCAATGGCGATTGGCTGGACGCGAGTGTACCCGGCACCGTCTTTGCCGATTTGCTAAACGCCGGTTTGGTTGACGAACCGTTCTACAGAGACAACGAAGACAAGATTCAAGACGTGTTTGAAAAGGATTACGAGTACATCAGGGAGTTCGAGGTTTTGGACGAACAGCTCGCCAGTGACGCGATAACGCTTTGCTGCGAGGGTATAGATACAATAAGCGAAATTTACATAAACGGGCGGCTAATCGTCAAAACCGACAATATGCACCGTACATATAGACTTGACGTGAAAGGCGGCCTTATTGCGGGGACGAACTCAATCCGTGTTGTGTTGCGTTCTCCAGTGGCTTTTGTCCGCGAGCGCGCACAATATAGCAAGCTGCCGAACATATTGGGCAATGCGGGTGTGGAGCAAATTAGAAAGGCCCAGTGCGCTTTCGGTTGGGATTGGGGCATGAAACTGCCTGACATGGGTATCTGGCGTGACATCTATATAGAATGTACCCATGTTGCGGCCCTGGCTGATTTTTATATAACGCAAAGGCACGAAAACGGCAAGGTCATATTACGCGCCGAGGCGGACTATAGGGTATGGACAGACAAGGCGCTTGCCGTCGAATTCGCCATCACATCGCCTGAAAAAAAAGTGATAACCGCGAAAGGCATAATTGACTCGCTTAACCACAAATGCGCCGCAGAGATTGTAATTGACGAGCCGCAATTGTGGTGGCCGAATGGTTGCGGGGCACATCCGCTGTACACGGCGCAAGCTCTCTTGAAAGACGACGAAACCGTTATTTGCGCAAAAAAAATAAATATTGGCCTGCGGACGATTGTACTCAGGCGTAAGAACGACGAGTGGGGCGAGTCATATGAGTTTGTAATTAACGGCAAAGCTCTTTTTATGATGGGTTCTAACCTTGTCATACAGGACAGTGTGCTTACGGGTTATTCAAAAGAGCGCACAGAAAAAATGCTTAACAGTTGCGTGGAGGCAAACTTTAACTGTGTTAGGGTTTGGGGCGGCGCTCTCTATCCCGACGACTATTTTTATGATTTATGTGACCGCTTGGGGCTGGTAGTTTACCAGGACTTTATGTTTGCCTGCAACATCTACCCTGTCAATGAGGCGTTTTTGGAGAATGTTAAAGGCGAGGTATTGGATAACGCGCGCAGGATAAGGCATCACGCCTGCCTGGGGCTTTGGAGCGGTAATAACGAAATAGAAATGATTCTGCGCCTCTTTACAGGCGATGACCCGATGTTTAAAGACATACAGCAGCAGATACGGCAGGCCTTTGATTTTTCCGGTCTTGAGGACGCTATAGAGCAAATTATAAAGGAGTATCTAAAACTCTTTGATGAGACGATACCCGATTTACTGAAAGAGATTGACCCGCAAACCTCCTATGTACGCTCGTCGCCATCGGGCGTCAAGCTCTTTGGGAACGACTTTGACAGGGGCGATTGCCACTACTACATTAATTATGTGGGTATGCTGCCTTATAGAACGCAGCGCGATCATACCTTTAGGTTTGTGTCAGAAATGGGTTTTCAAAGTTACCCAAGCATGAAGACAATTGAGACGTTCACTCTGCCCGAAGATCGCCGCCCCGATTCTCCCATCATGTATAAGCATCAAAAGAGCAACAATGGCAATCAAACCATTGAGGCCTATATGAGGCAAGATTTTAGCATACCGGATGATTTTGGGTTGTATGTATACGCGTCACAGATTTTGGCGGGAGAGGTGCAGAAGTACGCCATAGAGCATATGCGCAGAAACCGGGGGCGCAGTATGGGCGTTATCACCTGGCAATTGAACGACTGTTGGCCCGTGGTTTCGTGGGCGGGCCTGGACTACTTTGGCAGATGGAAGGCGCAGCAGTATTATTCCAAACGTTTTTTCGCGCCCGTTTTGGTTTCGGCGGCCGAATCGGGTTCACAGGCCGATATCTACGTAACAAATGATACCTTCGCCCAAATAAGCGGCGTCTTGAAATGGTCGCTGAAAGATAACGATTCCACCACCATAGCCTGTGGAGAGGAAAGCGTAGTAATAGAAGCCCTTTGTGCGCAAAATTGCGCGCAGCTTAATTTTTCCACTATTGTAAAGGAATTTAAACCCGCGAGCAATTATTTGGAATTTACTCTAACGGCACATGGCGCGGTGTTGGGCGGCGGCACGGTGATATTTGTGCCGGCAAAAGAGTTTACCTTCTTAAACCCTCGCGTAAGCGTTTCAGTGGAAGAGAGCGAAAAATCTTTTATGTTAAATGTGAGCTCGAAAGCATATGCCAAATCTGTAGGCTTAGACCTTGAGCAAGTGGACTGTATTTTTAGTGACAACTATTTCGATTTGTCAGCGGACGCGGTTAAGGTCGTAGAGGTTACGAAAACAAGCCTTTCCCGAAAGCTCACAGCCGAACAGTTGAAAGATCAGCTAAAAATAGTAAGCGTTTATGACATTGTGTGATTTTTGACAGATCAGCAAAAGCGAGCCTTTACAGACTCGCTTTTGCTTTAGATACAACTTCTTTATTAATTAAAATCCGCGTTCGTTTCCCAGAACAGTTTATTACCAAAGCCGGTCATCAACAGTTCTTTATAGCGCTTTTGAATGGGAAGTTCTGAGCCGCCTTCATTGCTTTTTTCATAGTATATATCATACTCGCCGTTGTGCCGCCTCATGGCTATGCCATTTCTTATATCGCCATTGTTGTTTTTAAATTCCACTTCGTAGAAATAGACGTTTGTGCCAGACTTGCGCGGGAAGAAGGCAGTCGCCTGTACATCGTAGATCTCGAAATCTTTCGTATTTGTATCCGCCGCCACCGCCGTTTCCAATTTGGCTTCTATTTCGTATTCATCAAGCCTGTCGTCGTCCAGCGCGTCGTCCAAAATATACTCTTCGTCGTTTATATAGTCATACACCCAACTGCGCACCTTTGTGTAGCGCGTGGTGTCATAGGTGTCGCTCTCATGTCGGGTAATCACAAATGTTATATATTGATCCGTCTTAAGCACGTATGACTTTATTTGTACATAACTGCTTGAGCCGTTATAACTGCTGTCATCATAGTCTTCGGCAAATTTGCGCACCTCGTTGTTAATGCGTGTAGCGGTAGCGGAATTGTTCACATCAGTGTCGAAGCGTGGAATTTCATAGATATAATTATTCTGGTGCTTCCAGTACCCAATGTTTACCGGGGGCACATAGGGTGATGGCTTGGCGCTGTCACTTCCAATATAGGTAAACTCTATATACTCACCCTGTTTTATAACCGCGCCGCTGTCAAAGTAAGCTAACGGGTTGCCGCTGCGCCCTACCCAAATGGCGTCGTCATAGGTAAATGAAGTGCTATTCTTCGTGTTGCCATAGATAACCGTTTTACCGGTGGAGTCGCTTTTTGTGCGTACAGTGCTTATATAATCCGTTATCTCTGTGGCGACCTTGGCCGCGTTTTTGTCGCTCAAGTCATATCTTACGCTATTGGGCGTAGGCGTCGCCGATGTCCCAATGTAACTAAACTCAACCAAGTGCCCTACGGGTATGACAGAGTTGGTCGCAAACGTTTGCTGCTTGCCGCCTACTTCAGAGGCTTTGCCCAACCAGGTAAGCCTGTCATAGCGGAACGTGGTTTCGTACTTGGTTTTGCCGTAAATAATTAGCTTACCATCGCTGCCGATAGCAGAGTAAACGTCGCTGAGGTAGTCGTCAATCTCGCTCATTACCTTATCGGCATTTTTGGACGAGAGATCGTACAAGCCCGAAGTCGGCGTCACAGTTGGAGTAACCGTTCCCGTTGCCCCAGCCGTTTTCGACGCTATTTGAACGACTGTCGTTCCGGCGGCGGGGTTATCATCCACTTTCACAAGTTCTAACTCAAGCGCGTTAAGAATGTCACGCAGGTTAGCGAGATTGTAATTGTTATAGCTTGAATTGTAGCTGTTGCCTACCAGCAGTACCCAGCCATAGGTGGGCTGCGATACCTGACCTGAGTTGTCGCGAATGGTAGTGACATTGTACTGCACTTCTACCGTAGTGCGTGAGGGGAACTCAATCGTTTGGTAACTGGCGGGATTTGTAGACGTAGATGAAACTACCTGATAGTCACCGTTAGACAAACTGATAACATCACCGCCGCAAGCCTCAACCATTTGTCGAAGCTGCGCGTAATTAACATCATCCAACCGAAATGATGTGATGGTACGATCGGCCACGCGTTTGTCAGCCCATTGAATGGTCAAACGGTTGGGTGTAACAGTTTTCGTGTAAGTTACAGCCGCCTGCACCCGAATGGCTGGCAGTATTAACAAAAGAGCCAATAACAAGGCAAATTTTTTGCGCATGTATGTAGCCTCCTATTTGTGATTTTTGGTTAGCGTATTCAGGGGCGCGCTTTCCGCGCGCACCAGCCTCAATACATCAACCGACAGAATTATTATGCCTCGTGATGCCGCAAAATATTAATATAAAAAAGTGACATTGATTCAGCGGCCTTAACGCGGGTCTTATATATCAACTATTTGCGCGCTAAAGCCTTATCAATGTGTAAGTGATTGCCAGTTATTCCATTTTTACCTAAACGCGCGTTTTTCAAATTTGGTATGGATGCGCAGCGGTCAGTGGATATGATTTCGTAGGGGCGCGCAGTCTGAGTGCGCGCCCCTGCGAAATCAAAATCCTTTTGTGAAAACGCACGTTTAGAGTTAGTGCAATGAAAAATATCACTCGTATGGGAGCAGGAACCGCTTCTCTTCCAAATCGTTGCAAAAGACGTAGTGCTTGGCTTCAATCTCGCGCCACGATGGCAATTGTTCGCTATAGTCATGCATATCGGGGTTGTATTCTATTATGCGCTTTTCTTTCTCCGCGTTAGGGTCGGGCAGCGGTACCGCCGACAACAGTGAGCGTGTGTAAGGGTGCATAGGTCGGGCAAACAGCGTCTCCGTGTCCGCCAGCTCTACCATGACACCGCGATACAACGCGGCTATGCGATCACATATGTAGCGCATGACCGATAGATCATGACTTATGAACAGATACGACAACCCTTTTTCGCGTTGCAGCCCGCTCATAAGGTTAAGCACTTGCGCGCGTATGGATACGTCCAACGCGCTTATCGGCTCGTCGGCGACAATGAATTCGGGCGACATGATCATGGCGCGGGCTATACCGATGCGCTGCCTTTGCCCTCCGCTAAATTCGTGCGGGAAACGATCGGCAAACTCTGGGCGCAAGCCCACCTCATTAAGGGATCGATTGACGCTCTCGTTCTTTGTCTTTTTATCTATCCTGCCAAGGTTCAACAGCCCTTCGGCTACAATGCCCTCAACCTTGGCGCGCTCGTTAAGGCTGCTCATGGGATCCTGAAATATCATCTGTATCTGTTTCGTAAGCCGCGTATCCTCTTCTTTGGAGATCCTTCCGCTTATGCGCTTGCCTTTGTAGATAATCTCACCGGCTGAGGGTTCGTATATGCGCAGTATGGCCCGACCAAGCGTTGTTTTTCCACTTCCGCTTTCGCCAACTACCCCAAATGTTTCCCCCTTGTATACGTCAAAACTGACATTCTTTACCGCGTCAAGCCTCTTTTTCCCTTTGCCGAAAGAGACGGTTAAATCACGCACCTGTAAGAGTGGGGTGGTGGCAAATGATTTTGCTGGGGTGGCCTGGTTGGCATGAACCAGTGTGGGAGGGTCGATTTTTGGGGCGCGCGGATCCAACAGCCATGTGCGCGCTTTGTGCGTTTCGCTCACGCTAATCATTGGCGGGCGCTCTACGAAATCTATTTTAAGGGCGTGTGAATTGCGCGGCGCAAACGCGTCGCCGCTTATATGCATGGCCAAGCTGGGAGGCGATCCCTCGATAGAGTAGAGGTCTTCACCTTTTTTTGCCCACTGGGGCATAGACAGCAGCAAGGCCCATGTATAGGGATGGCGCGCGTTGTAAAAGATATCGTTTGCCTCGCCAATCTCGACAAACTCACCCGCGTACATAACGGCCACGCGATCAGCCACATTCGCCACGACGCCAAGGTCGTGCGTTACATATACAGTGGTTAGATCGTACTTCTTTTGCAAATTTTTGATAAGTTCCAATATCTGGGCCTGAATGGTGACGTCTATCGCCGTGGTAGGCTCGTCGCAAATGAGTATCTTCGGCCTGCACGCGATGGCTATAGCGATGACCACGCGCTGGCGCATACCGCCGCTAAATTCATGCGGGTATTGCTTAAAACGTTTATCTGGTTGGGGTATGCCCACATCGGCTAGGCAATCTATTGCCGCGTCTCGCGCGGCGGGTCCGCGCAAGCCCTGGTGCAGCTCAATGGCCTCTAACAGTTGTTTACCTATGGTCAAGAGGGGGTTAAGGCTGGTCATTGGGTCTTGCATAACCATGGCGATCTCACGCCCGCGTATCTTGCGCCAATCGCGCTCGGTATTGAAGGCGGCCAGGTTGTCGTTATTATAAATGATCTCGCCGCTGTCGATTATGCCGTTAAGATCCAACAATCCCATAAGACATTTGCAAAAGACACTCTTGCCCGAGCCGCTTTCGCCAACGATAGCCAGCGTTTCGCCGCGCCGCACGTCTATATCAACATCGCGCAGTACACGTATGTTTTCGCCGCGCAGGTTAAAGCTGACGTTTAAACCTTTTACGCTAAGTACCATGGCAGCCTCCTACGCAGCGTGATTTTTTGGGTCAGACGCGTCCGCAAACGCGTTGCCTGTTATATAAAATGAGATGGTAACAATGCATAGTACAACAGTAGGAAAGATCAACTGATAGCGTAACGTCGGCTCCATCATTTTGTCTATGCCGCTCACGATAAGATTGCCCAACGAGGGTATCGCCAACGGCAGACCCAGCCCAATGTATGTTACAAACACCTCGCTAGAAATCGCGCTGGGTATGGCCATGGCCATGCGCATGGTGATAATGGACACGAGGTAGGGAAGCAGGTTGCGCGCAATGATTAAGTAGGCGGGCGTGCCCAGACAGCGTGAGGCGAGGTTATAGTCTCTGTCGCGAATGATGATAACCTGGTTGCGTATATAACGCGCCGTTGTAAGCCAGCCTGTAAGGCACAGCGCAAAGATTATGGTTTGTAGGCTCGGGTGCATGACATATGATATAAGAATCAAGATCAAGGTAGATGGGATGTTATCAAACACATTGTACAATTCTGTAAAAATAAAATCCAACCTGCGCAGATACCCCCATAGCACGCCCATGACTACCCCTACAGCCGCTTCTACAAACGCCACCACAAAGCCGATAAACAAACTCGTTCTTGTGCCGCTCCATGTACGAGACCATAGGTCTTGGCCGATGGCGTTTGTTCCAAAAATGAATTCGTCGTTTGGCACTTGATTGCGTATCTGTATCCCATTTGCGTCATTGTGAATGAGCGTGGGGTTTTTCTGATTAGGCAGATAGGGTTGAATAAAGGTGAACAGCAAAGTAAGCGTTATTAAGGCCAAAAAAAACATGCCAGTTTTGTTTTTGGAAAAAATGCGCAGCGAACTGCGCCAGTAAGAGTAGCTGACAAACGAAAGCGGCTCGGTAAGTTCGGGGCGGTACTCCGCCTGCTCAAATTGTTCGCTTTCGCTCAGCGTCTCATAGCCGCGCGTGGATGTCTTTTGCTGTGCGGGATCGCCGCCGGATGCTCTTTTGTTAAATGCTTTATTGTTAAATGCTTTTTCGCGTTCGTTCAAACGTTCAGAAACCTGTTTTATTTTGTCCTTACCCATGTCAGCGTGTTTCCCCCCTTTGTTCCAGACGTATGCGCGGGTCAAGCAGCGCCATGGCTATATCGCCCAGCAACAGGCCAACTATACTTATGGCCGAAAAGATCAATACGAGCGCTTGCACGACGGTGTTATCCTGTCGCTTAATAACGTCTACCAAAAGGCCGCCCATGCCGGGTATGCTGTATCTGCTTTCCACATATAGGGAACCGACAAGCGTTAAGAGTAACATGGACGGCAAACCCTGTACGAGGGGGACGAACGCGTTGCGGAAGATATGGCGGTTGGATATGACAGACTCATGCACGCCCTTTGCGCGCGCAAGCGTGACGTAATCCTTTGTGCTCTCGTCTACCATGTATCTGCGTATCCACATTGCCGCCCACGCCATCGTGTCCAGTGACAGGGAGAATACAGGCAGCACCCACGTTAACGGCTCTTCTTTTTTAAACAGGGTTGGCAATGGTATAATGGAGTTTATAAACGCCGTGCCGTATATCTGTATAAACAGATAATAGACGGAGGATGGTATGCCCTGAACTATAACAACCATAACCGTGCCTATCTTGTCCCATATTTTAAAGCGAGACCGGCTGCGCGCGCTTTTTGCCATGATTATGCCCAGCGGCACTCCGACTATAAGCGCGAGGGCAAGCGCCATAAGCCCTATTTGAATGGACAGCGGCATTTTGTCTTTCAGCAGACGCACTATGGGATATTTTTGGCGATAGCGATTGGAAACGCCCAAATTGCCTTGAATCACCTTGCTCAAAAATTGCGTAAGCTGGGTAACGACAGGTTTGTCCAGGCCAAGATTTATTATCCCGGCGCGTATCTGCGAGGGGGTCATTTTCTCATATTCGTTAAAATAACCCTCTATGGGCATTTGCCTTAACAGAATAAATACCGCGCTTATGATAATCGCCAGTGTGACGATTGATCGTAACAGGCGCTTAATTATGTATTTTAGAATACTACTCCCTCCTTATCGGCAAATGAACGCGGCAAAAAAGAATAAGGGCGCGTCAACCAAGACGCGCCCAGCGGGATCTATTGACTGACTGCTGCCTGCGCGGCCGCCCAACTGATTTTCCATGCATCATACGCTGCATTGTATTCGTCTATACTCATGCTCTTATCCAACAGTTTGACGCCTTTGTATTTATAGGGCGGCAAACCGTAGGGGGCGTATTGACTGCTGAACGGATCAAGCCGGCTTGCTCGGTAGCCGTCCGTATCGACGGAGAAGGGTATAACGATTGCGTGATCTATGAGATATGTTTCCGCTGTCGCGAACGCCTCAAACCGTTTGGCGTTGTCCTCTATTTCTCCTTTGGCCAGGTCAACCAAGCGATAATATTCGGTTACGATATCTTGGGTTTCTTGTGTTTTATTGGTGGCGGGCATCTCGTCCATCACTTTGGTCTCGCTGGTGTACATAAAGTTGTAGCTATTGCCGTCCGCAAATGGGTCTGTATATGTTTGCGGGTCGGCGTAGTCCGCGCCCCAGTTACACTTCATAAAGGCGTACGCGCCCGTGCGGCGTACCGCACCAAGGAAACCGCTTGAAGGGCCGGCTTCGGGTATAATGTCTATAAAGTCGCTGCCCAAAAGGGCTTCGATTTGCTGTTCTACAATCTGGCACTCCTTATCCCAGCTTGACGTAACGGGGTTATAGGGCATAAGGGCCTTTATGGGGAACGTAGCGCCAGCGGCTGTCAATTCTTCTTTTGCCTTGTCGCGGAATTCAATAGCCTTTGCTTCATCAAAGCTGTCGCCGTCAGATATCTCTTTAAGCGGCTCGTATTGAGTGAAATCCAGTCCCGCACCCACCGCGAATGTTGCTGGGGTTATGGTGTTGTTTATAAATTGCTCGGCATTGTATGGGTCTTGCACAGCGAAAGCCTTAACCCTGTCCAAAGAGCTCCGCAGCGCCTGGCGGAAGTTCTCGTTGTTTACAGCCTTTATCCAGTTGTCAGGCTCGTACTGCGCGTCAAAGCGCGGCTCGAAATTAAATGCGTAGAAATAGCTGTAGGAGATAACCGGCATACTGCCGTGTACGATATCCTTCGTCGCGTCGTCGGCAAGCCAGGTGTCCAAAATGTCGGGGCCGATGGTAGCGAAATCCACCTCACCGCGCTGGAACATAGACGGCGAAAGCGTCACCTCGTCGGCGTTATAGATATGGGTATACGCTGTGATAAATATATTTTCCTTATCCCAATATTCGGGGTTGGCGATAAATTCATGGGTGACGTTCGGCTCGTAGTGTGAGAAGATGTACGCGCCGCAATACAACAACGTCTCGTTGTCTATGCCAAAAAACTCACCCTGCTCTTCCATGAAAGGCCCATAAACAGGAAGGTATGAGGCATAGCTAAGCAACGACAGAAAAAACGGTACGCTCGACTCCATGGTATACTCAAGGGTATAATCGTCAAGCGCCTTTACGCCCACTTCGTCAAAGCTGATGAAGGCGGAGGAGTCTATCTCATTAGCCGCGTAATACGCCTCAACAGACTCGACCGTTCCATCAATGACCGCCGTTTCGGCCTCAAGAATCTGCGCGGTTTGGTTGTAATACGCGCCAGCGTTTTTGACAAAACCGTCGTACATATATTGCGTAGTGCTTTCGTTTTTGGCCTCGTTGACATATTGCGCCGCGCTGACCCAGTCATTGGCGGTTACATCGGCAACAGGCGCTCCTGTGTAATCTACCCATTTAACGCCCTCGCGAATCTTGAAGGTCCAAACGGTATTGTCGGCGTTGGATGTCCAGCTTTCAGCCAGGCAGGGGGTCACCACGCCGTAGGTGTCGTACTCGATAAGGCCGTCGACGGTGTTGGCGGCGACCCTATTTTCATAGGTGTTGCCCGTGACCAGGTAGTTAAGGGTTGTGTACTCTGACGCGTAAAGGATTGTGTAAATATCGTCGCTTGCGTCTGAGGTTTCTGGAGTCGTTTCATCATTGGCTGGTGTGGAAGCGTTTTCCGACGCAGAGGCGACCGGCTCGCTCGTAGCTGCGTCTGTAGGAGCGCCGGAGCCAGTGCCGCAACCTGCCAGCATACAAACGGCAAGTATCAAGCAAAGTACCTTTTTCAATTTCATTCCTCCAAATAAGTATTTTACCGCGCGTGTTGAAATATAGTGCCAATGCCATTACTTTTTGTCATCGAGATCAGCTGCCCGCCAAACGATGGCCCGCCCGTGTAGGGGTCGTTCGCGTATAGGCTGGGGCCGTCAAGATCTGCCATGGTAATGACATTTTTGGCGCAGGCCAAGTGGGCCGCCGCCGCCACAGATATTTTGCCCTCCATCATACAGCCCATCATGCACTGCACGCCATAGGCTTCGGCGACAGAGATGATTCGCAGGGCTTCACTTATGCCGCCGGTTTTCATTAACTTGATGTTTAACATATCGGCCGCGCCGGTGGTGATAACCTTTATGGCGTCGGCTGTAGAAAAGACTGCTTCGTCGGCCAAAATGGGCACGACGACATTTTGAGTGACAAAGCGCAACCCATCCAGATCGCGGGCATTTACCGGTTGTTCCACAAGCGTGACGCCTTCACTCTCCATTTGCCTAATTGCTCTGACTGCGTCTTTGGGTGTATAACCTTGATTGGCGTCGACAAGAAGTTTCACGTCGTCGCCGACAGCCGCGCGTATTTTTTTTATCGCGCTTACATCCTGCCGCCAGTCTTTCCCCGTTTTTATTTTGAGAATGGAAAAACCGGCCTGTACGGCGGCGATACTGTCCGTGACCATTTGCTCCAAGCTGTTGAGACTGATTGTTATGTCAGTATATATGTATTGTTTTGCTCCGCCAAGGAGTTTATACATGGGCATGCGGGCGCTTTGCGCGCGAAGGTCGTACAATGCGATATCCACGGCGGCGATGGCGGATGTGTTGTGAACAAGGCAGGTGTGCAATTTTTGCAGCGCGTTGTCAAATTCGTCCAGGTCAAGGCCTAGCAGAGTAGGCTTTATGACCTCGTTTACAGCCCCGATTATCGACGGCGCGGTATCACCCGTGATAACCGCTGTAGGGGCGGTTTCTCCCCAACCCACCAACCCATCGCTCGTTTCTACCTTAACGATAATGGACATGACCTCCGTAACCCTTCGCAAAGCGGTAACGAACGGCAGCTTAAGCGGGATGGATATGGTTTGCGTGGTAATATTTCGGATTATCATAATAGTATAACACCCAATACAGACAGAAGTTTAACATAAGCGGGCATGCAAACTCTAAACGCGCGTCTCCACAAAAGAATTTTGCTTTCGTAGGGGCGCGCAGTGCGCGCCCGCGTGTCTCCTCGACAAGTGCCCGTTCTCGGCATCGGCATAAACAAAAAAGCAGTCCTGTTACGGGCCGCCGCACCTATGCGCTCAACCTTTTGGTTTATACATATAACATATTTAAAATAGCATAAATATACAAAATTATCAAGTGGTGAAGTGGAAAAATCTTAAAATTTCCATATAATCGTTTGAAGCGTAAGCGACGGTTTTGTCGCCGATTAGGCTGGCGCCGGGGTAAAATGAATTTTTATACGCCCTGTGATGAACTGTGTACTTAATGGACACATCGAAAGAGGAGGGGAGTTTAACGAAACAGTTATCGCCGCCCTTTAGCACGGCGGATTTCATGCCGTCATACAACATTTCCTGTGTAACGGTGGGATGCGGAGAGGTAACGCCCGCGCCGATTCCTATATTTGTAGCTACGGTGACGATACCGGGTGAAAGCTCTCTGGCGGTTTCACACAAACCCTTGTCGCCAGCGAGGAATATGACGGGTATGCCCAGCATGGCCGCGATGTAGCTATGAATCATATATTCACTAGCGCGTTTGCCGTTAATGGTTATCTCTTCCAAATGGGTGTTAAGTGTGTGCGCAAGGGGATTGCTTGTGCTGTGCGCGGGGGAATGATAACCCGTGTATGCCAGCGCGTCGAAGCCCTCGTCCAGCCCCGCCACCATGCAAAACGGATGGCCGCTCCAATTGCGGTTAATACTCACGTAGTTGGGCAAGGCGGTGGGGATAATGTTACGCGCCAAGTCATGCGCGTCCTTTACATGTATGTACTCCGCTCCAGCGTCGTGCGCTCCCTTGCAAGCCTCGCTAACCTCTGCGGTCATGAGTTCGCGAAAATAGTCGTACCATCGCCCGCCGCGATCGTAGTCCGTTTCGTCCCAATGGGATATGCCGGTGGTGCCTTCTATGTCAGCCGATATGAATAATCTCAAACGCGATCACTCCCAAGTTTGTCTACCTGAATTTTAGCAGAAAGCGCGGTATTGCGCAAGGCAAATATCTTCCAAGGGGGACTGAGGTGACAGGGGCTATTTTATAAAACGCCTGCCGCACTCAAACGCCGCCGCCGCGACATTGCCGGGCACGCGGTATTGGCGGGAGGATGAGTCAAAGGTTAAAATCCCCAGATCGCTGATGAAATTTCCAGACGAGTCAATAGACTCATCAACAATCACGTTCTTGACTTCGCCTATAAACAGGATGTGAACGCCCAGATCTATTGTGTGGGTCACGGCACATTCCAGCGCGTAGGGGAACTCCTCAATGTATGGGGCGTCTACAAATTCACTTTTCACAGGTGTTAGACCGGTGGCGGCAAACTTGTCAGCATTGCGCCCCGATACCATGCCAAAATAGTCCGCCTCATCTACATGCTTATAAGTGGGCAGATTAACCGTAAAGGATTTGCGCTCCAATAAAGCCTCGTATGTATATCTGCTGGGGCGAACAGCGACAGATACGCTGGCGGGTTTAGAGCTTGCTATGCCGCCCCAGGCAAATGTTGCCGCGTTGGGCTTGCCACCTTTATCATAAGTGCCCAATACAAACACCGGGGTGGGGAAGATCAATGCCTGCGCCATAATAGATTTTTTCATAACGGCCTCCTAAATTTGGTTTTGTATAACTCTCTTGGCGATGCCTATCGCCTGACGTATTTCGTATTACGCGCCGAGCCTACTTTCTCAATCGCGCCGGACTTCAACATTGACGAGATAACGGTTTCTATAGTAGTCGGGCTAACGTCGGGTAGTATATAGCAAACCTCACGTGTGCTTATCGGCAGCAAACTGTTTAGCACGGTTGCCTTGATGCGCTCACGCTTGCTCACTTTTCCGCTGTTTACAACAGCAAACCGTTTGTCAAGCTCCTTGTAACACATCAGCAGCGTAGTCACGAAGTTCTCAATGAACGGAAAATAGCTGTTCCCGCCCGTGTGCCATCCGTCCGAGCTGTCTTTCAGCGCCGTGTAGTATCCAGCTCTGTTGCGATTGATTTGCTCTTCAAACGAGATGTAGCGCCCCGCGTCGAAGCCGTTTTTATACAAGAGCAGGAGCGACAGCAGGCGCGAAATTCTGCCGTTGCCATCCGAAAATGGATGTACGCAGAGAAAGTCGAGTATAAAGCATGGAATCAGCAGCAGCCTATTGACGGCGGAGCTGTCGCGGGCGTCCATATACGCGAGAATTAGCTGCTCCATCGTTCCCTCTGTTTCATCTGCGGGAGTGGGTGCGAAACGGACACGACGCGCTCCGTTCGCGTCAACCTCCATAATTACGTTGTCGCTGTCCTTGTAGTGTCCGCCGCCGTTCGGCGAGTATGACAGCATTAGCTCGTGCAGCCGCAAAATGTCACGTTCACGCGCGTCAAGCGCGGCGTAATTGGAATGAACGAGAGCGAGCGCGTCACGGTATCCTGCGATTTCCGCCTCGTTGTGGTTCAGCGGCGCTGAGTTCTGGTTAACGATTTCGTTTATGCGTTGTTCGCTCGTGACGATGCCCTCAATTTCGTTGGAGCCTTTAACGCTTTGCACTTTCGCGATACTCTCCAAGCGCGTGAAAATGTCGGAGTGGCTGGATTTGAGAACGTTCTCACGCTCGCGAAGTTCGCTGATTGCGCCGACCACGCTCACAAGCCCTGCGGGCAGCAGCCCGTATTCAAGGAATGAATAGTCGAAATACCTCATCTGCATATCTCCTATTGATATCTGCATATATCTTAACCAATTATATGCAGATAGTCAAACGCCTCTACCATCTGCGTTTTATTTTATGCTTCAACGCAACCGCGTAAGGCACTCTCCGGGAATCTCTCGTATAAATCTGCTGGGCAAGTTGGCGACAATCTGTCCGTGCTGCATCCGCTGACTGGCGGCAGAGATAAATAGCTCGCGCTTGGCGCGGGTGATGCCTACATAGCACAAGCGCCGCTCCTCTTCAAGCGGTTCTTTGCTGGGAGCGGTGACGCTCCTGTAGCTGGGGAAAATGCCTTCTTCCAACCCCACTAAAAACACAACGGGGAATTCCAGCCCCTTCGCGCTGTGCAGGGTCATAAGCACACAGGCGTCTTCGCCTTCCTCATAGTTGTCAATGTCGGCTACAAGCGCGACGTCTTCCAAAAAAGAACCCAGCGGGTTGTCGCCAAGCGCGTTATCGTTAAGCGAGCTATCGCTTTGGGCGGAAGGGCCGTTCTCAAACTCTTTCATCTTCACATACAATTCTTCTATATTGTCCAGGCGCGTACCGGTTATCACATCACTGTCGGCCTCAAGCTCTTTCCTGTAGCCCGTGTCGTCCATCACTTTGTTTAATAGTTGGGTTACGGCGTGGGTTTTGGAGTATTCGCGCAAGCTGTCCATTAACGTCACAAACTCATTTATTTTTGCCACTCTCGCGCGGCTTAGGCCCAAGTGTTCCGCTTC
Organism: Clostridiales bacterium; assembly: GCA_031263155.1. GTDB lineage: Bacteria > Bacillota > Clostridia > Lachnospirales > WQUN01 > JAISGK01. Next base: position 16,954 of record JAISGK010000015.1, read on the forward strand.
GTACAGCGCCATATAAAACGGTATTTCATTCTCAACGGCGCATCGATGCACGGCCTCTACCGTAGACGCGCCAATGCCGCGCTTGGGTACGTTGATTATTCGCATGTACGACACAGAGTCTAACGGATTGTGAATAGCTTTAAGATACGCCAAAATGTCTTTTATCTCCATACGTTGATAAAAGCGTACGCCGCCAAATAAACGATACGGAATGCTAAAGCGCACCATTTCGTCTTCTATAGCGCGTGATTGCGCGTTCGTGCGATATAAAACGGCGAAGTCGCTGAATTTTGATTTCTTGCGCTGTCTGTGCGCTATGAGCGAGGCGACAAACTTACCCTCGTCTCGATCGTCGAAAGCGTGGTAGTATGAAACTTTTAGCCCGCCCTCTTGCCGTGTCCAAAGATTTTTGCCCATGCGGTAGTTGTTTTGCTTTATCACCGCGTTTGCCGCGTCCAAAATGGTTTGGGTGCTGCGATAGTTCTGCTCCAGCCGTATAATTTTCGCGCCGGGGAAGTCTTTTTCAAACTGCAAAATATTGCGTATATTGGCTCCGCGCCAACTGTATATGCTCTGGTCGTCGTCGCCAACCACGCAGATGTTTTTGTATTTGTCGGCCAGCAAGCGAATCAATCGATATTGCAAGGTGTTGGTGTCTTGAAATTCATCTACCAGAATGTAATGAAAACGTGATTGATACTGTTCAAGCACCTCGGGGCACGAGGTAAACATGCGCACGGCGTTATATATCAAATCGTCAAAATCCATGGAGTTGGATTCTTTAAGGCGGCGCTGATACAGCCCATAGATTTTGGCCAGGATTTTTTCGCGATAATCCACAGCGTTTTGCGACGATTGCTCGCTGCTGATAAATTTGTCCTTTTGCTTGCTGATATAAGACAGGCAACTGGAGGGGGTATATTGTTTTTCGTTTACGTTGGTTTCGCGGATGCAAGAGCGGCAGAGTTTTTCGGAGTCGTCAGCGTCAATAATAGAGAATGAGCGATCGTAGCCTATGTTGTTTGCCTCGCGGCGCAAAATACGAGCGCATGACGAATGGAACGTGCTTACCCACACGCTTTCGCCCCTTTCGTTAAGGTCGTTGACGCGTCGGCGCATCTCTTTCGCGGCTTTGTTGGTAAACGTTATGGCGATGATATGGTAGGGGTTAACGCCGTTTTCCAGAAGCCACGCCACGCGATATGTAAGCGCGTGGGTTTTGCCTGAACCCGCGCCAGCGAGAATCAATATGGCTCCGTCAACCTGGCGAACGGCTTCCAATTGCATCTCATTAAGTCTAGACAGGTCTATCATTTGGTTTCTCCATTGTCTGGCGCTGGATAATCGCTTGCCAAATTAGACGCGTTTTGCTGCGCCGCTTTTTCGATGGTTTCAGCCTCGATGCTTTCAGCTTCGGCCTTTTCAGCGTTAAACTGCTCCAGAGCGGCATAATCCATATCTATTTCCGGTCTATATTTCTTGAACACCCGCAGGAACAGAAATGAGGTGAGGTAACAATACAGCCCGGCGGCGAACAAGAACAAAATGATCGTGGTATAGCATACTACAAATATGCCCAGCGCAACGATCAGGCACAGTATGGATGTGAGCAGGTGACGATTCGCCATGAAAAACGCTGTCTTAAAGCTGTCCTTAAGGCCTATTTCAAAACGGGCGTTGAGGGGGATGATGTACATAAACACGATAGTCAATTCGACAGAAAACAAAACCTGAACGGGCAGTATTACCGCTTTCATATCACCCACAAGATCTACATTGGCTATATTTACATACAGGATATAGGCAAGCGCAAGAAAGATAAGCCAGATGATAGTGGTTTGTTTAAAATTTGATTTAAAACTGGTCCAGAAGTCGCGCCACAAGTAGCCTTCTCGATTGGATATACGCCGTGTCATAACATAGTACAGCGCCGTGGACGAAGCGCCAATGGTAAAAATCGGCAGAGAAAATAATATCCAGATAAAGCTAACGATCATAATATCAGCGATAATAGAGCCGATTTTATAAAACGGACCGTCCATGCTAAAAAAAGCGTTCATGAAGTGCCCCCTCAGTAATGGTTGTACACATTATAACATCGGCGGCTCGCAAAAACAACAGGCGATGTTATGGTTGTTATTATTTAGGCATAAAAGTATGTCTAGATGATCTGTGTTTCCGCACCCGCCACATCCGACAACTTTAATGAAAAAGCTGTCGGTTTTTTATAGGTTTTCGTCGATTTTCTTTATATTCTAAACTTTTATTTTAGTTATACTGTACATAGGTGTACAATGCGGCTGTTGGCCGCGACACCAACTTATCTGATTGGGAGGGAAACCATGAAAGCAAAAAGAATGCTGGCTTTATTATTGGTATTGGTTTTGACTGTTTCCGCCATGGCCGCCTGCGGCAGTTCAGGCGCGAATGACAGCGGGAGCGCAGAAGCTTCTGCCCCTGCGTCCGAAACAACGACAGCATCCGCTGAAGCATCCGCTTCGACAGACGCCGGCGAGCGCGAGACACTCGTCATCAACGTTTTGAGTGAAGGCGCCAATTACCAAGGTTTGCAAGGCGGCTGGTACGGAAAAATCCTAAAGGATAAATTTAACATTGAGCTGAATATCACGGCCTTGTCTCTTTCAGGGGAAAGCGCATATCAGACGCGCCTTTCCACGGGGGATTTGGGGGATATCGTGCAACTGGGAAAGGACAAGATGACCTATGTGGTGAACAACGGCTTGGTTAGGGATATCCGCAGTGGGTTTGCGCAAACTTCTTTTTTAAAGGAGTTCTTGGATCCGGTTCAGACGGTCAATAACTCAATGTTCCCGGATAAAGGAGAGGGGATTTATGTCATACCCTGCAACATGACGGGAACATCCCCTACCGAATTTACGGACACCGACCTTCTAATCAGCACAAAATTGCGCTGGGATTTATATAAAGAACTGGGAGAGCCGGATATTGCGGATCTTAACGGGCTATTGGACGTTTTGGAGCAGATGCAGAAAAACCATCCGGTCAACGAAGTGGGAGATTCCGCCTATGCGCTGTCGCTTTGGAAAGATTGGGACGGATTTGGCATGGCTAATGTCACAGAGCCCATGCGCTGGTATGATCAACTCATGCGGGGCTCTTTGATATTTGACTCTAAGACCCAAGAATTGCTGCCGGTGACGGAAAAGAATACGGCTTACTATAAGGTATTGAAATTCTTAAACGATGCATATCTGCGGGGTTTGGTGGATCCGGACAGTGGCACGCAGGATTGGAGTACGGTTTCTACAAAGATTGGCAACGGACAAGTCTATCTCCTGTGGTATATTTTTACAAAATATGCCTGGAATACAGAAGAACGCAAGGCGGACGGAAGCCATTTCCTGTATATTCCGGTTCAAGACCAGAAACTGTACATGGAGGCGGACATCTATTACGGCGCCGAGTCATACATGGGCATAGGGGCAAATGTGGAGGGCGAAAAATACGAGAGGATCATGGAGTTTTTAGACTGGTATGACGGGCCTGAAAACTGGCGTTATTCCTTTGGCGGCATTGAGGGCTTCAACTATGAAAAAAACGCCGACGGCAAGAACATGATTATCAACCCGAACGCGCAGGCCGACAATTTGGCAGTGCCGGAAGAGTATGGCGGAGGCGGTTATGCGGATGGCATGAACCAAATCAACTTCTACTTTGGCCATCAAAATTATATCATAGACCCCGATACCAAAGAGCAATACAACTATCAGTTCTGGTCGTCCGTGTTGGGGGAACCTTCTGAAATGGACAGGGAGTGGCAGGTGCGCTTTGGCGCCGACAACCTTGTTGACTATCTGAAAAAGAACGATATGTTGGATATCGGCCCCAATGTAGTATTCGCCCTGGAACCGGACACGAATGATATCTCTGTACTTCGGGGGCAGTGCCAGGAATCTTTCAGGGATTATTCGTGGAAAATGGTCTTTGCCGAGGATCAAGCCGGATTTGACGCGCTATGGGAAGAAATGGCTGAAACATTGAACGGATTGGGTTATGAACAATTGGCCGCGTTTGACGCCGCAAACTACGCAAGCTTTGTGGAAGCCACGAAAGAAGCTTTGCGGTGATAGAAGAAACAATCGGTCTCGGGAAAGGGGCAATTCGGGTGAAAAAGACAAAAATAGTGTCGGAAGACGATGTTGTGACCATTGCGGCATACATCTTTTATACGATATTCGCCTTGATCTGCCTCTATCCTTTTTATTATATTTTGATTAATTCCATCAGCGCCAACGATATCAGTGAGAGAGGGAAAGTTATTTTCTATCCGGTCGGGGTGCATTTCTCGAATTTCATCCGTGTTTTCAAAATTCCGGATTTGGTAAACGCGGCGAAAATTTCCGTGCTTCGAACTGCCATCGGCTCCTTTGCGACGGTATTCGCCTCCGGATTTTTGGGATATATGTTTACCAAGCCCAGTGTGTGGATGCGCAAATTGTGGTACCGGATGGTTGTCGGTACGATGTATTTTAACGCGGGAATCATCCCCTGGTATCTAACCATGCACAATCTCCGATTGACGAACAATTTCCTGGCATACATTCTGCCCACGATTATCAGCCCATTCTTCGTGGTTCTTTGTAAAACATTCGTTGAATCAACGCCAAAAGAGCTTCAGGAGGCTGCGGTGATAGACGGCGCGGGAACACTGGGAATTTTCTTTCGCGTTTTGCTGCCCGTAATCAAGCCGATACTGGCGACAGTGGCGATTTTTACGGCTGTAGGCCAGTGGAATTCATTCCAAGACACCTTGCTGCTGATGACAGATCCCAAGCTCAACACCCTTCAATTCACATTATATCGCTATTTAAACCAGGCGAATTCGTTGAAAAATTTGATCAACACCGGCGGGACTGCCGTCATGGCGCAAAATCTAAGCAACGCGCAGACGGCCACTTCTATTCGAATGACCGTTACGGTGGTGGTTGTGACTCCGGTCATACTGATATATCCCATATTTCAGAGGTTTTTTGTGAAGGGCATAATGATTGGCTCCGTGAAAGGATAAATGACAATGAAATTCAAAAACCTGTTTTCCCCTATGAAAATAAACAGTGTCATCGCGCAAAACCGGACAGTACTCGCTCCAGGTCATTGCGGGTCGCAAGTCGCGAAAGGCGCCGGCGCCGGGATTGTCTTGGTGAGAGGGAATCTGGGGGTTTCCGAAAGCGGCAATAATTTCTATGAGCAAAGTCATCATTTGATTAGAGAGTATGTGGAAGCCTGCCACGCAGCGGGTTCTCTTGCCTCTTTGCACATTCACCAGTTTGGGCATCACTCCGCCAACCGCAAAGGCCCGTCGGATGGGGTGAGCGAATGGGACGGGGCGCCATATTTTTCTATGACGACGGAGGACATGGACGAGTGCGTGGAGGAATATGCGCAATTCGTAAAGGGCGCGAAGGACTTTGACTTTGACATGATCGACATGCACAATGGCCACGGATGGTTGGTCGGTCAATTCCTTTCCCCTTATTTCAATAAACGGGAGGACGAATTTGGCGGAAGCTTGGAGAACCGGATGCGTTTTCCTTTGCGGTTGGTGAAGGCCGTGAGGGAGGCGGTCGGGAAGGATTTTCCGGTTGGGATGCGTTTTAGTGCGACGGATTTTCTGCCGGGCGGATTGAACTTTGATGATGCGCTTGCTTTCTTGGCGGCGGTGGAGCCTTATATTGATATGGTAGAAATCTCAGCCGGAACCGATCTTGAAAAGAGGGGGCATGTGCATAGCCAGACGATTTTCTTGAAGGAACGTATGCCTAACGCGCCTTTTGCCGGAAAGGTAAAAGCAGCCTGCCCGGGCCTTGTGGTCGCGGTGGTTGGCGCCGTTTTGTACCCGGATGAAGCGGAACGGATCATCACGAGCGGTTTGGTTGATATGGTTTCAATGTCCCGCGCCTTTATGGCGGATCCGGACTGGGTAAACAAGGCAAGGGAAGGGCGAGATGAGGATATCATCCCCTGCCTGCGCTGCAAACTGTGTTATTCAAAGACAAACTTTGGATGTTCGGTGAATCCGCGTTATGATTTCAAAGAGATGAAAATGCCGATGGTCTACCCCAAATACCTTGGAAGCGATGATGGAACGGCTGCGAACAAAAAAAGGGTGGTCGTCGTCGGCGCGGGCCCCGGAGGAATGCAGGCGGCCATCACGGCGGCGTGCCGTGGGCACGAAGTCACTCTATTGGAAAAGAATGCCTATACCGGGGGCGCGCTGTATGATGCCAGAAAAAGTGATTATAAATACGAAGTTGGCAAATACTTGGACTATTTGAACACGCAGCTCGAAAAATCGAATGTGGCGATTATGCTGTTAACGGAGGCTACCCCAGCGCTCGTTAAATCCTTGAACCCGGATGCGCTTTTGCTGGCCATGGGAGCAAACGTGGTAAAGCCGCCGATTCCAGGGATTGATCTGCCTCATGTGATGAACGTTTATGAGGCGTTAAGGAACAAAGAAAATTGGGGCGAGAAGCTCCTCGTCGTAGGCGGGGGCGCCAATGGGGTGGAGATTGCGCTGGAACAAGCCCTGAAGAGAGGGAAACAGGCCATCATGGTGGAAGCCACCGCACGCTTGGCCGCAAACGCCATAGAAGACTTTATGAATTATGCCAACCAGCTTATGGAAACGACCACCTCAATTGAGATTCACATGGAGTCTTTGGTGAAAGAAATCACGGCTAAAGGCGCTTTTATTGTCGCCAAAGATGAAACCACGCGTTTTGTGGGCGCGGACGCCGTCGTCTACTGTGTGGGTCTAAAGGCCCCGGATGCCGCTTCCTTGTTTGCGTGGTACAATATTGCGCCGCAGACATTTGTTATCGGCGACTGCCGCAAAAGCCGGTTTATCAAGGATGCGGCGACCGATGGCTGGAATGTGGCCATGAATCTATAGGTGGGCGTGAAAATGTGTATTGTGCAGGAGGCTAAGAGTTGATCGCTAAATCACTCAAGAGAACGTCATTGAATGATACATTATATATCATGCCGTTTATCATCCTTCTCTTGATTTTTTCTTATTACCCTTTGTTTGGCTGGGTTTACGCCTTTTTTGACTACCGCCCGCCAAAACCTCTCACGCTTGACGCGTGGGTGGGCTTCAAATGGTTCAAAAGCATGGCGGATACTGCGGTCAAGCGCAGACAACTCATGCAGGTAATGGCAAACACCTTTGGAATCAGCGGCTTAAACCTGCTTTTTTCTTGGTTTCCAATGATATTCGCGGTATTCTTCAATGAAATGCGAAGCCCGCGCTATAGGAAATTCATTCAAACCATTACGACCCTGCCGAATTTCGTGAGTTGGGTTCTGGTTTATTCCATCGCCTATGCTCTGCTGAACAGCAACGGCGCTGTAAACGCGGTTCTGTTAAAAATCGGCCTGATTGACATGCCAATTACATTTTTGCAATCATCCAAACACATCTGGTTATCCATGTTCTTTTGGATGACATGGAAAAACGCTGGTTGGAGCGCAGTGATGTATCTGGCCGCAATCAGTGGGATAGACGAACAGATGATCGAGGCGGCCCGGGTGGATGGCGCTTCAAAACTGCAAATCATCATGCGCATAACCATTCCTTCCCTGCTTCCGACGTATTTTGTGCTGGTAATGTTAAGCCTGGCCAACTTCCTTTCCAATGGGATGGAACAATTTTTCGTTTTCCAAAACGCGTTTAATAAAGATTCCATCCAGGTGCTTGACTTGTATGTATACAACATCGCAATGGGTAGCGGCGGCTATTCGCTTTCCACTGCCGTAAGCGTATTGAAAAGTGTCGTAAGCGTCGGTTTGCTGGCGCTCGTCAATACCGCTTCAAAGAAGGTTCGGGGGGAAGGTTTTATTTAGCGGAGTGCGAAAACTCGCCTTGTTTTACAAGAAAGGGGAAATGTGTTATAATCCGGAAATGAATAGGACATGGAGTTTTTTCAAAAAGGATATCTGCAAATTTTTCAATTCCGTCCGCACGCGGGTGATTATCGGGATTCTTGCCTTTGTGGTTCCGGTAAACGCCGTGATGCTTGTCTTTTACCAAAATGACAGGCAAAGTATCAGGCAAAACGCATACCTGACGCTGGAAAGCATTTGCGCCCTATATGCAAGCGATTTTTTAAATGAGACCCTGCGGGCGGACAATTACTGTAAAGATTTAATCACAGATAAGGATTTCAACACGCTTACAAACAGCAATACCAAGTCCGCATACGAATACAATAAATATGTTTTTGTGAAGAATTTCCAGGGCAGCATCTACAACCACAGCATTCCTACGGGGTACTTCTTCGCATTGGACGCAGCGGACGACTGTTTCGTAATTTGCAGGGATCAAAGCGGTCTTGGGCAGAATGTCGAAAAATACGTTCAGCTTTTAGGCAATGAGATCCTCTCCGCCGCCTGGCGCCTGATTCGCCTGGGGGATATGCCCCTGCTTTTTCGCGCGTATCGTATTCAGAATACCACCTACGGGAGTTTTATAGAAATCGAAGGCCATCTGGAAGCCCTTCGTAGAGACATCCCTTATCAAGAATCCTATGTGTTGCTTGCCGCTGGGGATGAATCCCCCATCGACGCGCAGAGGGCGAACCAAACAGAGGCCTCAAAGCCAGGTGCCGATCTTCTCAAGGTCATGGCGGGAGAATTCTTTAATACCAAAACAATTATCTCCATTCCCGTCGCCGCGACGGGATTCATGCTGTATGCAGGGGTTCTGGAAACAGAAATCTTCCAGAATCTTCCATTTTTCAGAAAGGCAATGCTATTTATCGCGATTGCTTGCCTGATAATCATCCCTTTCTTGTACCTATGGCTCTCAGGGATTTTGATTAAGCCTTTGAAAAGAATTTCAGACGCTCTAAACCAGGTGGAGTCAGGAGATGAGAGCTGCCGGATCGGGACGTATCGCTGCGCTTCGGAGTTTCTCTTCATCAATCGGTCGTTTAACCGTATGCTGGATCAAATTGAGCATCTGCGGATCGAAAAGCTGCGGCAGGAAGTCGAGTACAACAAGATGCAACTGGTCAATATCAAATTGCAAATCAGGCCGCATTTCATGTTGAATTTTTTTAGCACGATTTATTCGCTGGCAGAAGTGAAAAATTTCGATGCCGTTCAAAAAATGGCTCTGTATCTTTCAAAGTATTATCGATATTTGTTTAGTTGCACCGATAACCTCATGCCTCTTTCTTCGGAGGTGGAGCTGATAAAAGCTTACCTGGAAATTAGCGCAATGCGGTATCCCCATTGTTTTGAAACCGTATTTGATTTGGCGGATGGCGTAGGGAAGGTTTTGCTTCCCGGCTTGGTGGTTCATAATTTTGTTGAAAACATATTTAAGTACGCTATTGATCTAGACCGTTTTACGCACATACGAATAAATGCCTACGTGGAAGAACACTTGGCATATGTTCTTATCGAAGACGACGGACCTGGGATGGATGCGGAAACCCTGGCGGCGATTAGGGATGCTCGGCCGGTGGTGCATCCCGACGGTAAGCACATAGGGATATGGAACAGCATATACCGCGTTAAGAATTTGGGGGAGGGCGCGGATGTTTGGATTGAATCAAAAAAAGGCATGGGGACGACCGTGACGATAAAGGCGCCAATACAATGAACTTACTCATAGTGGACGACGAACAGATTGTGATCAATGGTATCCTTTCCGGCGTGGATTTTGCGATCTGCGGGATTAAACAGGTATTTACCGTAAATAGCGTTTCACAAGCAAAGGCGATACTGGAAAGGGAAGAGGTTTCTTTGGTTTTAAGTGATATCGAAATGCCGAGAGCCAGCGGTTTGGACTTGCTGCGTTTTGTCAGAAACGCCTACCCGAAAGTGGCTTGCGCCCTGTTGACTTGCCATGCGGAGTTCGCGTATGCCAAGGAAGCCATACACTTGGGGTGCGTGGAATATTTGCTAAAACCCGTCGTGAACAGTGAAATCGCCGATCTATTGACCAAAATGGTCGAGGAGTTCACAAAGAACTCGGATATCGTGGAGAAAGCGGAGATTGGAAAGGTTTGGCTGGGCGGCAAAAAGCAGGAAGAGAGCCAGGCGCATGGCGAAAAGCTGAACAAAGAAGACTTGGTGAAAGAAGTCCAAAAATACCTGCTAGACCATATCAGCGACGAGTCTTTGTCTTTAACAAGCATTGCCGATGCATTTCATCGGAACCAAGACCATTTGAATCGGATATTCAAATCGGTTACCGGAGAGACCATCATACATCAGATTATTGCGTGCCGGATGAAAATGGCGGCGGGGCTGCTTGCGGAGGGGCGGTTTTCAAGCGCCGCCATCGCCCGGATGTGCGGTTACGAAAACTACGGTCATTTTGTGGCAAGCTTCAAAAAAGCCTATGGCAAGAGCCCAACGGCATACGCCAAGGCTAAAGGGTTCATGGGCGGCGCGACCGGGCGCGGTTAGTATGTATAAAGAACAGCGAATCATCCGTAGTCCGCTCTCGTGTTACGAGAGCTTTTTTGTACTCTCGGGCTACGGATAATTGTTTTTTCGAAGAGACTTACCGTATCCACATAAATTTGATGTTAGGCTCGCTTTGCTCCACCTTGTCCATTTCGTGATGGTCAGCAGTGAGAAATATACCGCCAGAAATGGAGGCGGCAGCGAGCGCGAACGTATCGGCAAATGATATTTTGTATAGCGATTTCAAACGCCCGGCTTCCTCAAAAAGAGCGTCGCTGATGTCGGGTATAATGGTTATCGGCTGCTTTTTGAACTCCGTCAAGAATAAATCTGCCTTAACCTTGCCAACGACACGGCGGCGCTCGTAGTAGACTTCAAGAAGATTAGCCTTATGCATTGAAATTGAAGCCTCGCCAACATTTGCGTCATTGATGATGTTTGCGACAACATCAGCCCCGGGTTCATCGCGCAGCAACGCAAGCAAGGCGCAAGCGTCTAGGATGTATTCGGTCATAGGTCAAGTTCCTTGTCTGCATGTTTGCGCTCCAAGAATTTGTCAACGGACATTTCAGGGCAATCCTTGAACATTCCGCGCAGTCCGATTGTGCAGTCCACCTTTTCCTTAAGAGGCTCAATCGTCACCACACTGTTGCTTTCGCGTACCAGCACTTGCTTGGTTTGGAATGTTGTTACGAAGTACGCTTGTAAAGCGTCTGTATTCATTACTCGTTCGGTCATTATATCGAAAACCTCCAATCGTCTGATTCCTTTACGCTCTATAATTTACACCTTGCCAACAGGGTATAACAAACCCCAGTGTACCCCATTATAACGCACGCCATGCGAAACTACAAGCTCTTTGTTGAGATGGCAGATTACATTTCATCCGGATCATCAAGTGGGGAATTCATTCGGTGCATAGCTATCAATCAAGTCGGGCAAGTTTTTATCCGTGTATTCTCCAATTTTTCACCCTTAGGAGCAATCCATAACGAAATATCCTGCGTTTGTTTATCAAAATTGTCGTCCACGACGATTCCCACGCTGAAAAATGCTCTGGTGAGCGCCACATAGAGGTGAGCTTTCGTTTGAAACTTGAGTGTGACCCGGCCACCTTGAAGCCATTTGAGCATCTTCTCGGTTGGGTATATTATAATGTGGTCACGCTCGACACCTTTCGAGCCTCCGAAAGTCATTACCTCTGTTGACAGGATGGGCATTTTGTCTTTTTCCCGCCTTAACCACAACTGCAACGGCATAATTGTCTTGCTATACTCACACACATCTTGTTTACGCACGAAGAACAACCCCATGTGGCCATTCACTTTTGTTAACAGTGATTTGCATTCACTATATTCGGGATAGAGCCGCGATGAGACCGTGCATATCGCCGCTGAATTCCGAAGTCTGTATGGTAACGTGCTGAGGAACGCAAACCAACCTTCTTGATAAATTTCTCGCGTATAGACTGCTCATTCGCCAAGGTAAATGTCGTTATTAGCACATTCCCTTGCGTATATTGGGCGGTCTCGTCAACTATTATTGATGTCTTCCCCGATCCGGCGGCAGCCACAATCAGTCTGTTTGCACACATGGGCAATAGCCTCCTTGATATAGCCCGGGTACGCCACTTTTCTGGGCGAATCGAAGATTGCCAGTGCGCACTCTGTTTTGTTATTTTTCATGTAAATTCGAAGTTCGTCTTCTGATTTGCATTTGCTCTTAAACACAGCATTCAAGCTGGCCAAATCATTGGTCGCTAACATAAGATTCTCAAGGGTGTTGTAATTATACTTTTCAATTAACCCTGTGCCGGAAGGCGTTCGGTCTTCTTTATCAAAACATATACGGATATTGTCTTGTGAGTTTTTGCCGATGTAGGCGGCATTGATGTTCCAACGCTAATCACATCAATCTCATTTTCAATCGGCAAAGTATCATTAGCAACAGCGGCATTATTGAACAGGTACTACGTAAGTTCGGTGTTTAGCGTCTTCCCATTTATTATTCCCGTTAGAGCTAAATGGATGGCCTCAATGACTGTCGATTTGCCGACTTCATTGTCGCCGACAAGAATGTTGATGCCCGAATCAAATTCGAGTTCGAACTTTTCGAATATTTTGAAGTTCTCAATCTTTACTTTACGAAGTGCCATAAATCCACCTTCTTTTAAATCCATTATGAATTTGTCGCGGTTAAATTCGTTGTATTATCTCAAACGACAGATCAACTGCGTCGCCCAACATCAATTTCTCTTTTGAACGAACCTTGGCAGGGAGCGCGATGAAATGCGCCCTGTCGCCCACTGGCAGCAACGACGCAGCGAAAATCCTATTCTCAGATTCTTCATCGTCAGCCTCTCCTCCACACAGGCACGGCCAAAGGCATCCTGCCGTCCGCGATTTTGTATTCATCGGGCGGCAATCCTATATTGGCGAGGAACTGCCGATAACCACCAGCGTCGAACTCCCGCTTGAGCGCAAAGCCGAAAATTCGCCACACGCCTACAGTTGGCCTGATGAAGAACCCTTTCAGGTCTTTCAGAGGGCAGACAGGGGCGATGACCATGCCGCAAGTTATACGTTTCAACTCGACGGCGGCTTTCTCCGGATCGTCGATGAGGTGGAACACCTGAGCGGCAATGACAACATCGTAAGCGTTGTCCGGCTCGCCGGTATCAAATAGGCTTCGAGAGGCAAACTTGATATTGTTTACGCCTTGCCGCTCGGCTTTGCGGCGGGCTACTCCCAGCATACGTTCAGACAAATCCGTGCAGAGAACGCTTCCCGCTTTGTCGGCGACAGAGAGGCTGATAGCACCCGTCCCTGCTGCGGCTTCAAACACGCTTGCGCCCTGTGGCGTCAAGTCCCGAATCATGCGGATCATACCGCTGTATGCTGCCTTGTTTGTCTGCTCTGCTCGGTCATAGAACGGGGCGCAGAAATCCCAGAATGTCATTTGTCCTCCCAAGCCTTTCCCACATATTCAGCGGCATCCCGATATAAGACAGGATTTCTATCATTTGTCCATCCCACTTATCGCCCTTTCCCTGCTTGTTCTTCAATATCGTTGCCGACCAGCTCCATTATGTCGCCCATCTCGCACTCCAACGCCGAACATATGCGGACGAGTATATCCACATTCACGTTTTCGCACTTGGAGAGTTTTGTCAGAGTTGCGACACTGACGTTTGCGAGTTCTGCGAGATCGGTTTTTTTCATATCCCTGTCAATCAGCAGTTTCCATAATTTTTTGTAACTCGCCCTCATTTGGATGCGCCTCCACTCTCACCGCACAACATAACAATAATGAATATAATATATCACAGAATTTCGCGAGATACAAGTATTGAATCGAGAGTTATAAAATTATTTTCGGACATCAGTACAACAAGAAGAGGCCTGAAAGCTATGATGTCGCTGATTTTTTGAAAACAGATGATTTTAAACAGAGATTTTAAACAGAAACAGATGAAAAACTTATTGTATTTCGGCCATTTTTCTGCTATACTAATTTTAGTTAGACGAGAGTGGGGTGTACCGATGATTCGCTAATCCAATTCGCAATCAATAGAAACTTAGAAGTCCGCGACACGCAGGGCTTGGTTTTTGTTGGAATTGGACTGGCGCTATCAAAGGACAATGGGTGTTTTATGCCCATTTTGCCTTAATATGCGTTTTGGCTCCTTTTCCAGCGCAGAAAAGGAGCTTTTTTATGTCTTTAATTAGCATTTCTAATCTTACATTTGCCTATGACGGCAGTTATGATAATATTTTTACCGATGTGTCCTTTCAGATTGACACCGATTGGAAACTGGGTTTTTGTGGGCGTAACGGGCGCGGTAAAACGACATTTCTCAAACTGCTGATGGGCCAATACGAGTATAGCGGAAAGATTTCCGCAAGCGTGGAGTTTGAGTATTTTCCTTTCGCCGTTGCCAACCCATCGCAAAATACATTGGACATACTAACCGCCATTGCGCCCGACGCTTTCCATTGGCAAATACAGAAAGAATTGAGTAAGCTGTCTGTCAGCGAGAATGTACTTTACCGCCCATTTTCAACCATGTCCAACGGCGAACAGACAAAAACACTGCTGGCAGGTATATTCCTGCGTGAAAATAGTTTTCTGCTCATCGACGAGCCGACAAACCACCTGGATATGGCGGCGCGTGAAATGGTGGCGCAGTATTTGAACGGCAAAAACGGTTTTATCGTCGTGTCCCATGACCGCACGTTTTTAGACGAGTGTATTGACCATGTGCTGTCTATCAATAAGTCGAATATCGAAATACAAAGCGGCAACTTTTCGTCTTGGTGGCACAACAAGCAGATGCAAGACGAATATGAAATGGCGCAAAACGAGCGATTGAGAAAGGAAATTTCTCATCTGGAAGCCGCCGCCCGACGAACGGCGAAATGGTCAGACAAGGCAGAGCGAAGTAAAATTGGCATTGACCCAAATAAAGTGGACAATAAAAAGGGGTATGCGCCTAAGCAAGCGGCAAAATCAAAAAAGATGATGGCGCGTTCCAAAGCCATCCAAGACCGCCAACAGAGCAGTATTGAAGAAAAGTCCAAACTGCTGAAAAACATTGAGACCTCCGATACACTGAAACTCCGTCCGCTCGCGTACCACACATCGCGTTTACTATTTATTGAAAATCTATCTGTCGCTTATGATGGACAGAATGTGTTTCGCGATATGACTTTTTCTATTCATCAAGGTGAACGGGTTGCCCTTGTGGGTGGTAATGGCTGCGGTAAAAGCAGTTTAATCAGGTTGATTTGCGGTGACGATATTCCCTATAGCGGGACAGCGATGCTTGGCAGCAGGCTTATCATCAGCTATGTGCCGCAGGATGCGTCATTTCTGATGGGAGATTTGAATGAGTACGCCGTCGAGCAGCAAATTGACGAAACACTTTTCAAGACAATACTGAGCAAGCTGGACTTGTCACAAACGCAATTTGATAAAGATATGCGTGATTACAGCGCCGGACAAAAGAAAAAAGTGTTGATTGCGCGAAGTTTGTGTGAGCAAGCACATCTGTATATCTGGGACGAACCGCTCAATTACATTGATGTGTTGAGCCGGATGCAGATTGAGGAACTGATTTTAACATATAAACCGACATTACTCTTTGTAGAGCATGACAGGGCTTTTTGTAGAAATATAGCTACAACAACAATCGAATATAAGAAATGAGTAATACGAATGTACGGAAAATCGGATTTTGCCGGTCTGCGTCATCCCTTTTGGTTCATGGCCAAAATAAGGATACATGAAACATACGTTTGTGTGATTTGATTCTTTTGCTGTAACAAATTATCTTATCAAATTCTAATAATAGTTTAACGTGTTTCTTATTTATTGGCTGTAGAATAATAGGGGGGTATGAGAAAATGGGCGGAGTGCGCCGCCCGCTGTTGTGGTAAATACCAAACAACAGATGGAGAATCCCTCATGTTGTTTGGTATTGTGAGTTATTTTACCCCTGTCAACATTGCCCCGCGCTTAAATATGAGTATGTGCATACCCGCTTTTTGCGCGGCGGCTTGAGCATGGTTGAGCCTTGAGGCGAGCGTGCCTGTCGACAAGGTAGAATCGCCAGTGAGCGTAAAGTTTACGGGCGTAAAGTTTACGCCTATCATATTGGCGCCTACCAACAGACCCGCCGCCTGCCCGTTTTTGTGCATATGATCGAGCGCGGCGAGGGTGGGGATAAAGGCCCCCGGCAGCGCGAGCCGCAAGATGGATATGGCGTTTAGCAGAGTGTTAATATTTTCTCGTGTTTGCGGTTGTTCGCCACCCTCAAGTGACATGTGCTCGCTAGCCGTGATCGACTCCAGAAGATCTGGGCTTGTGTCAAATCTTGTCGAACGGGCTTCAAAAAGATTCACATTTACATATTCCGGCTTTAGCGATATGCAATATTCAATGTCAGCAGCCACATCATAGAGCGTTTGTTTAGGCAGACCGATCGCAATGCCCGTGCCAAGGCTTAATCTTGCGTCGCGTATGTACCTGAGACAATCCAGTCTGTGTTGTGATGACGCGTTGAATACGTCTCTGTAAATGCCTTCGTTTGAAGTCGAAAAATCTAATATGTAACCTGTGGCTCCCAATTGGGCAAAACGTTTATATGCGTCAAAAGATTTTTCGCCAAGGGCGAGCATTATGTTGCCTCTTATCTCGTTGCCGGTAAACATGTCTTTCATGGCAGATATGATATCTTCCAGCATTTTGTCGTCCGCCGATTGATCGCTTTGCAGCACTATTGTTCTTATGCCACGATTGATGATCTGCCGCGCGCCGTTTAAAATAGCCTCGCCGTTTGCGGTTTCACCCTCTGGTATGTTAATAACGCCATTAATGTTCAAAAAACTGCCAAACCTCGCTTGCCGTACCTGTCGCGCGGCAGTGAAGAGGGCTTGCTGCGCGTCACCCGATACGGATAACAGCTCTTGAATGTTATCGGCGTTAAGCGATACGTCACGTCGAGCGGACAGATCGTCTATCAATTGGTTCACACCGTGTCCATTAATGTTAAAAACGTGGGCCGATGAGCCAAACGCATCCTCTTTTGTGTTGCACTTGTATGGATTAAGGACCCCGTCGGTATACGAATCCTGCGGGAAGGGCTTAAAGTCGTTGCTGTTAAACTGTTCCGCTATTTCATCAGCTACAAACCCGCCAAGATCCGTGAGTTTCAGGATGCGGTCGTTTTCTTCAACGAGTCCGTATTCTTTTAGCAGACGAAATTTTTCTGTAAACACACTATCCAGTGTTACGCCGTTTATGCGCTCAAACTGTTTCTTCTTTACATCCATATTTTTGAGCGGGAGTATGATGCTCCAACGCAGCTGCTGTTCGGGGCCGCGTATGTAGCCGCGTGTTGTGGGCAAGCGGAGCGAGTCTATCAGGCTATAATATTCTTTAAAATATTGTGTGTTAAGCGCGAATCTGTCGCGGTAGCTGCTGAACGCGGTTATTCCAAAGCCGACCTGGTCGTACAGGTTGCAGCACTGGTTGTAGGCGTAGTGGGAAATGTTCTTTTTGTCGCGCGTATAGACACGGCGCATATTTTCATAATATCCCGCGTCGTTCAGAATGTTTATCGCGTGTTGCTTCATGGTCATGGTTTGCTCAAATGTCATGGTTTCTTCACGCCTGTTAAGGATCTCACCCTGATAATCGCCATAGGCTAACACCTTAAGGCGGTATATCTGAATCTCATCGGTTGGCAGAGTGATCGCCTGGCGTATAGTCTCTTCCCAATTTTGCAATGTTTCGCCGGGATGACCGTATATAAATTCTATGTTGACATCAAAGCCAAAACGCTTGCAGTTTTCTACAGATTCGATCGCCAGTGACGCGTTGTGAGCGCGGTTCATTATCTTCAGCACTTTGTTGTCCAGCGATTGAATACCAATGGTTAGCCTTGTGACGTGTTGTTCTTTCATTATGCGCAGGCGTTCCAGCCCCTCCGACCCCACCAGGGTGTTGGGATCCACGTCGTAATTAAACTGTTTGCATTTGGCAAGGTCGATATGTTCGTTAAAAAACTTCAAAAAATCCTCCAGCATTTCTGGAGCCATATATGTGGGTGTGCCGCCGCCGATGAGTATTGAGCGCGCCCTTATTTTATCTATACCGAAGCGTTGTTTGTACAGCAAGATCTCGCGTTTAAGATAGCCAAGGTAGCGCGCTTTTTCTTCCACTTGCGGCCCAAGCTTGCCCGGGTAGTGGCAAAAGACGCAATGCTGCGCGCAAAATGGAAAATGCACATAAATGTCTAAGCAGCCGTCTGACGGTTGTGTATATGTTTCGTACACCGCGTTGTCTGTCATAGGCAGGTATTTTGTGATGGGCGGGTAGTGCACGCTTGGCACGAAGTCACCGTCCCTGCACACCACCCCCAATTCCTGTAGGTATTTCATCTCTTTTAGGCGCTCGTCAATGCTCTTCATATACCCTCCAATATCTATGTCTCATTGTTTAAGAACATCAGTATTGCTGTTGTATCAAGTGGATA
This sequence comes from Clostridiales bacterium, assembly GCA_031263155.1. Lineage (GTDB taxonomy): Bacteria > Bacillota > Clostridia > Lachnospirales > WQUN01 > JAISGK01. The sequence goes on from JAISGK010000015.1 coordinate 35,459, forward strand.
TCTTACCCGTTTTAATTATTACCCCTGCTCGTTCTCACGCGCCCGATCCTCTGGCGTGCCTTCATCTTCTTCGGGGATATTTTCGCCAGCGACTGGCGGTTCGTCTCGCGCTGGATTCCCCTGGGCATACGCGTTGGGATCATCAGACATCTGCGGCATAATGGTCACAATTATGATCTCCGGTGAAGGGGGTGTTAAAATGTACCGAAAGCCTTCCGGGCGCACGCCAGACTGTGAAGAAGAGGTGGGGGATTCTAGGGTTACGGGTTCACGATATATAGAGTCGTAGTATTCCACTACAACTTGCGTAAGTCCGATAAAACCCGCGATAGCCAACGCAATGGCCACGGTGACAAACCCTTTGCGCATGTGGGCCGGCTTTACGGCGAGGGTATCGGCTGGCTGTGTTCTGTTGGTTATCACAAAAAGATCTTGACGAAGTTCACTGACAGACTGATAGCGTTCGTGATAATCAATGGCCAGCATTTTTTGCAGGATAAACTCGAAGCTATTGGGTATGCGTACACCCATTTGCGATGGCCACTTTATACGCTCACGCATGAGCGTATCTTCGCCTGAACTTTTACTTTCAGACGGGGCGGTATCCGCGCGCAATATGGATTCGACAGGAGCCTTGCCCGTGAGCAGGCTGTAGAGCGTCGCGCCCAGCGAATATATGTCGCACCATGGGCCGGGTACATGTTTGGCATACAGCTCTTTTGGAGTAAAGCCCTTTTTAATGTGCAGATCAGTGGCGCCATCTGTTTGATACAGTCTGCGGGACGCGCCGAAATCAAGCAGTTTTATCACGCCCATGCTCACGCCGTCCTGCGAAATGAATATATTGTCGGGGCTAATGTCTCCGTGCAGAATATTCTGTGAGTGTATGTCGTGCAACAGATAAACCATTTGAACCAATACGCTGATAGCCCTGTCATAACCCATTGGCCCGTTGTCCTTAACCCACGTTTTCAAATCAACGCCATCAATGTGCTCCATTACATAATACGCGGTGTTGTTTTCGTAGAAAAAGTCGTACACATTAACTATGCCAGGGTTATGCTCAAAGCGGGTAATAATTTTTGCTTCGTCATAAAAAGTCTCTATACCTGCGTCAAATCGTTCCTGAAGGCTGGCGCTTTGCGCTTGTACCGCGAATCCTCCCGGCACTCTGCGCGCTATAGCAGGAAAATATTCTTTAATCGCTTTTATATCGTCCGTTTCGATATCATACGCTATGTAGGTGATGCCAAATCCGCCGTGACCCAGGGTTTTACCGATTATATAACGGCTAAGCAACACATTGCCCATCGCCAGAGAGTTGCCCGGCGCCTTTTCGTCGTTATGCGTCTTGCGTTCGTCATATCCGCAATACGGACACACAAACCTGTCGTTTTTACTACTAAATTCCAACTGTTCTTTAAAGCAGCATGGGCATAACAAATGTTCGTGGATATCTAACACGCTATTCCCGCCTTTTTGGATGTGCGATATCATGTGTGCCAAGCAAGCATATGGTGAGACATACGAGTGTGATAATGACCATTGCGCCCCATGACCATCCAAGATTGTTCCAAGTGTGGTCGAAAGCTGCGTCAAGGTAGGTTACAGAGGTCGAATCGGCATTGTCGCCATATTCGTTTAGGTCGCACAGCACGGCGTAACCCTGTATGGCCCATTTGCAGTGTATTAAGTTGGATATGAATGTCGTGACGCCTTCTAACTCAAAAGCGACGCCTGAGAATAAAATTTGCGGCATAAGTACAACAGGCGCCAATGTCATGGCCCTATCAGCATTGGGCGAGGCGGCGGATATGGCAAGCCCCAACGCCGAGGCGGAAAAAGCGCATAAGAAAGTAGTAAAGAACATACCGCCAAAGGGATACACGCCCAAGTCGTTGGTTGGGAATTTTCCCAAATACATCATGCAGACCATAACAAGCATGTACGATTGAAACAGGCAAAACGCTCCCAACACAGCCAGCTTGGACATGAGATAGGGGGCGAGTTTAAGCACCGCCATACGCTCACGACGAAAAATATCGCGTTCTTTACAGATCTCCTGTACAGCGTTAAGCATACCCAGCCAAAACGCGGCGCATGCCAGTGAAAACAAAAACGCCTTCGTTTCGCCACTGTAACGATATACCTTGTTAAGCCCGTTATCGTCTACGCCGTATGACACCGCAGATAGCAACAGGCCAAGCAATGGCGCTTGTAAAATGAGCATGAGCAATCGTTTGGGATCCGCCAGAATCAGTGCTAGATATCGGCGGCTCAATACGGAGAACTGCCTTATCGCAGATTTTTTGTTATCTTCCAAAAGGCCATGCCCGGCGTTATAAGATGGAACCTCTGGGGAAGAAGCCTCGTCCCGCTTTACATACAAGGGGCTAAGCTCGTAGGTGGTATACCGCAATCGCCAACCATCGGGATTTTGGCTTACCTTTTCATATATCTCCACAAAATCGTTAACGCCGAAAAATTGCAGCGCCTCGGCCGACGAGCCATAAAAGCACAGCTTGCCCCCTTCGCCAAGCACAACCAGCTTGTCGCACAAAGAAATGTTGGCGGTTACATGGGTTATCGCGATGACTGTCTTGTTTTGTAAGGTCATGCCTTTTAGCGTTTGCATAAACTTTCGCTCTGTTCCGGGGTCCAGTCCTGAAGTCGGTTCGTCAAGAAACAGGATAGCTGGATCCGCAATAAGCTCTACAGCCACAGAGGCGCGTTTGCGTTGTCCGCCCGAGAGGTTTTTAATCAGCGTTTGGGCTCTGTCGCCAAGCTCCATTGTTTGGAGCACCTGTTCCACCCGTAGAGTACGCTCTTCCGCCGAAGCGTCGTCCGCCATGCGAAGCTCCGCAGTGTACATAAGCATGTCGCGAAGCGTCAACGTGTCATACACTATATCACGCTGCGGCACGTACCCTATGAGGTCGCGCAACGATTGATAATGCTCGTATAAAGAGTCGTCGCCATAATAAACATCGCCGTCAGTAAAGAAAGAAAATCCGCACATGCCGTTAAGCAAAGTACTTTTACCCGCGCCCGACCCACCTATGATGGCAACAAATTCGCAAGGAAAAACGCTGAAGCTCACATTATCCAATATCTTCTTTTTGTCGCCCTTACCGCCTACGCTAAAATTAGCCTTGCGAACATGCACAGCAAAGGTGGGGCGTTGCTTGTTGTAGTACAAAGTACCTTTCACATAAACGAGTTTCGCTTCGCCAAGGAATATAACGTCTCGTTCACACAATTTGACACGGCCGTCTATTCTTTTCCCGTTTATATATACTTTGCCATGCTTGGGCAATAACCAGCTCGTGTCGTCCGAGGTGTAAATGGAGGCGTGATGCCGCAAGACCTCGCTGTAGTCAAGGGTTATGTCGCATTTATGGCTGCGCCCTATTGATATCTCTTTTTCGGGCAGCAACATGGATGACCATATCGCGCTGGCGTTTTGCGGTCTATAGTTGAGCACCATGACGACCGCGCGCACGTGCTGACTAAGAACTCTTGCCTCGGGCGATTCAAAGGTTATGGTGTCGCCATCTTTTAGCATGCGCTTTCCTTCAACTCTAGCGCCATTTACATATATTCCGTTGGTACTGTCGCGATCATTAACAATTACACGCTCGCCGGATGGCGTACTGGCAAGGCTTAAAAATCCATGAAAAAGGGATGCGATCTCAGAGCGAAGGACGATTGCGTTGGTATCCGCCCTGCCGAAAGATATCGTTTCGGTTTCGAATTCGGCCAGCTCGACCTCAACCGGCTTAAGGGCGCCGACGACCACAGTGAGCGTTTGATTATCATACATTCGTCCCTCCTCCCTCTAAAAATGCGAAAATTTACGCATTAGCGCCATTGCCGCAAGCCGCGAAAACCAGGTCACAGGTTGCGGACTATGATAAATTGCCCTCCCACTACGTCTATACGATCAAAATCGTTGAGCATTACGCGCCCCGCCACGGGGATGCCATTAAGCAAAGCCGGGTATTGCCCCGCGAGCTGGTAAAGATAGAATTGATTGGCATAAGAATCGTAGTAGATTACCAGGTGCAATGTCTCATCAGTATTCCCCAAAATGCTTATGTCGATATCCATTTCGCTGCCAATATGTGTTTCCGGTTTCACAATAGATATGTCGTGTCCAAAAATCGCGCATTTATTGCATACAAGAAAGCCCAAAACGGTGATGTCAGGCGTGTTCGACACCATGGGGGCGTCACGCTGGGTAGTCATCGCTGTATGTGGGCTAAGGCGTCGGGATACAGCTCGTTTTTTGGATGGGGAGTGACCTTTTAGATCTCCAGACAGTTTCGCCGTTGGGTTTTGTTGTACAGCTACTGTAAACCCGTAGTCCAATTAGTCACCCCCCTTTTGAATATTGAGCCCAAGGAAACAATTCGCAACACAAAGGTTTGAAACGCAGCGCGCGCGAACCAATGGCAAGTATATCCCCAGCGTACAACAAAGTGGGATTAATCAGCAGGTTGCCGTTAACCCGCACTACCCCCTGCCCTAAGCCGTTAAGCAACCAAAATTCATTTTGCTTATCGTCGAAAATAATCACGGCGTTTGCCCGGGCAAGGTCACGTCCGGCAGCGGGAGCAATGTCGCGTTCAAATATGTAGTTTTTGCCGTTGGTAAGCTTTAGCACGCGCTGTGAAGAGTCGAAGTTGATTGCAAGGAGCCATCCGGTAGTGGGTGAATTGATCATGTCGTCAGGAAAAAGCGGGCGCGCAACCGGCGCCGGAGCTCCTGCGCACTTTGGGCATATCGCTCCTGGAGCGCTAAGGTAACGCGTTCCACAGCGAGGGCAATCGATCAAACGTGTAACTTTCAAAGGCATCACCATCGAAATTTATCGTAAAATAAGGCGGGATTGTTACATATCGACGAATAATTCTATTATATTATTAATTACGATAATGTCAAGGACTATATATTGCATAAATAATTATATGTAAACAAAATACCCAATATCTCGATGGACGATAGGCATAGATAGATCGGCGTTATTTACCAAATTGCGCGTAAAAAAAGAGCCATCGCTCACCCTTTTTTATGGTAGCGCGACAGCTCTTTGTCAACATTGGCCCTAAAATAATAAAACGTCCTGGTTATTTGGATCTAACTTGCCAAAAATACGCGATTACCTTGCAAAGAATTATTCATCTTTAAGCGGTATAGAACGCCACGACGTTAAAATAAAACCCTCGCGGCGCGCAAATTCTATCAGGTCGCCGCCAAGCAGTAAACGATACTCCCACTCGCGCTTAATCCATTCACCATTCTTCGTTTCATCCTTCATGGACGGATGCAAAAAAACCTCGGTAACGCCTACCGGGGAGCGCGCAAGCTCTCGCATGTAATAGGATTTGAGGTCGTCATAGCTTTCTATGTCCTTTATCGGGCGCGGGTCAGTCACCATGTCGTCGGGCAGCGGCACCCCCATTGCGAACGCAAGCGCGACAATTGCCTTATGCATCGCCAGCACGGCAGGGTTTACGCTACCCATCATACGATTGAGAAAGCCGCGTGTTTTTGCCAAACGAAACGCCAACCCGTTAGCCGCGCACAGTCGAAACGCCGGGATAAAGAAAAAACGCCCGTTAAGCCCGTACAGATCGTTGCCGTGGCAATCGGCGTGATCGGGTAACAGCCCAGTATCATTAAGCCGGGTTAATTGCGCGGACAATTCATTTGCGACATCCCTCTTATCCGATCGCCTGATAACGTCTTTGTCAAATGGAAGCAGGCCGCCGGCACAAAAAGACTTGCCTTTGCTTGCGGCCTCCCACAGGTCGTTTTCGTATTCGCTGCGCAGGGTCCAATGCGCGCCCACGCTCATATTTAACAGCAGCGCTATATCGATAGCCTGCCTAGACATAGCGGCGGGTATCAGTATGGACGCGGAATTGATAAGCCCCTGGCTGTACAGCCGTTCGACGGCGGCGTTAACGTAGTGGCTTATGCCAAAATCATCCGCGTTTATTATGAGATATCTCTTATTCATGAGTGTTCTTGCTCATGTTCTTGAGTGCTCCCGTCATCGAAATTAAGCAGCATGGCGAACACAGCGCTTAGTATCATGAGAATGAACGGAAACAGCGCAAGCAGAAACCGCGTCGCGCTTGCGGGGTTGGCACCGGGGTTATCGCCGCTTTCGTATCCAAATATTATAGACACAAGAAAGAACGCAAGGCTGGTGAACAGCCCGTTTAGCCTGTTGAGAAAACCGCCCACACTGGAGTATATACCCTCGCGCCGCTGGTTGTACTTGCTTGCGTCTTCATCAATAATCCTTGCGCCTATAAGATCGTTGGTCGCCAGCACCCCGCCATAGCCCACGGCCAATATAGCCCCGGCGGCCACGGCCCACATGAACGAACCGGCAAAGTACAGCGGCAAATATGCCAGTCCCAAAAACATCAGCGCGAGGCGCCACACTTTTACAACCTCATACTTATTAAGGAATCGTGACCATACCCAAATGAACGCGATGCTCACCACAAGGACAGTAGCAAATAGTATGCTCGTTTGGACACTGGAGATATTGAGCGCGTACTTGGCGTAAAACGGCATGGCCGACATCACCAGCGACATGGCCGCGCTATAGAAAGCGGTCGCAATCCCCGCTATCCAAAAATGTTTGTTTTTTGCGATGGAGAGGATACTATCCCACATGCGCGGCTTTGCCATTTCGTTATAGTCAGGGTTTTCGTGACAGCCCAGGGCGGAGAAGATGATCACCGCGCCGCCGAGCAGCCCATATATGATAGCGGTAGTTTGATAACCTATCGCGCCGGTAACGATCGGGGTTAACGCGATGCTGATTATCATTGCCAGCAATTGGAAAGCCTGGCGCATAGAGTTGGTATGCGAGCGTTCGCGCTGCGTTTTGAACAATTCGGGGAACAAGGGGGCGTAGTTGGCGTTTATAAGTGAGTCGATTGTCCCCGTAAGTACATACATGGGCAAAAAATACAGTATGATATTGGGGATGTTGGGGGGCGAGAAGAACCCAATTAGCAGAAGCGCGAGCGCCGGAGCGCCGACGATAAGCCATGGGCGGCGTCTGCCCCATTTAGTGCGCGTGCGGTCGGATAAAAATCCGTACACGGGGTTATCAAGGGCGTCGATAAATGTGTATATCAGCAGGGTAAGTGAGTAGTGCTTAATGGGCATTCCCATTCTATCCACATAAAAAATGGACGCGTATGTTTTAAAGATATTGATGGGGATGGATGTGCCGAACATCCCCACCGCGTAACGCCAGGCTTTTGTTGGTTTTGCCGCCATAGAATATCCTCCTCAACTGGATATATGTATTTTAGCATAATATGAGCGCTGAGAACACTGGCGGCGCAATTAATTTTTTGCGAGGTCTGCAAAACATTGAAATCCCCTAAACAGTGTGAATTCGAACTGAAAGATACTGCTCAAGTTTGAATTAGCCATTTGCTGACCTCGCTATCTGCTCAACCAGTCTATGAGGTTCAATTGGTGTATGCCGTCATGGTCACCCGTGAAGTCATCCATCGTTATCAGGAACTTCGGATAGTTGTCGCGTATCTGTTTGAGAGGGGTAAGCTCACGCGCTAAGACCGCCTCATCCAAAACGGTCGCCGAGACCTGATAGTATTCGGTCTGTTTATCCCGCGCGGCGATAAAATCCACCTCCGTGCCGCGCGCCGCCTTGCCGATATTGACCGTATATCCCCGCCGCAAAAGCTCCAAATACACGATATTTTCTATCTGGTGTCCGATATCCTTGCCTTGTGTGCCAAGTATCATGTTCTGCAATCCCGTGTCGCAGATATAATACTTGCTCTCAGATTTTAGATGCGTCCTGCCCTTGATGTCATACCGTTGCACCTTGTAGAACAAGTAGCTGTCGCAGAGGGCTTCAAGATAGGTTTCCACCGTAGCCACCCCTGTGGGGCGACCGTTAGAGGTCAGCGTATCAGCTATCTTTTTTGCGGATACGGGACTTCCCACGTTGCTTGCCAAAAAGCTGGTGATGGATTTTAGCAATGTGATGTCATTGAGTTTCTTGCGGGTCATCACGTCTTTGACGAGGACGGTGTTGTATATCCCCTCCAAATACTGGCTGTGAGCAAGGGAATTGTCCACAAACCGGGCGGCGTAGGGAAACGCGCCCATGTTCATATACTGACCAAACCGCTCCCGCTTGTCGGACGTAGACACTGCCTCGCCGTACTCCGCAAAAGAGAGCGGCAGCATATCAATCTTGATATACCGGGCAGTCAGTTTGGTGGCAAGCTCTCCCGACAGCATATAGGCGTTTGAGCCTGTGATGTAGATGTCGAGCGTTTTTTTGAGGAACAAGCTGGACACCGCTTTTTCGTAGTCCTTGCAGTTTTGGATTTCGTCGATAAATACATACGTACACTTGCCCGCAATAATGCGGGCTTTCACATACTCATGCAGTTTTTTATAATCCAGCAATTCGGCATAATCCTCATCTTCCAAGTTGATGTATATTATCTGCTCGTTGGTCACGCCCTCCGCTTTCAGGCGGCCTATATACAGTTCAAACAGGGTGGACTTGCCGCAGCGCCTTACCCCAGTGACAACCTTTATCATCTCTTCTTCGCGCCACATGGCGAGATGGTCTAAATACGCCTTGCGCTCTATCAGTTTATTCATGGCAAAAAAACGCCCCTTTCCGAGCCATTCACTGACTCTAGTTTTATTATATCAAACCCAGGGAGGGGATCACAAGTAATTTTTGAAAAGAAAAATCTCTTGCTATTATATCAAGAGATTACTAGATACGACTTATAAACAACTAATGTTCAATGAAAGTATCCAAAGCCCCCTAGTTGTTATCACAAGGAGTTTTTCATTGTTGGGGCTTCGGATATTTTGCTATTCATAATGAGACCTACAAAATAATTTTCTACGGCGATGCAGATGGCATGGTAGATCGGCAGGTGCAGCTCTTGAATTTTGTAAGTCTCCGTTTCTGGAACCGTTATTGTTAAATCACAAATATCTTTCATTTTTCCGCCGCTTTGCCCTGTGAGCCCTATGGTGAACGAGCCGCGAGCTTTTGCCGCTATACAGGCCGCTATAACATTTTTCGAATTGCCAGAGGTGCTTATGCCAATGAGGGTGGAGTTGGCGTCGGCAAAGGCCAAAGCCTGCTGCGCGAATACAAAATAGGGGTCGGCGTCATTGGCAAACGCTGTAGATAAGGCGGGCATACCCGTTAGAGGCAAGGCGCGTATGGGCGTTTGCAATGTCGCGGCCAGCGCCGCGCCCAGTTCACCACCAATCCTTACAAGGTTTCGCTTTAGATTTTCGTTTAGCGGGCGAGGTTTTATAAAACTTTTCATTAGCTCTCCCGCTATATGCTCGGCGTCGGCGGCGCTCCCGCCATTGCCGCACAGCAATATTGTGCCGCCGCTGGCGATCGTGCCGCATAGTTTTGATACGGCCAGCTCGATCGCCGCGCGCGAATCAGCAAGCGTGGGGTATCGCTTGATTAGATCGTCTACCTCAATCATTGTTATCCTCATTTCTTTCATGTAATAAGCCCCGGGTTTGCAGACACTATTTCGTGGATATCTTTTGCAATATCCTATAAATTAAAATTTTTAACACTCTGATCGCCAGATTGTCTTACATCAACTTGATCATCGCCTTTCATTGGAATCCCACAACAGTGTGGATTTAAGTAATATATCACCAAACAGTCAGTTTGCCGCCATTGCCACCTCGCGACGCCGTATATAGTCCTCAACTTCCTCAATCACACCCTGCGTTCCAGTTAGGTGGAACGGCTCATAACCAATTTCAAGGAAGTGAAGGATGTTGTGCTTTTTATCAAGTGCGACAAACTCCTGCGGCGTTAGGCCGTGCTTACGCATATACTCGCCCGCTACATCAGCTTGCAGGAACAAAACGGGATTCACTTTCATCCTCACACCTCCAGCCATCGCGACCAGTCGCCGGATCGCTCCGCTTTTACCATATCCACCACATACGCAGGGCTTTCGCGGTAGAGCAGCGAATTAGGCTTCATTAACACATTATACGTCTTAGTGGACATAAACTCGCGGAGCGCGTCCGTCGTGGGCTTGCCCGAAAGCGCCGCGAGTTCCTCCGCAACATTCGCCGTCAGTACCTTTACTATAAAGGCGATTTGATTCTCGTCAATTTTCACTTAATTACCTCCTGCCAATGCGCCGCAGTAAGTCAGCCGCCCGCTTGGTTCCGAAAAACATCTGATACGGCAATCTTTCCGGCAAAATGTTATCCAAGAATGTTTGAATTGCCCTGAAACTGTTTGTGTCACCGTAGATACGGTTCATAAACGCCTGCACCACTACGTTAGTATCGTCGTTCGCCGTCGGACCTATGACAATGTCATAGTCGTGCTGATGTTTGCGGTTTGTGCGATTCTTGACGACAAAGCGCACCCATTCCTCGTTCGGTTCGGTGAACTCTTTCACGCTAAGTTTTGCCAGATTGTCGTCATCAAATTCGTAGGTGTACACCCACGCTTGCGCGTTGGGCCTGCCTCCGTTTTCAACGAGCAAATCGTTCTCAAAGTTACGGTTACGGATAGCGAGCCGCTGTGCTTGTGACTCCGTGCGACTGGCGTAAAACCCTCGCCCGAAGTCTTTCCACGGTTTGCCGCGACTCACATCAATAGCGTCGAAATCGTAAATTGTACCGTGATAAAGTTTGATAATTGCCATTTATTCTTGCCCTCCGTTGGCATCGTAGCGGTATGCCAGCGCACCGCCGTTCATCTCCTCGTACAAATGAAATTGTTCTATGGATTAATCCCTTGATGCGCTTCTCTGTTAAAACTGTAATAATCAGCGTCGCGTCTCAAATCTAAATATACTTTTCATTATAATACGATAATTGCGCGGGGAGGGCAATAGCAACGAAGTTTATCTGCTTGACATAGCAACGAAATTTGTCTGATTGCGCGGTTTAATTCTTTAACCTTCTGGCAACGATCAAGGTGCCCTTGCCATCGACAAGAGGCGAGGCAATTTTGTCTGGACACGGCGGAAGATATTGAGCGCCGTATCAAGGCAAAGTACGAAACTGAGCCAAGCGAGGCAAACACCGATGAGTGATACCGCGAAGCAAGTACCGGAAATCCGTTTCAAGGGCTATACTGACGCTTGGGGGCAGCGTAAGTTGGGAGAGATGGCAGAGTCTCTTGAGTATGGTCTTAATGCGGCAGCGTGTGAGTACGACGGCGAAAACAAATACCTCCGCATTACGGACATTGACGATGAAACCCACAAATTCAACACAGATGCTTTGACTACGCCTAATGTAGATTTCTCCAATGCAGAAAACTACAAGTTGAAGGAGGGCGATGTTCTGTTTGCCCGGACAGGCGCGAGCGTCGGGAAGACCTACCGTTACAAGGCATTTGACGGTCTTGTGTACTTCGCCGGGTTCTTAATCCGTGCTAGAATCAAGCCCGATTATGATACTGAATTTGTCTTTCAGAACACTTTGACAAGCCGATACAACCGCTACATTGCGATAATGTCACAGCGTTC
>JAISGK010000095.1 GCA_031263155.1 Clostridiales bacterium
GTAAAATCATCTTTTACCCGCATAAAACCCTCATTTTCGGAATATTGCGTACACAACTGCAACACGCCGAAATCCGCTAAAGATTTTATCACCGGACCAGCAACGCTAAGTCCTTACAGGATAATGAGTTAGCACAAGGGGGCCGTGTTTCGACATACGTATTTCCTGCAAAAATCCGTATGTCGTAAACAGCCGGAACGTTATGCGACATTTGGAATGCCCAAAATTTTCAGGAAAATTCTGTCAAAAAACCATTGACAAGGTAACAAAAATACTGGAAAATATAAAGAAGTGCCGCCGTCCTTGGCGGCACTAAGAAACAATATTGTAAAGGAATATAAATTTATAGGGGTAGACAATGACACAATATCAACAAGTTTTAGCGGCCATTAAGAGTCTCGGTGGGAAAGGAACTCCAAAAGAAATTTATGCAAAAATACTAGAAACAAATAGCGCATGGCGAACAAATACGCCACTTGCTTCTGTTTCAATGTATTTATCAACAAGTGAAAATTTCAAAAATGATGACGGTGTTTGGGTATTACAAAATACCAATACACAAGATGGCAATCAAATTATTTCACGAAAAACGAGTAATAAGCAAACAGAAAGAGGGCTATATTTTATTACACTAAGCCCATATATTAAAATTCCCGGAGCTGGTTTTATTTTTAAATTGGCCAATCTGGAAATGTGAAGGAACGTTTAAAGGCTTACAGCGCAAGTCTTCCGGTTGATACAATTCAAGTAATAAGCTATTACCCAATTCCCGAACCGGTGAACCTTGAAGAAGCGGAAAAAGAAGTAAGTGGTGAATTAAAAGGGAATGAAAATTTGGGTGAAAGTATTTTTGAACATAAAATAACTGTTCGTCCCTATTTTAGCAATCACCAGGAAGAATGGTTGCAGACACTGGATCTTAAGTTTTCTAATGAAGAAGACTTAAATAAACTTGCAAATATCGTTGATGATATTGTAAAAACAACAATAGAAACTTTAACGCCGAAACCAACCGAGGACGGAACAAAGGAATAATTTTCTTAGAAATATCTAAGATATTATTATAATCAAATTTTTTAGGAGGTTGAAAGATGCCAGTAAGAAAAGGTCATTCACGGGCGGTCAAAAGGAATGGTATCACGCAAAAACATGTATTGGTTAAAGCAACTACTGTAAAAAAACCAACAAAGAAAAAGAAGTAAGATATACCAAACCCAATGCCAGCCAACATTGCTATTTTAACAGAGGTACGCCGTGCCATCCATGGCGCGGCGCTCCGCAGTAGTATTTTTGTTGAAAAGTTGTAGCTAAAGCATTATGAAAATCCGCTTCGCGGATCGGGCATTCCAAACGTCGCATAACAGGACTGTTTACGCTTCGCCGCCTTACGGCGGCTCGGGGTTCCGGCTGGCTAGGTCATTCCGCTACGCTCCATTCCCACGCCAGCCTCCACCCACATTTTGTCGGCCCTGGTCTTTGCTACGCAAAGCCCTTATTCGGGCCGCCAAAACGTCGTAAACAGCCGAAACGTTATGCGCAATAATTTTTTGAATTTTTCTGAAAATTGTTCAAAAACCATTGACAAAGACAAAAACCTCGTATAAAGTAAACTTATGGATAATATCATTTACTTTAATACAATAATTCAACCCAAGAACGGAACCGGTTCCGTGTCAATAATAATGGTCGGCATACTGTTAATTGTAGTAATTCCGTTAATATTTTTGACATTTGGGATTATTAATGCGATGAAGAATACAACATTGGCTTTAACGGAAAAGGAAATAATAATCAAATCACTGTTTTATGGAAGAAGAATACCAATTGAAAATATTATAATAGATGAAATAAAACAAATTAATCTAGAAAAAGATATTGAATATAATATTTCCATAAGGACAAATGGAATATCGATGCCAAAATTCAGATCTGGTTGGATGAGATTAAAGAATGGAAAAAAGGCATTAACGTTCATAACGGATAAAAATAATGTTGTATTAATACCAACAACAGACTATATATTATTATTTAGCATGAATAATATTGATGAATTTATAAATAAAATAAAAGAACAAAAAAACAATGACGAATAAAAAATAAAAGCAAAAAATTACTGCGCATAACAGGTCTGTATGCGTTCCGCGCCCATTCGGGCGCTCCAGGGTTTCGTTCGGCTAGGTCATTCCGCTACGCTCCATTCCCACGCCTCACTCCACCCACATTTTGCCAGCCCTGGTCATTGCTTCGCAATGCCCTTATACGGGCTGTCAAAACGTCGTAAACAGCCGGGACATTAAACAAAATACGCTGTAAAATTAAGCTGTCTTTTTGTCCGTTTTCCTCGGCTCTTTTTCCGGCAGATTGCTCACAGGAACGAACACGCCCTTTTGAATATCCTCGGTGCGCAGGGCGTTCTTTTTCGCATCCATCGCCGCCTTTTTCGTGGCTTTGATTTTATCCTCGTACCGCTTTTGCGCCCCGCTTGCCTTGCGCTGCAAATAGGCCCGGTGCAGCTTGTCCTTGCGTTCCTCGCGTTTGCGGACTTCTTCTTGTTCCTCCGGCGTGAGGCTCACTTCCCCGTTTCCGGCTGATTTACGGCTTTTCTATAAGTCTCTTAGAGCGTATAACACCGCTTACAGATAATAATTGAATTGGTGAATCAAGACAGTGAATATGCGCGTCTCTATAACGAGCAGGCAAAATGGTACAATAGATAATTCGCAGGGCCAAGGGGTTTGTCACGCAAATATTGATACTTACCATGAAACACACATGGCATCCTCATGCGCGCGTAATGGCAGCTGGGCGCAGTATCCGTTGGGTAAGCCGCCGCCCATGCTGGGCGCGCTAAAAAGAAGTTCCGCCGCGCTGTTAAGCCTGGCGGAACTTTAGCTTATCGTAAATTTATCTCCTTTTGAGCAAAGCCGCTCTTACAACGCCTTTCGGGTCTTTTGCGATTAGTACAATAACCCAAATCACAAGCCCAAGCGCAACCGCCGAAAGCCCGAGGTACAAATCGTTTATCATGTCCTCAAAAGCGGGCGTAAAAAACTCAGCGCGAAGTTCAGCGTACTCAAAAATCGCGTCAACCAGCCACATCAGAGAAGCGCCCCAGTACATAAAGCACAGGACGCTCACTTTCATATTATCATTCGGAGCACATTTATACCAAATAACAGTACAGATAACAGCGGCAAATACTGTAGTAAGTAATGTCATTTAGATCCCTTTAACCTCCGCGCTTAATTCAGGCGTTTTCCGTTTTTCCAGCACGGCTGTTATCGCGAGCATAGCAACCCATACGACGGTAACCAGTACCGCCATTGATACGCCCACAGTTGCCATTTCACGCAGCATTTCAGCGGCATTTTCTGCATTACCCGCCGCAGTTAGGAACGGGAACCAAGGTATTATCTCTCCGTGCCAAATATGTTCAAACGCAAGAAGAACCGAACCGCCCCATAACATATTTGTGAGCCACTTTAATTTACGCGCGAACGGAACTTTTGTTTCTGATTCAGCCGACGACTCTGAGCCCTCGGCTTTGATTGAATTTGCCGTATTCTCTTTACGGCCTCCAACTTTCCTCGCGATAGTTACCGCAATCGCTTCTACGGTTGGAACAATAAAACACGCCATTGACTTATACCCCCCGAATAGTTAATTTGAATAAAAGAATTATAACATCTAATTAGCAGAGTTGGAAGCCCCTTGGGTGAATAAAAATAAATTTTTTATGTATTCCACACAACTGGTTGAATTTATATAAATATATTATTGATAATACTATTTTATAGTGATATAGTGCGAAATATGAAGTTAAGAGAACTTACCGCTGCGCGCCGCCCATACCAAATGTGGAAAACGCACGTTTAGAGTTATCATCTATCGTTTTCACTACAGCTTTCGCCACAATTCAAAGAAACCAGGGAATGATATATCCACGCAGTCAGCGTCGTTTATGCGCGTTCGCCCGCTGGCAATGGACGCGGCAACCGCTATGCTCATAGCCACACGGTGATCGTTGTGGCTCATTACCGTTGCTCCGCGCAAGGGCGCGCCGCCATTAATGATCATGCCGTCGTCCGTTTCGACAATGTTTGCTCCCATTTTCGCAAGCCCCGCCGCCATGGCGCCAATGCGGTTACTCTCTTTATATTTAAGTTCTTGCGCGCCCGTTATGATCGTTTGCCCTTGCGCGGCCACGGCGGCCACAGCAAAAACAGGCGCCTCGTCGATCATTCGGGGAATTATGTCTGGGCCAAGCGATATGCCGCGCAAGCGCGATGCTCGCGCTGTAATATCCGCAACGGGTTCGCCCCCGATCTGACAGCGGTTGTTTATGCTTATATCCGCGCCCATTTGCGCCAGCGAATCCAAAATACCCGTGCGCGTGTGGTTAACGCCAACGCGCTCAATAGTGATCTCACTATCAGGAATCAACAATCCCGCCACGATAAAAAACGCGGCGGAGGATATATCGCTGGGTATGCTGACTTTTTGCGCGATTAATTTCGAAACTGGGGCGCATGTGCTATATTGCTCCCGTTTACAGATCTTACCACCAAACATATTAAGCATAAGTTCTGTGTGATTGCGCGTGGCAACCGACTCTACGACTGTCGTAACGCCTTCGGCATACAACCCGGCCAGCAAAATGGCCGACTTAACCTGCGCGCTCGCAACAGGCAAGGTATATTCAATGCCGCGCAAGGTGGAGCCGTATATAGTGAATGGGGCTGTTGAGTTGTTGGAAAACCTTGCCCCCATTTGACGAAGCGGGGCAAACACTCGCTCCATCGGGCGCTTTTGTATGGAGGCATCGCCCGTTATTGCACAGTCAAAATTCTGCCCGGCAAGAATTCCGGTCATCAAGCGCATCGTAGTGCCGCTGTTGCCCACGTCCAAAAACCCCGCCGGCTTTTGCAATCCGCGAAGCCCGTTGCCAAACACACGAACGCGATCACCGGCCCGCTCTATTGTTACGCCCAATTTCTGAAAGCACGATATGGTGCTTAAGCAGTCTTGGCTGGGCAAAAAACCATCTATCTCCGTAACGCCGTCGGCGATGGCCCCAAGCATTATTGCGCGATGCGAAATGGATTTGTCGCCCGCGACGCTAACTACCGCGTGAACGTTTGATTTGCCGCTTAATGTGATCGTCATGCCCGCAAGAAAAGGACAGCGCCCAGCGCCTTAATAAAACCTTCCATTTGTTCCATAGTACCCATAGTTACGCGTATCCATTCATCCATGCCAAAGGGCGCGCCGGGGCGTATGATGTACCCGCGTTTCATTAGGCCAACAAATACCTCGCGGCTATCGCGCCCCACATTGGTCATTACAAAATTGGCTTGGCTGGGTATGTACTCCAGGCCCATTTCCCCTATCTTGCCACAGTAATAATCCATACTCTCACGGTTAATACGAGCTGTTTTTTCGGCAAAGCCTGGATCGTCAAGTGACGCCAGCGCGGCGGCCTGTCCCTGTATGGTCACGTTAAACGGCGGGCGCACCTTTTCAAACAGCGTGACAATCTCTTTGTTCGCCACGCCATATCCCACACGCAGCGAGGCAAGCCCATATATTTTGGAGAATGTTTTTATAAGCATAATATTGTTGAACTTTTTCATCAACTCTTTCACATAAGCGTATGACGGGTAGCATGGGTCAATCACATATTCCTCATACGCGGAGTCGATTACTACAAAAATTCGCGGCGGAATGTCCGACAAAAATTTGTACAGCGCGTCTTTGCCAAATATTGTGCCTGTAGGGTTGTTGGGGTTGGCGACAAAGATTACCTTCGTGCGTGGTGTGACTGCGGACGCTATGGCGCCCAGGTCAAAGCCATGATCTTTCATGGGGGCATATATCATTTTACCACCCATTGATTCAACGCTGGCTGCATACTGAGAAAACGTAAACCGCGCGGTTATGGCCTCGTCCCCTTCGTTGACAAACACCTTGCCACACATCGCGAGCACTTCGTCCGCGCCGCAACCGAAAATAATCTCGTCTGTAGAGATACCGAGTTTGCCCGCCAGTTTTTCCCGCAAAGCGACGCAATTGCCGTCGGGGTAGTAGTTTGCCTCGTCCATGGCCCTAATTACCGCCGCTTTGGCCACTGGTGAACAGCCAAGCGGGTTTTCGTTGCTGGCAAGTTTAACGACGTTTGTGAGTCCATATTCACGTTTAACGTCTTCTATCGGCTTGCCGGGGATGTATGGAGCAAGGGGTTCGATAGATTTTCTATAAGGTATCATCATGGCGTCCTCCATCATTGATAATCTCTAGACGTGCTTCTTTCGTAGGGGTGCGCAACCGCCCGACGGGCCTTTCCAGGCCTTAACAATATCGGGGAGCCGGACAAACTGTCGGGCGGCTCTTTTTGATCTGGCTATCGGGCGGCTGCCGATGCGGGCGCGCACTGCGCGCCCCTACGAAATCACACCCGCCTCATACCCATCACTCAATACCAGCGGCACAGACCGATTACTTTGCCCATAGCGCGTTGCTCTGTTTCACTGATAAATTCTCGCGCGGTTATGGCGCCGTTATCGCGTACCGCTATTGTCTCGCCGGGGTTGAGCGGTGCTTTGGGGTCAATAATCAGTATATCTCCCACGCGTATGTCCAGCTCTGGCGCGCCAACGCCTACATGCGCCACATACGCGCCTTCGGGCACATAGTCCGCCGGCATGGCGTACCTGCCCACCTCCGCTGTGTGCTCATCGTCTATATACTCGACTATCGGCAAGCGAATCATACGATCCGAATTGCCTTCCACAAGCTCATAGGTTTTTTTCTTCTCTGCGGAACGGCGGATATATCCCTTACGTTCTAAAATATCTATATACGATTGCACAGTCGAGGTCGATTTCAGGTTAAACGCGGCGCCAATCTCGCGTATAGTGGGGGCGTAGCCTTTTTTATAAATAATGTGTTTTATAAAATCAAACACCCGTGCTTGTTTGTCTGTTAGCTTTTCGGGCATAAGTACTCTCCAATTTTCTCTCTTATATGGTCGCTCTAAACGCGCGTTTTCACAAAAGGATTTTGACTTCGTAGGAGCGCGCCCCTACGAAAGTATACCCACTGAGCGCAGTGCCCGCCACATTATTTTTATATTTATTGCCATTTGTTTACCATGAGGCCAAAACCTCTGTCCACACACGGTCATACTCACCTACAAAATCACCTAGGTCATAAAAAACCTCACATCTATTATAAATCTCATCGTCAGGCCAGAAAGTGGGGTCGCTTGTCATTTCTTCCGGCAGCAGTTTTAACGTTTCGCTGTTGACAGTCGAAAAACCTATATATTCCACATTACGCAAACAGATTTCCGGGTCGCACAAAAAATCAATAAACTTTAGCGCTCCTTCTATATTTTTCGCGCCTTTTGGTACCACCATGGCGTCGAACCATACGTTGCTGCCCTCTTTTGGAACCGCGTACCCCAAATCCCTATTTTTTTCTATGCAATACAGGGCGTCGCCCGAGTATACAACAGCCAGCGCGGCCTCGCCGCCGATCATACTGTCGCGCACCGTATCGCCTACGATGGCTCGCACAAGGTCGCTTTGAGCGATTAGTTCGTCGCGCGCCTGGTTAAGCTCGCTCACGTCGCGTGTATTAAGCGAAAAGCCCAGCCGCTTAAGTGACACCCCTACAGTGTCGCGCATACTGTCGTACATAAAAATCTGATTGGCGTATTTGTCGTTCCACAGTATATCCCAGCTATCAACAGGGTCATCCACCATAGACGTGTTGTACAATATGCCTACAGTGCCCCACACGTATGGTACGCTGTATTTATTTTCGGGGTCATACGCTAAATCTTTAAACCTGTCGTCAATGTTGGCGTAGTTGGGTATTTGGGATGTGTCAACAGTCTCCAGCAAGTCTTCCGCAATCATACGCTCTATCATATAGTCTGACGGGATGCACAAATCGTAGTTCACGCCGCCGCTTTTTATTTTGGCGTACATCTCCTCGTTGTTGGCGTAATAGTCGTATACCACCTCTATACCTGTTTTTTGAGTAAACATACTCAAAATATCCTCGTCAATGTACTCTCCCCAATTGTAAACGCTTATGGAATTTTGCGACGTAGCCGAACCGCACGCGCTAACAAACAACAAAAGCGCGAGCAGGGCGATTGCAATCGTGACCGTTCTTCTATTTATCAACTCTCTCCCTCCAATCCTAATCCGTTAGCCTTTTGTGCCTTTGATGGATCAAAGCTGTTTATCACATAAAGCAACAACAGCACCGCGACAAACATGATGGCGGAAAGCGCGTTTATTTTAGGATTAACGCCTCGGCGAGCCATAGAATATATAATGGTGGAAAGTGTGTTGTCGCCGTCACCCTTGGTAAAGTAGCTTACTATAAAGTCGTCCAGGCTCATGGTAAACGCCAGCATGGCGCCTGTGACTATTGCGGAGGTTATCTCCTGCAACACCACC
This sequence comes from Clostridiales bacterium, assembly GCA_031263155.1. Lineage (GTDB taxonomy): Bacteria > Bacillota > Clostridia > Lachnospirales > WQUN01 > JAISGK01. The sequence goes on from JAISGK010000095.1 coordinate 8,475, forward strand.
TTAAAAAAACCTTTTATAGGAGTGCAGCCTAAATCCAACGCGGCCTCATACAAATTGGGATCCAGCTGTTTGAGCTTTGGCAAAACGGATAGGATTACGTAGGGTATGTTAAATGTAGTGTGGCTAACAAGCAAGGTGCCGTATCCCAACTTTATACCCGGAAAAAAATGAAACAGGTATGTATATAACACAAGCAGAGACAGCCCCATAACTATATCAGGCATTATAACGGGTATATTGGTAACGGCCAGCACAGTTTTTTTAAACGCGCCTCTCATAGAATGAATGCCAACAGCCGCCGCCGCACCGATTATAGTGGCCAGCAGCGCGGATAAAAACGCCAGCGACAGTGTCGTTGACAGAGCGCGTTGAATAGATTTATCGCGCAATAATTGAGCGTACCAGTCTAGCGTAAAGCCACCCCATACAGAGCGAGACCGCGACGCGTTAAACGAATAAACTATAAGAACGGCGATAGGCGCGTACATAAACAATAGCATGACCGCCAGATAAATTTTCTTGAGAAGACGGATCAAAACAACGCTCCCCCCTCGCCGTCCTTATCTACCACTGTAAATATCGCGATGGACGTAAGTATCAAAACCATCAGCATAACAGACACCGCGCTTCCCAGGTTCCAGTTGCGCGACTCTGTAAACTGCCTCTCTATCATGTTGCCAATAAGCATGAATTGTGCCCCGCCCAATAGTTTAGAGATAATAAACGTTGTGACAGAAGGCATAAACACCATTGTAACCCCAGAGACCACGCCAGGAATCGACAAAGGAAATACTACGCGCAAAAAGACCGTCCTTCCGTTTGCGCCCAAATCTTGCGCGGCCTCTATGATACTGCTATCCATCTTTTTCATCACGGTATGAATCGGCAGAATCATAAAGGGCAAAAAGTTGTATACCATGCCCAGCACGACCGCTTTGTCCGTGTACAGAATCCGCGCCTCGGGTAAGGATAGCAGGCGCAAAAGGCTATTGATAAACCCGTTTCGCTCCAAAATCGACAGCCACGAATAGGTGCGCAACAAAAAATTCATCCACATGGGCACAAGAAACAGAAATAGTAGAAAACCTTTTGACGCATACTCCCTGCTTGCCATTATGTACGCTATGGGGTAGCCCAGCGCGAAGCATATCACCGTGCAGACAAACGCCAGCCAGATGGATCTCCACAAAGCCAACAGGTAAGATGGGGTCAGCGCCTGTTTATAATTGGCCCACGAAAAAATCAACTTCCCGTCAACCTCTACAGTAAGGCTGTAATAAACCACCAACCCTATGGGGATGATGATAAATACCAAGGCCCATATCAGATATGGCAAAGACAGATATCGCGTTTTCATGGCGGTTAATGGGTTGCCGAACTGGCGGCGACACCAACGGGCATGGTATATACGCCACGCTCGGCGTTCGACAGCCCCGCGCGCTCTACCAACGTTTCAGGTAACGCGTCTATGAACGAGTACTCGCTCTTGCGCATTACATGTATGAGATCGGGAGCGATGCGCATACCCACCTCTTGACCCGATTGGGACATAACGGTACTATGCGCCTTCCACACAAAACCCGCGCTTTCTATCAGCATTTCGTAGTGAACGCCTTTAAAGGTAACGTTGCGCACCACTCCGGCGAGGTTATCCCCGCCCGGCGCCACAATGGCAATGTCTTCGGGGCGTATAACGATGTCCACCGCCTCATCACGCGCAAAACCTTTATCGACACACACAAAATTTTTACCGGCAAATTCAACCCAAAAGTCATCGCGCATTACACCGTCCAAAATATTGTTTTCACCAATAAATTTTGCCACAAAGACATTTTGGGGCTCATTGTAAATATCCTCTGGCCTGCCCATCTGCTGAATAACACCGGCGTTCATTACACAAATGGTATCGCTCATGGTCAACGCTTCTTCCTGATCGTGCGTGACGTATATAAAGGTAATACCCAGTTTTTTTTGCATATTTTTCAATTCCATTTGCATTTCTTTGCGCAGCTTGAGATCCAACGCACCCAATGGTTCGTCCAAAAGAAGAACGGAAGGTTCATTGACTAGCGCGCGGGCAATCGCTACACGCTGCTGCTGACCACCCGAAAGCGATGTAACCTGGCGCTTGTCGTAGCCGCTCAAATTAACCAATTTGAGCATTTCCTCAATCCTGCGCTTTATATAACGACTGTCGGCCTTTTTGATCTTAAGCCCGAAAGCTATATTTTCAGCCACATTCATATTGGGAAACAACGCATATTTTTGAAACACCGTGTTGACCTGACGTTTATACGGCGGCAGATTAAGTATGCTCTTGCCGTCGAAAATTACATCACCGCGCGTGGGCCGCTCAAAACCGCCTATAATGCGAAGTGTGGTGGTTTTGCCACAGCCACTGGGACCCAAAAGCGTCAGAAACTCATTCCTGCGAATGAATAGGTTGATATTCGAAAGGACAGTGCTCGTACCGAATGTCTTTTCGATGTCAACAAGATCAATCAAGTGTTCCCGTTCGTTCATTTATCAGCCCCCCCGTTTAAATATTAATTAACAGCACGACGATTATACTGTTTTTTTGGCGGCATGTAAATAATTTTATTGCGCCGGGCGCGATCCGCTCTGATCCGCCCATCACATATCATCATATTGCGCGTTGTCGCCCGATAAAGTTTTTTTTGTGGAAATATCTATTATGTCAGCTTCTGTGTTTCGCTCCAGAGCATTAGTGTTTTGCGCAGACGCGTTTTTTTCTGGGAAATGTAAAAAACTTGAAGGCTCTTGGGCGCTGTCCACACTAGAATCATCATCGGCGGTGGTCGCGTCCAAATTGTCGCCGCCATCATAGGGAATCGCGGCGCTTTTGACTATTTCTTGCTGTTCCGCAAAGGCCGAAAATGAGCGTATGTGATCACGCAGACCATCCAATACCTCCAAAAGCTGTTTTAGCCAAGCTTGCAGCCGAAGGAGCGACTCGGCCTCTAAATCGGAGTATTGCCGTATATCATCCGCAAGGGCGGATATATGATGTGCGGACTGGCCTATTTTTTCTATAAAACTGTTTACCTCGTTAATTTGTTTTAAGCTGTCTTTTAGCAACCGACGCAGCTCTATAAAGGCGGATCGCGCAAGCCTGGAGGTAACCCCCGCTTTGGCCGCTATGTCACGCGCGTTTTCGGCAAAATTGTCATTACGCGCAGCCTTAAACGTTTGCGGCATATCTATCGATAAATCAGCGTTTCGAGCGCGTTTGGCCGCGACTCGCAGTTCGACCGCAGCAAGGGCGTGAAGGTTGGCGGCAAAGGCGGTGTCTTCCGCGTATTGCGCTATGTTGGACACGCCGTCGGCAAAATGCTTTATAGCATCAAGCGACTGAACCAGCTTGGCGAGATACTGTTGATCTCCCGTTTGCGCCGCGCCTGTAGAATTATCCAAAAATGTCGAACCAAAAGCAAGTGAATCGTCATCCATTATATCTTTTGATTTTTCGACAATCGTTTTATAGAATTGAATCTGTTGGTCTGTTTTGTCACACGCAAGTTTTATATTATCTATCAAAGCAGCTAACCGTTCCATTAATTCAGCTCCACTGTTTACGTATAGTGATAATATGCCCTTGCAAGCAACAAAAAAAACCTCCCTCAATTTATGGGTTGTGGGAGGATGACAAAACATTCTATATCTATCCTAATTCCATATCTTTTCTTTTCTCTATGCTATAAGAATCAACTTAAGCATACCAAGCAATGATCTTGCGTCTTCGTTAAATCTGGCGCGCAGGTTGAGACATTTAATAAGAAATTCCATGTCTTCTGTATTCATAGATTCGAGCGAGGTGTTTTGCTCATCACTAAGAGCGCTTATTTGGGTACGCGCTATATCCAAAATGGGTTTTGGGTGGCTCGCGGCGTCTAACGCGTCAGACTGCAAATCGTCGGGGTTCGCCGACGACGTAGGGTTATCGCTGTGTACCGCCAGGATGAGAGCTTTGTACCCCACTTCTGACAAAAAATCCTCAATTTCGGCGTCTGTTATGGCCTTCTTTTCGTCTGAGCGACCGGTCAGCCAGCGGGGATCAACACCCGCTATATCCGCAAACGCGGTTACTATTTTTGCCGATATGCTACCAAGCCGACATGCTCTATCCACTGTAGACTTCGTGATCAACGCCCGTTTGCATACCTCGTCGCGAACCTCTTTAGACATTGCCTTCCATACTTCTTTAGCGCGCTCTTTGCTTTTTTGCCGGCCTTTGCTTATGTCGGTTTGTTTCAACTTAGAATAAATCTCGTGGCTAATCATACGCCCTCCCAATTACTATTTTCGCTTAAAACAACGTTTGTTTATAATTTAAGCAGTCTTATCGCGTTAGCCGCCAATATCAATTCCATCTCGCGCGAGGTCAGGTTAAGCGCGTAAAGCCGCTCTAATTCTTCTTTCGGGTTCCACATGGGGTAGTCTGTACCAAATAGCACGCGTTCCGCGCCATACACACGTATCAATTCTTTTGCCCTTCTATTGCCCAAAAACATTATGGAGCTGGAGACATCCACATAACAACGCTTATTCTCCAAAAACTCCCTCGCCAAATCCCACAGTGACCACCCGCCAAAATGCGCCGCTATGACGGTGAGGCGTGGAAACATGTCGCACACCCGCGCCACGCGCCTGGGATGGCTCCACTGGTAACGATAGTCGCCGGCGTGGATAATAACGGGCAATTTACCCTCCATACGAGCATACATTGGTAACATACGATCATCATCGATATTAAACGACTGAAAATCCGGGTGCAGTTTAACGCCTTTAAGCCCAAGCGCTTGTATGCGTTCTATCTCATTTGCGTCGTAGTCGGCGTGTACCGAGCCAAAGCCTGTAAAACGTTCTGGATGGGCTGCGGCCACACCAGAAATATAATCGTTAATGCTGGCAACCTGTGACGCCGTTTGAGCGGCAGAAAATATCACAAAACGGTCAATGCCAGCTTCATCGCCCAGGGAGATGAGATTGTCAGGTGTACCGGAGCATGAACAGTGGATAGGTATTTTATAAAAGTCGCCGATGCTTTTAACTGCTTTTTCGGCAATTTTGTCAGGATAAACATGTGCATGAAAGTCAATTATCATCCGGTATCCTCTTATTTTAAAAGCTATTTACAACTTAAGGTAATTATACCGTATTATCTCAAAATATGCAATAGTTTATGATATATATTCTGTATTTTTTTAATTTATTAATATATTTGTAGCGTTCTATATGTTAAAGGGGCTAATTTATATGTTCAATCGACACATGAGTATAATTTTAGGCTATTACTTTGTTATGTTGTTTTCTTTAACGTATGGCTTGCTGTATGTTAAAAGTGACAAGATCTTCGGCGTGGCGCTCCCCATCCTAGCATATCACAACATTGTCACCCAGCCCGGCGACAAATTAAATACTAACGTTAATGATTTAAGGCGCGATTTGGAAAATTATAAAAGACGTGGTTATGAAACGATATTCTTTGACGAATTGATAGCCTTTTGCAATGGCGAAAGGGATCTGCCGCGCAAAACATTGATGATCACCTTTGACGATGGCTATTGGTCTAACTATTCGCTCGCGTATCCCATTTTGCGACAACTTGGCATGAAAGCGACCATCTTTATTGTGGGATGCAACGTAGGCAGAACGACGGATTGCGTAACCAAACAGCCGATTATAAAACACTTTGGAGACAAAGAGATAAAAGAAATGCTTGCGAGCGGGGTGATAGACATTCAAATGCATACCTATAATTTACATAGAGAGAATTTCAACATGCTTTCCATTTTTGACATGATGTCCGCCGATCGATATACGGAGTATGTAAAAAACGACATTTTTGCCATACATCGTTACATAGAAAATCTTGGAGGCGCGCCGGTAGCGTTAGCTTATCCATACGGTAAGTACAGTGAGCGCGCAGAAAAAGCTCTTACGGACGCGGGCTTGCAAGTCACATTGACAAGCGAGCGCGGCATAAACAGAATTTACCGTCGCGCGGAATGTCTTTTTGGGTTAAAAAGATTGTTCCCCGAGGAATAATATATGCTGTGATATATTATTTGAGAGGGAGATATTATGGAAACAAAAGACTCAAGCATAGCACACTGCGAGGCTAAGAAGATCGCGGTCGTGACAGGCGCGTCTTCGGGCATGGGGCGCGAGTTCGCGTTGCAGTTGTGCGCGCGCAGGTTTGACTTTGATGAGATTTGGCTGATAGCGCGAAGGCAGTATAAGCTGGCGCAACTTGCCAGTGAGCTAAAAAAAATGATGTTTCACATGCCGTCTAAAATACTGCCGTTCGACCTGACAGACAGTGAGAGTATTGATAAGTATAAAAAAATGCTATCCGCCGGTAAATACGAAATAACCGTTTTGGTAAACGCCAGCGGTTTTGGCAAATTTGGTCTCTCATCCGAATTGCCTGACTCTGTTCAAATGAGCATGATAGACTTGAATGTCAAGGCGCTAACTGCCATGTGCGCGGCCTCTATACCATATATGAGAAGCGGAGCGGTTATATTTAACATGGGTTCGCTGTCATCCTTTCAACCCGTGCCGTATCTTAATGTTTACGCGGCCACAAAGGCATATGTATTGCGCTATTCTCGTGGGCTTAACATAGAACTTGGCCCGAGAGGGATTCATGTAATTGCCGTAAGCCCCGGCTGGGTAAACACAGAATTTTTTGATCGAGCGGAAATGACGGATAAAACAGCCATACCCAATATCACGCCGTTGTGGAGAGCAAAAGACGTCGTGCGCCTGGCAATAAAAGACGCGCGACGAGGAAGGGATATATCTATACTGGGCGCAAGCATAAAGGCCCAGGTGCTACTTGTCAAACTTTTGCCCCACAGCCTGGTCATGCGTTTGTGGATGATAAAACAGGGGCATGTAAGAGAGCTGGCGGCACGATAAGATCAAAAACTCTAAACGTGCGTTTTCACAAAAGCACTGCGCGCCTCTACGAAAGCATACCCACTGACCGCTGCTCACCCATATCAAATTTGGGAAACGCACGTTTAGAGATAACAAAGGATAAAAGAAAGGTGAAGATAAGCGAGGGAAGCCCTTCTTATTCTTCACCCTAAACTAACGTCTGGTATATTTTCGATTCTTTCATGTGCCGTATAGACTCGCAGGTGCTGGTAATGTCCGCCCACGTTTCTGGCGAATTGGCGCCCAGTACAGTGTAAATGAAGTCGCCTTTCACCTTCTCCATAAGCTCGGAGTGTATCTCGTCGGCACGCTCAGGCTCCAACATATTATCCAAAAATATCTCAAAATTATCTTCTGATAACCTTAAAGGGATAAATGGCTCTATGCGCTTCATCACCTGTTCTATCGTTTGTTTGCCAAAACACATGTCATCTTTGATGTATAAATAAAAACTTAATGGATTAAAAAAATACATATTTCCGGGTATTCGTTCGCCTGCCGTGTTAACGGAGCGTTTCAATCTGCTAAGGCACAGATTAAGTTCACGTTCGGTCATTTAGGACACCTCAGTAATTCCTCTTAAAGCAAGATTATTTTTCTCAATATAGAAAAATAATATATGGGGTAATAAAAGGCAGAACGGTTGGGAATTACGTTGCCTTAAATCCAAATTTTAGTCCACAGCCTAAACATTGACAGCACATCTTATTTATGTCATATTTGTGGCTGTGTTGTACTGAAATTTTATCTTATGGTATGGGAGGGTCTTGATTGCAACACCATGCAGGCAGCATTCCAGATGTTCTGCAAACGCTCGGCGCAAGCGAAAGCGGCTTAACATCCGCAGAGGCGGAGGCGCGTCTTAAAACTTACGGTGAGAACAAATTGCTGGGCAAAAAAGAACAAACCTTGCTACAAAAATTCTTGCGTCAGTTCGCTGATTTTCTCGTAATTATCCTCATCATCGCCGCTATTGTCTCTATGATACTGGGTGAGGTATTGGATGGGGGCGTCATAATCTCCATCGTCATCCTTAACGCTATTCTTGGCGTAATACAGGAAAATAGAGCGGGCAATGCTCTTAAGGCGCTTAAAGAAATGTCTAGCCCTGTTAGCAAGGTTGTGCGCGATGGACAGATAAAACATGTGCCATCCAACCTGCTGGTACCCGGGGACATAGTGGCGCTGGACGCCGGTGATTACATACCCGCCGACGTAAGGCTTATCCGAAGCGCCAACCTTAAGATAGACGAGTCCGCCCTTACCGGCGAATCCGTAGCGTCAGAAAAAGACGCGACTGTGGTTCTACCAGAAGAGACTGACATAGGGGATCGCGTAAACAGCGCCTTTATGGGTACGGTAATAACATATGGACGCGGACGAGGTCTCATAATCGGCTCCGGCATGAATACCCAGATGGGACGCATAGCCGCTATGCTTACCGAGCACAAAGAAGGACCCACTCCCCTGCAAATTTCGTTAAATCACTTGGGTAAAACCCTTGGCATTATCTGTTTAGCGGTCTGTGTCATTATATTCGTTATAGGGCTGTTTCGAGACATACCCCCTCTTGAAATTTTTATGACCGCAGTCTCGCTGGCAGTCGCCGCCATACCTGAAGGGCTCACGATGGTCGTTACCGTTATTCTCGCCTTGGGTATGCAAAAGATGGTAAAATCAAACGCCATTATAAAACGTCTTAGCGCCGTTGAGACCCTTGGCTCTACAACAGTCATATGCTCCGACAAGACGGGCACGCTCACGCAAAACAAAATGACTGTGGTAAACCTGTACTCTAACGGGCGATTTTACGACGTGACCGGCACAGGCTATGACGCGACGGGCGAAATCGTTGTATCTAAAGAATCAGAATCAGAAAAAGATTCAGAAAAAGAAGCTGCAGCAGATACTATTTCCAATGAGCTATTAGAAGGCGCGGCGCTGTGCAACGACGCTGAATTTCACGCGGAGGAAAAAAAGATGATTGGCGACCCAACCGAGGGAGCGCTGGTCGTTCTGGCGAGCAAGGCGGGAATAGATCAAAAAGAGATAAACAGGCTTAAGCCGCGCGTTAACGAGATACCTTTTGATTCCACACGCAAGCTCATGTCTACAATACATGCTAACCCAAATGAAGTGGAGCGGGATACAGGCGGCGAGTCGTTCGTTATGTATACTAAAGGCGCGCCGGACGAAATTTTGCGCGTGTGCGAATACATTATGGAATCCGGAGAGATCGTTCAGCTCACGGACAGCGACCGCGACGATATCATGAAAGCCAACGAGCAATTTGCCAGTCAAGCCCTGCGGGTGTTGGGCGTGGCGTTCAAGTATACGCAAAGTAAGGAAGCGACAGAGGATCAGCTGGCGTTTACCGGCCTTATCGGCATGATCGACCCCCCACGCGACGAGGCGAAAGAGGCCATCACCGTTTGCAAGCGAGCGGGCATAAATGTGAAAATGATAACCGGCGATCACAAGGCTACCGCGCTGGCAATTGCCAAAGAACTTACAATAACGGAAGACGGCGCGGCGCTTTCAGGGCGCGAGATAGACTCGCTGGACGATCAAGCGCTTATAGAGGCTGCCGCGACAACCAATGTGTTCGCCCGCGTTTCGCCCGAACACAAAGTGCGCCTGGTAAACGCCGTGAAAGCCAACGGTAACATCGCGGCCATGACCGGCGACGGCGTAAACGACGCCCCCAGCCTAAAAAAAGCCGACATAGGCGTGGCAATGGGCATAACGGGCACCGACGTGAGCAAAGAGGCCGCAGACATGATCCTAACAGACGACAACTTTGCCAGTATCGTTCGATCTGTCGAAGAGGGGCGCACGATATACAATAACATTCGCAAAGTCGTAGGGTATCTGCTTTCTTGCAATATAGGCGAAATACTGGTTATATTTATCGCCATGATCATAGGCTGGCCAGTGCCTCTTTTGCCTATTCAACTGCTGGCCATTAACCTGATAACCGACGCTTTCCCGGCATTCGCGCTGGGTATGGAAGAACAGGAAGCCGGCATTATGGACGTGCCACCGCGTAACCCCAAAGTACCCATTGTAGATAAACGTATGGTTATGTCTGTCACTATTCAGAGTATCGCGCTGGCAATTGGTACTCTCGCCTCGTTTTTATACGCGTGGAACGCGGAGGGCTTTGACCCCGTCCATACTGATATCGCGAAAACGGCCTGTTTCTTTACGCTGGTGCTTGGGGAATTGCTGAGGTCTTACACCGCGCGGTCGGAGCGCATCTCTATATTAAAAATAAAAATTTTTGGTAACGGATACCTGAACAAATGCGTGCTTCTGTCAATCGCGTTCCTGTTTGCCGCTGTTTATATGCCAGGAGTAAACGGAGTGTTTCGTAACATCCCTTTGCAGGCCGACCAGCTGGGCATAGCCGTCTTATTTGCGTTTGTACCGCTGATTGGAGGCGAGGCGGCGAAAATCTTCGCGCGCAAATAAGCATAAAAAAACCTGTTAACTAAAATCTATTAACGTGTGAGCGAATAGTGCCAGCACAGTTCCGTGAGGGTTGAGCGTCGTGAGGCGCTCTCCTACTCGACAAATTTTTGCAGTTATTTATGTGTGAAGATGTATTGTCTCGAAAAAGGTGACAACTGTCACAAATGATACATATATCACTTCCAAAGAAGTGTGCGAACTCCTTACAAAAATAGCATTTGAGTACGCCGGGAAGACCATAATGGCAAGGGTGGTTAACAAAACGACGCATTGCCTCGGTGATCTCGAGACAATGCGGCCAGACTTCAATTGCCACAACCATATAACAAATAATCCTTGGAGGGACACTATGGAATTGAACAACGAGGTTTTGACCGCGATCCGTGAACGTCGCAGCACGCGCAAATTCACCGAGAGGCAGATCGCGCCGGAACAGCTGGACGCTATGCTCAACGCGGCGATATGGGCGCCAAGCGGCGGAAATAACCAAAGCTGGCTTTTCACGGCGATTCAGCGCAAAGACATACTTTTGCGTCTTAATGAGCTTGTGCGTGAAGGCTTCGCCCGGTGGACACCCGATGATGACTACCCCGGCAAACTCGCCGCCAAAGAGCATAGCCAGGCGGATAGCTTCAACTTCTACTACCACGCGCCGACGCTGATTATCGCGTCAAATAAGCCGAACTACCAGAACGCTATGGCCGACTGCGCGCTTGCTATGGAGAACATCTTCCTTGCGGCACAGTCGTTGAGGTTGGCGAGTTGTTACATCAACCAGATTTTCTGGCTTAGGCACGACGAACCGCTGCGCGAATATCTTGACGAATTGGGCATACCGCGTGAACACGTCATTCGCGCGAGCGCAGCTATCGGTTTCGCCGCCGTGCCCTCACACACCCCGGCCCGCAAGGACGGCACGATAAATATCATAAGGTAATACAGTCTCGGCCTTTTTAAGCAAGCAGCGAGTAAACGTCCAACACCTTCATCATAGCCTTGTGTTTTAGCCATTATCAAGACACCTCCGTGTGTAAGGGCAAGCTTCAATGCCCTTGCCGCAGGGTGTGATTCCGCCTCCGAAACCGCGCTTCGCTTGCTCGTTTTCGATAGTTATTTCTTCCTAATTGATCTATTTAGTCAATATGAATATTCGAGTTGGCGAGAAAAATAACACCCATTCAGGCAGCCAACGGAGTGACGAGTATTGAACTTGCAGTCCCCCCCCCCCCCCCGATATTTCCGATTATGTTACTGTTTTTCATGTTGTACTTTTCGGGATTTCTTATGACCTTTGCCGTCTGCTCCGCATACTTCCAACCCATCCTAGTCAAAATACGTTTCATTTTTTCCCCGGAGTTCAGAAGCATGGCATTTTCCTGGCTGCATAGCAATTCACCCTCCTGTTGTGTAGTGGCTCACTGTCAAATATAGAATTTTGCCTAACCCAAGACTTTTACAATCATATTTTTCAACCAAGGTTATTATAGCATTTTTTGCCAGTGTTGAACAGGATTCAAAAGTTCATCGACTTTCACCAAAACTTTGTTATGTATTCCATATTTTAACAAGATCGCCCAAATCTTGATTATGAATTTATGCAATATAATCGCAGCTATTTGACAATTTTGTCAGTTAACCTGTATCAAAAAGACTTCTCGTCTCATACAGTAAAAGAGGAACCGTATAAGCCGGTTTACTATATCTCAACGAGCGAGGTTTATAAAAGTGAACAGTAAAAAATTACGTGGAGTGTTTTCCATGGTATTGGCGGCAACACTTGTTTTTGCCTCCATCGCATCGTTTCAACCGCTGCGAGTTTTCGCGGCAAGCGGACTACTAACTGTCAGTGACTTATACACTGATAAAGCGCGTTATAACCCGGGCGACAGCGCGGTAATTTCTGTCGAACTTAAAAATGATGATGTTTCTTCGTGGAGCGGACTTGTATATCTTGAGGTCTACCACTTGGAAACACTCGTCTACAAGGACAGCTTATCTACGACTGTTCCCTCTGCTGGAGAGGCTACAGAGGCATTCAAGTGGATTACGCCAAAGGATGACTTTACGGGATACCTTATAAAGGTGTCCGCAGAAGATTCGTTTGGGGCGGCAGGGTTGGACGTGTCCAGCGATTTTACAAAGTTTCCGCGCTATGGGTACGTCGCGGATTTTGATGAAAACGAGACACAAGCGCAAAGCGCCGCAAAAATCAGCGAACTCTCGCGAGATTTTAACATTAACGCTATCCAATTTTACGACTGGATGTGGAGGCATGAAGTGTTGATTAAGCGGACAGACGGAAAAATTGATCCGACATGGGATGACCTTTTCGACCGGACGGTGAGTTGGGCTACAATTCAAAACCAGATTAGCGCGGCTCACGACAATAACGCCTCCGCAATGGCTTATGTTATGTCTTACGCGGCGCGGGAAGGTTACGATCAGTTCAACGTTCAGCCAAGTTGGGGGATATTCCAGGACAGGAATCATCTCTCGCAGTTCAATGTTGATTTTAATAACGGCAAATATCTTTGGCTTTTTAACCCAGCAAACACGGACTGGCAAAATTATATTATCGATCAATATTCCGACGCGTTGCAGACGGGTTTGTTTGACGGGCTGCAAATAGACCAGATGGGTCAACGGAATGACATTTATGACTTTTGGGGACGCAGCGTATATTTGAAAGACACATTTTCCGATTTGATTAACGCTGCGAAGTCAGAGCTCGACGGCCAGGGCATCAACAACACGATTACATTCAATGTTGTTGACGGCACCGTAAACGGTTGGGGATTGTGGGACGCCGCGCTTAATGCCGACACGGATTTCAATTTCAGTGAAATTTGGTGGCTGTCGAACAATTATAACGACCTTAAATCCTATATTGAGCAGTTTCGCACCGAAAGCGATGGCAAATCGCTTGTATTAGCCGCCTATATGAACTACAGAGATGATACGGGCGACCGTTACGAGGCTGAAGACGGAGTCTTGGTAGGCGTTGCGGTAAGCAAGGAGCATCCCGGTTATACGGGCAGCGGATATGTGGATCAGTTTGACAGCGTCGGCGATTCTGTCACTATGACTATAACAGTCACTGAGGATGGGCTTTGTCCGCTTGTATTCCGCTATGGGAACGCTACGGGCGGCGAAGCGACAAGAAACATTTATATTGATAATGTTTTGGACGCGACCGTTGACTTCCACAATCAGAGCAGTTGGGATACCTGGGTTTTTGACGCCTATTATACGCCTTACCTGACCGCAGGTACGCACACGGTAAAAGTGGCGTATGACTCGGGAAATAGCGGCGCTATAAATTTGGACAATATGACGCTCGGATATTTCGACGACAACTCTGTGCGCTTGGCTGATGCGACAATAGCCGCTTCCGGCGCGAGCCATATTGAGCTTGGGGCCAATATCTATGAGGCGGTTATGCTGCCACATGAATATTATCCCAGCACGTCTAAAGCTATGCGCGACTCTCTGCGCAACGCTATGAGCAATCACTACAACTTTATCACCGCTTACGAAAACTTACTATACGATACCGATGTGACATACGGAGACCAGGGGACACAGCACATCGAAATAAAGGGTGAGTCGATAAGCGGCTCAGGCGAAAATGGGAAAATATGGAATATATTTCGAGATAAAGGCGACTACGATATTATCCACCTTATTAACCTTACCGGCGAGGATGATACTCAGTGGCGCAATAGCACAGAGCAGCCTGTTTTTAAGACAAACTTGCAAACAAAGTATTATATCGGCCCCGATGCGAGCGTATCCGGCGTTTACGTGGCTTCGCCAGACTACGATCAAGGCGCTGCCACAGCGCTTTCATACACTATAGGCGCTGACACCTCAGGTACGTATATCGAATTTACCGTCCCGTCGTTAGAATACTGGGACATGATTTTTATTAAAAGAACGGTGGAGTCAAAGCAAGTTTACGAAGCTGAGGATGCTCTAAAAAATGGTGTTGGTGTGAACAACAACCATCCCGGATATTCTGGCACGGGTTTTGTTGACCAATTTGACGCATCCGGCAAAATGGTGTCGTTTATAATTGATGTACCCGAGGCGGGGCAATATTCGCTGAAATTCAGATATGGCAACGCGACGGGTAATGAGGCGACGAGAAACTTGTACGTTGACAATATTTACAGAGGCGTGGTGTATTTCGAAAACTTGGCTGATTGGGACACATGGGATTACGGAGAAATCGCCGTTGACCTGGAGGCAGGCGTCCATAACCTTGTGTTGCTCTTTGGCGAAAGCAACCACGACGCTATTAACCTCGATTGCCTAGAAGTAGAGCCCAAGTTCGAAACTACGCACAGTTTGTATATGAACAACTGGGACGATACGGTCGCAATATGGCAAGACACTTTCCTCAATCAAATGACCGCATTGAATGGAAGCGGGCCCGGCTTGTATGAATTGCGCCATTATGCTGGAGGCGAGAACGACGATTACAATCAGAATCTTATCAAAAATTACAGTGCGTTTTTCCGCGAAGAAACGAGCGGCGCCAAATATACGGACGGCTCGAAGTTCCGCTCAAGCGGCTTCTTTTCGGACAACGGAGTTCTAACGAGCGATTATCTATCGTATGACGGTACGGTTCTGTCCGATGAAATAACACGTTCTTACGCTATGCCACCTACCCAAGATTTTGTTGTCGTAAAGTATACCGTAAAGAATAATGGCTCGCAGACCGAAAGTTACAACATACTTGATATGTTGCACGTGAACAATTTATCACCAAAAGGTGATGTCACTGCTGAATATGACAGTGCTTTGAATTATTTTAATATACAAAACAATGAGTATTATATCGCTCACGGCGCTCTGCAAGCTATTGATGGCTACCAAGCCGCCGACGATACTGTGACAGACCCGGCTCAAAGTGATTGTTCTCCGTGGGTGACTTTTGACGCAAACGGCAAGCTGAATAACAATGCGCTCATTTCAGCTTACGATGTTTCTACAGGCATGACGAACCTTGTTACGCTGAGCCCTGGCCAATCGCAGACATTATACTTCTATTTAGCGGTCGCGGATACGTCGTCTGATTTGGAAAAAATTGTAGACTTTATAACGGCTCAATCGGCTGATTATGCCTTTGACCAAACTGCGCGGATATATCAGACATGGCTTAACAGTGGGCAAACGACAAATTTTGATAACAAAGCCCTTAACGACGCTTATAACAATATCCTCGTTACAATGAAACAGGCTATTGTTCCAGGTTCTTATTCAGATGGCTCAAATACAGTTTATAAATTTGCCGCAATGCCAGCCACAACAAATCCATCGGCTTATTCTTATAAAGTGTGGGCGCGCGACTCAGCTGTTTCGGCAATGGCAATGGATGCCGCAGGGCACTATGACGAAGCGGAGGCTTACTGGTACTGGCTTGCCGACAGGCAAATAAAAACGAGCCAGGGCGGATGGAGGCAACCGGGTACGTTCTGGACTTGCTACTGGCTATGGGACAATAGCCCGGTATCGTTTGTCGAGCCAGAATATGACTCCATAGGTATGTTTTTAATAGGCGCGTACCGCCACTACGAGAATTTGCCAACTACGGCTCAAAAGGCGAATTTTTTGAGCAATATTTGGGATTCTTACAAATTGTCGGCAGATTTCGTTATGACAAATATCTCGCAAGGCGGTTACGGCGCGGCGGATTGCAGCATTTGGGAAGAGACCGTAGAATATAACGCTTTTACGCAGGCATTGTATATCGCGGGTTTGGATGCTGCCCAAATGATGGCTAAGGCGAATGGGTTGCAAGATTTAGCCGAATCATATAACGGCGCGGCGGGTACGATACGCACAGCCGTACAGCGAGACATGACTGACGGGTCTTATCCGGGCTTATGGAATAATAATGACAGCTATTTCAATAGGAGTGTAGGTACGGACTACTCGCCGAACGAGTTGCACGACTCCTCTTCCGACGTGCTTATCACCTATGGTGTGGTTGATGCGGAATCCCCAAGGGCAAAAAGTCATATAGACAGCACTTTGAGCGTTTTGGGGCATGATGGTTACGGCGTGGCGCGTTACCAAAACGATGGCTTCTACCACAGGATGCCTTGGGATCCCGGCGGGAACGAGGCCCTTGAAGATGAGCCCTCATGGCCGCAAATGGCTATGTGGATTGGGATGTATGAAATTCAGAGCGGCTATAAAGCGTATAAGGCAAACGCCTTGCGTCGCTTGGAATGGTATATTGAGCGAACCGCAGCGGGATATATGGTTGCGGGCGAAGCCATATCAAACGTCACGAGGAAGCCCTGTGTAAGTACTATGTGCGAGCCTATTACAGGCGCGGCGTATATTATGACCAGTCTCGCGTATTTAGAGAAATTTGATATGCGTATTCTGCCTGACTTGTTTAACGTGGGTGCAAATAAGCAGATTAACGTGACAGAAGGTACAAATGGGGATTGGGAGCAATGGTCTAATGTGCCCTACTATTTGGACAAATTGGGCGATGCGGAAGACGACGGCTATGACATAAGCCGCGTGTACGCTGCGAATGACGGCGACAATCTCTACCTTCGTATTGATGTGTCCGAAAAAGCCCTGCCCGATTATGGTGAATCAGATAAGTTTGTGATTACCGCCTATGCGCAGAATTTTGACGGTGGCGAAGGTACAATGGCGCAGTCGCTTTATGGTTCCAATTTGTCGCAGGCAATGGATTATGCAGTGAGTCGTCCAAGCGATTCCAACGATTTTGCGAAATATACCGCCTCGTCCAACGCATGGAATTTTTCAGGCAACATCACAAGCGTTATCGCGCCGCAATGGGAGCCTGATTCCGGGCGTATTGAGATGGTTATCCCACTCTCGCAGCTATCTGCTTCAGGCCAGGTTTCCGCTGATGAGTGGTCGTATATTGACGTTGTGATTTCGAAGAATACGGCCAGTTCTTGGGAAGACGTTGATATTATGAGCATACATTATCGTGTGACAGGGGCCAGTGAAGAATGGTTGAAGGGAAATTTCGATTGATTCTGTAAAAACATTTTTTAAACGTTAAACTAACCCCAAGAGCGCGGCACTCCGCGTCCTTGGGGTTCTTTAGTATCTAAACGTCAAAGTAGATTTTGGCGTTTTATAATGAGTACTTAAAATTATGTCATCAATCTTGACAATCGGAAATATCGACCCAAATAATCGTCCAAATTGAGATGGCTCCTACGAAAATATTGTAAACACGTCCCTGGTCAGAGGGTTCATAATTGTAATCAAGGCTTGCCGCCGCAAGAGATTTCCCATCTGGCGAAGCCACGTAAACCCCTTTCAAGGGTCGGTCAAGGCGCATCTTAAGCGTAACGCCTGTTACAATCGTTGGCGCGCCTTTAGGGGCGTTCCATTTTCCATTATTGCCAACCAGGTTTATAAGTTGTATCGAAATTCTTTTGACCGTTTCATGAATAATAACCCATACTGCATCAGGCTCGGCATCTACCGAAAAAGCGGCGCTATTTGCGCTGAAGATGAATTCTTCGTTTATGCCGCCCGCGCCCGTCATGCTCACGTCCATCCCGTCGTCGCTATAAAGAAGCGGCGCGTAACGCACAACGAAATCGGCGTAACGCTGAACCAAAGGCAGAAATGAATCACGCAAACAGGCGTGATCAACGTAATAACTGTCGCACAGTATACAGTCATTCTCACCCAGCGCGAGCTGCGTCCCACCAGAAGCGCATATGGCCGCGTTCGCATATAGATACGACCACTCGGCGGCGGAAATTTCCGCATCGCTTTTTGCGTTTTTGAATGGCTCCATATACGCGGCCAACACAACAGGCTTGCCGGAAAGTTGGCGCGCCTCGCGAATTAGGCGATACAAATCAATATAATGTTCATACGGGGGCCATACCTCTATATAAACCGCATCCTGCGCTGACTTCGACACGGCTGTTACCGGCCAGTTATTTACAGCATTGAAAATAACGCCGTTTTCTTCATTCAAGTTTTTCATTGTTTGCGCCGCCGCATTGATTAGCGGCGTGAAACACGACGAAAGCTCAACGGGACACCCATTTGCGTCCCAAGCATGTTTTGGGAAACCATACGTATCCATATGAATGCCCATAAAGCCCAGAGACGCGCCCGACCGTTCAAATTCCTTTAAAATGTGGTTAAACCAACCGCAATCTTTGCTTATGTTCATGAAATACAGCCAATTACCGAACAAGAGGGGCTTATTCTCCATCGTATAGAGGCCCCATTCGGGGAACTGCTCCCACTTTTCTTTGGAAGCGGCATAAACCGCGCCATAGGCGAACGGGCGCATACCCATATCCCTGCAAGCCGCAATTTTCTTTTCGATAACATCGCGGCTCGCCTCCTTGCCAAGTGCGTCACGATACTTTTCACTGTTTGCCACAAGGTCGTCGTGACGGTACATCCAGTCGTAAAACTGGACGGCGTTCAAATGAAGCCGCGCCATGCTTTTTACCGCTCTGATATCCTCATCATCGGGCGTAAAATCTGTTAAAAAACCATATCGCGTTATGTCAGAACGACTTTCAACCACATCAAACGCCGTTTCATAGCGTTCTTCTCCCCGATCAAAAGAAACGCCATATGAACCTTTTGGCAAGTTATCCACAATAGCTGAAAAGCTTTTTCCATCCGTTTCATATGTTACAGAGCCGTAATCAACAATGTCATGCAAGTTCGTCAGTATCAAAAAGGCGCCGTCTCCGCCCGGAATCGTCAGCCTTACACGCTCGCCGACCAAATACTGGGCTTTGTCGGGCGTACAAAATCCAATTTTCATCATTCTTTCACCGAACCCGATGTCAGCCCGCCTACTACTAATTTTTTGTGGAACACAACAAACAAAATCACAATCGGCAGCAATGCCATCAACGAACACGCGAAAACCCACTCCCACCGGGTAGCGTGCTGCCCATTCAGCCGTTGCAGCAGCAATGGAATTGTCAGCATGGATTCTTGCGCTCCCACAATGACTTTTGCCGTAAAGTATTCTTCCCACATGCCCTGTATGGCGAAAATGCTCATAGTGCCTATCGCGGGCGTGGACAGAGGCAACATGATACGGAAAAATATTACGCCGTGGCCGCCGCCATCGATCAACGCCGATTCGCTGAGCGCATCCGGCAGATTGCGGAAGAAGTTTCGCAGAAAAAATGTATGCCCGCAAACGCCTGTGGCGATATATATGAGCATAAGCCCCGGCCGCGTCCCGACAAGCCCATCTGGAAAGCCCGGTATCGCCAAGCTCTTTAGTACGACGAACTGCGGGATGATGTTTAGGAAGCCGGGCACCATAAGGGTAAGCAAATATATACGAAACAAAACTTCGCGCCCTTTAAACTTTATGCGCGCAAAACCGTAGGCGGACAGCATAGAAATAAATACGGCAAAGCCAACCGTCCCAAACGTGTTAATAACGCTGTTTTTTACTGCCGTGGGGAAGTCCGACCGGCTTATAATGTACTCATAGGCCGAAAAATCAAGCCTGGTTGGGAAAATTCTCGGCGGGTTTGGTAAAACGTAACTGAATTCTTCGAAAGAGTTCGTAATCATAAATATAAACGGTATTGAGGATACAAACAGCGCGGCCAGCAGAAGCATCCATATCATTGCTTGACCTGCTATTTCAGAGGCTTTTATACCCGCTTTTTTCATGCGCCAGCCCCTCCGTCCTCAACCGTATCCAGTTTAAGCGTCTTGTTTAATATTACTGTAAGCGCCACGATAAAGATTGCCGAGAGCATACCAATAGCGGAAGCGACGCCAAACTCAAATTTATTAAACGCTTCATCGTAAAGCATATATTGCAGCACAGACGTTCGACCGTTCGGCCCGCCGCCTGTCAAAAGCATAACTTGTATAAAGACATTAAACGATCCTATAACCATATTAACCAGTACAAAAAATGTCGTCGGTCTCAAGCTGGGCAAAACAATATGGCGAAATTTAGCGTAAATCCCCGCCCCATCAAGGGAAGCGGCTTCATATAGGCTTGGCGATATGCCTTGTAGCGCGGCAAGGTATATAATCATTGCCCACCCGACGTTTTTCCAAACACCCATTAGCCATATGGCAAAATTGCCCGGCCACTCCCGCAACAACCATGGTATATAATCTTTGCTGATATGCAACACGTTTACCAGCAAATAGTTGAACAGCCCTCTGTCTGAATTATTAAACATATATGTAAATACGAGGCTTACGATCACCCACGACGTGATAACGGGCAGATAAAGCGCGACCTTAAAAAACGTGGAGCCGCGCCGTATGTTATTAACCAGATAAGCCAGCACCATGCCCATTATTACAATGAGCGGCGTTGTCACAACGCCATAGAGCAGATTGTTTCTCAAGGCATACCAAAAACGCCCGTTACTGTCGCTAAATATTTTTACAAAATTGTCGAGACCTAAAAAGGTTATTGTACCTCTTACAATCTGATACTCTGACAGGGCTATCCTAATCGTAAAGATCATAGGGTATATGACGAACACCGCAACGAGAACCAGACCCGGTAAAACGAACGGAGCCGCCACAAGCCATTGATGGAAGTCTTTTTTAATCGTTTTTCTGAATGAATCACTCAACGAAGCGTTCATCACATACCCACCTCGAAAAAATCCTATTTCAACAAGCTGTCTATCTGTGCCGCCGCTTCTGAAAGGGCTGTCTTTACATCTTTGCCGTCAACGAAAATGTTGTTCATCGTGTCTGACCAAACTTGCCCGATTTCGCTGTGATTTGGCGACGGTATACGCGCCGACGCGCCCGTCGAGAGCTGTTGCATATAGACGCTCCACACGGGGTCAGACGTAATGTCTGAATGATTCACCAACGATTTCAGAATAGGCAATTGGCCGCTTTTAAGCATAGCAAGCTGTACTTCCTCGCTCGTCATAAACTTGGCGAACTCATAAGCCGCAGCCTGTTGCGTCGATGTGGTGAACACAACTATGTTCTCGCCGCCGACGACAGATGCGCTCTTGCCGTTGTAGGTCGGTATCGTTTTCGCTATAATGCCCGCGCTCTCTTTTTCTTCATATGCGCCGAAAAACCAAGGGCCTTCGAAAAACATCGCGTAGTCGGAGTTAATGCCGTCCCAGGCGTCAATCGAACCATCTATGTCGCGTATTGTGAAAACCTTCTTATCGTGAAGCTCTTGCAGTTTCTCTATAGCGGCCACGCTTTGCTCGCCGTTCAAATACCCGGTAGCCGTTGTAAAGTTTTCGTCTGTTAAAACGCCGCCGAACAGCCAAAAGTAGGGGTACATATCCCAATCGCCCACTCCGGACACGTTCAAGCTGTATTGTCCGCGCTTTCCCGCCGCGATGATAAACTCTTCCATCGTGAAATCCGTGTTATCAATACCCAGCTCATCTTTCAGCACAAATGTGTTGATAACCGCCGCTTTGCAATTTGTGTCAAGCGGAAGACCGTAATACTTGCCTTGATAAAAATTCGTCGAAAGCGGCCCGTCTAAATACTGGCTTGTACTGAAACCTTCTAAATCGCTTAGAGCTAACAGCCCTCCCTGTTTGGCGTAGGGCGCCGTGTTTACTATGTCGATGCGCGCCACGTCGGGGCTTTGCCCTGTTCCAAACGACGTGACTACCATTTGGTGAAACTGCCCCGAATCCTGACGGACGGGGTTCACCTTAATATTTGGGTAGGCGGTGCTCCAAAGCGGCAAAACCTCATTGGTGAACACATCGTTTTCAGCGTCACCGTATGTATGCCAAAACGTGATCTCCGCCGACGCGTCTAAAGCTGCTGCCGGCTGCCCGCTCCCGCCTTTAGCGCCGCATCCTGTCAACGCCGCCACCAATATCAAAGCGCACATGGGGATCAGAATTGCTTTTGTCAGATACAATCCTTTCATTTGATTCTTTAATTTCATTTCGCACCCTCTCTCAATATTCTACTCGGTCGCGGCCCCTGGTTGTGGTGTGCCGCAACAACTTTAGCAACGTTATGATATATTATCATATCCGCAACTTCCAGTAATGTCAAGAGGTATTGCGAAATACTTATAAAATACCTAAAACCGTACTTGCAAGTATATACATATTTTTTTACACATATATCACAAAACGCGCCCTACGCTTTCACGTATGCCTAATGACGCCTCCAACCGAATATCCCTTGAATCCACACGCCCGCCTTTAATCAAACGTATAAGCAAATCCGTCGCGAGGCTCGCCTTCTTGGAAGCGTCCTGGTGTACCGTTGTCAACTTGGGGCGACACAGTAAAGCCAGAATGTTATCGTCAAAACCACATATTGACATTGTATCGGGTATTTTTACCCCCTCGTCTTCCAATAGATTCATCGCGTCTACAGCGTAAAAATCCGATGAAAAGAATAGCGCCGAGTACACTGTCAGGCGTTTTTTTAAAAGGGAACGCAAAAGTGCGTGGCGTTCTTCGCGGCGGTGGCTTATAGGTATATAATCGCCTTCTTGAAAAGCGACGCCATGCTTTTTCAATGCGGATTTGAAACCTTTTAAACGTTCAAGATCCGCACCCATAGGCGGCGCCCCATCCGCCAAAAACGCGACGCGCTTATGACCTTGATTTATAAGGTACTCTGTCATCAAAAAAGCCCCTTTGAAATCCTGAAAGCCTACGTTGCTGTATCGCAGGCCGTCGCTGTGAAAGTAGGAGTCGATAAAAACGATAGGCATTTTTGTGCCATTCACAAAGGCCGCGCAGTCGTCTGCGAGGCAGCCTAAAACGATAAGCCCTTCTATATTCCACGAAGTTGCCATTCTAAGGGCTTCATCCACACTTGCCGACGTGTACAGCATCATATAGTAACCGCCATCTCTTATGCAATGCTCCAACGCGCCGATAATCTCGGCGAAAAATGGGTCTTGCGCGATATTCTGTTCATCGCGCCTGGCCCATGTCACTATAACTCCTATAATGCGAGAATCGTAGCTGCCCAAGATGCGCGCCGCCATATTTGATGTATAATTTTTTTCTGCGAGAAGAATGCGTACCTTTTCAAATGTAGCTTTCGATACTTTCTGCGTTCTGCCATGCAAAACGTTTGCAACCGTGCTTGGGCTTACACCCGCCATTTTTGCTATTTCCTTAATAGTAACCAATTTTAGCCTTCCTTCTCCAGTCTACTCTGAGTTTATCGATAAGTGTTTCGTAACACATATTGATAAGTCACCGTTGTCCTTTTATAGTAGGCCATGCGGCGAAATTTGTCAAGGAAAGGAGGGTAAAAACTCTATTCGGAAAGCGAGGTGAAAATCAGTGAAATATACCGCCACAAGGTTGTTGCGAAGCCCAATCGTAGAGACAGACAGCGTTCTAAATCAGTATGGTCGAAATACGGGATTTTTCAAACTCATCGAACACAATGCGCCCTATTTGCCCTATCAAACGCGGGTCACCGTCTATGTCCGGCGCGTTTTGTATAAATACGCCGACATAAATTTGATGGCCGCATATGCTGAATACCCCGCAATCGTGAGAAAGATAATCTAATCCGCCCGTCTTGTGCGCTATGATCACATCTTCCCATATAAAGCGCATTAGGCGTTTTTTATCGCGTTGCTTGCGCAGTATCCACGTCGCGACGCCGCACAGGCTATCAGTCAATATGTCTCCGTCGAAGAGCCTTTTGTAGCACTTGAACATGTCACAGGCCGTGGTCATATTGTCCTTTCCCGCCGCGCGGGATTCAAAGTCCAGCATTTTCCGCCGCAAAAACGTATCGGTCATTTCCAGATCATATTGTATGTAGCGATTGATAAAATCAAACCCCGCCAGATCGATTAGCGCATTGGTCGCGGTGTTGTCAGAATCTATTATCATCCATGTAAGCAATTCAAGCACGCTTGCCTTGCGCGGGGTTTCGAATACGGCACTGTCTCCAGTCAGTTCGCATACCTCTATGTATTTGTCCAGAAATAATTTGCCCGCCGCCACCAATTCCAGCGCGGCGAGCATTATCGGCGCCTTTATAGTAGACGCGGACGACATGATAAAGCCCGCGTTGTGGCAATATCGCGGAGCATACTCATCCAGTACCTGGCAATATACGCTAATGTCGCCCTTTGCGCCATCCAATAAATTGTTAATTCTTCTTTTCATACAAGCACTTCCTGTTCGAGAGATCTAAAAGTCAGAGATTTAAAAATCGGTCAAGATCATATCCAGCGCGGCGGATGCGCGTTCGTTGGCGGATTGTATCTCGTGGGCGTAAATGTCGGTTAGCGTACCCGCCTTGCTATGCCCCGTCCGCGCCTGTAGGGTCTTTATATCTACGCCTTGCGTAATCTGAAGCGTCGCGAACGTGTGACGCAGGCTGTGCGGCGTGAACTTTGCAAAATTGTTTTTCTCGCAAAATTCATTGAGCCACACGTTTATCGTGGTGGGGAAAATGGGCTTGCCGCCCGCCTGTATAAACAATCGCCCGCTTTCTACCCACTCGCCCGCGAATTTGCTTTTATAATCATCATACCACGCTCGGTAGTCATTAATTACCCCAATGATCCACTCAGGCACCTTAACGTCGCGCACACTGCTGTCACTTTTAGTTCGGGCGTTGACTATACCCTGCCTGGGCAAATATAAACTCTGCTGACGCACGCTGATAATGCCCTCCTGCCCGATGTTTTGCCAGCACAGCCCGCATAACTCGTTGCGGCGTATGCCAGAATACAGCAGGATAAGTATTGCCGTTTTTTTGCGTATGTCCGGTTCCGCCTTAGCCAGATCCACGACACGCCTGGCCTCGGCGTCATCCAAATAGCGCGGGGTGTTGCGGTATACTCTCGGCGCGGTCATGTGTTCGCTCGCGACATTACACGTAACGACGAGCTGCCGCTTTGCTTCTCCAAGTATAGTGCTTATTAACCTATGATAATGTACTATGGTTTGTTCGCTCAATCCAACATCCTGGTTGCGCTTATTCGCGCCGGGCTTGCCCAAAGACTGATAGAGTTCTTTCAAGTGCTGCGCTTGCAGCTTTCTTAATTTTATGTGCCCTATCTGCGCGTTTATGCGTTCGAGGTAAGATGTATAGAGTAAACGCGTCTGTTCGCGCAGATTCGCGTTCGCAAGCCAGCGCTCGGCAAAGTCGCTGAATCGTGTATTGCCGCCTTTCGGCTCGTAGCCTGTCTCACACGCCTTGGTAAAATTCACCTCAAACTCTTTCAGGGCAAACTCTATTTGCCTCTCTGTCATGCTTGGCTGGGAGCGGTATGTCGCCCTCTTCATGATCTTTTTGCCGCTGCTGTCCTGACCGGCGTAGAAGCGGATATTGTAGGACACCGTGCCGTCCCTGTTATGCCTTGGAGACGATGTGGTCACATGTATCACCCGTAGAAATCTGTAGTCGAATTTATAATCATAATTTATAATCAAGAGTTGCGAAAAAGTTGCGAATAGTCTGACAGCTTCCACTTATGAGCATTTATATGTATGAGCGCAAACGCCAGAATTACGCGGCGCTTACTATCACGCCGCATATGCCAATCGCGCTATACAACAAATGTATCCCATTTATTGTCACATAGATCAGTTGTGCCAATGATAAAGAAACGGCGTAACGGCGGGGTTTTGGGCATCAATAAACATTTGTAGCATCACCGCGAACGAAAAAGTTTATCAAGGCATATGTTCACATAATGTTAATCATTTATACGAAATCTATCGAACGGTGATGTTACAAAAATAAATGCTTTAGATAGGCCAATACCACGTGTTAATTTAATATGATACCAGATCTGATATGTCTATATGTAGTGGATCATGTCGATCTAACGGAGGTAAAATTATATTTAACAAGATCAATTTTATATATCAAATCTTGCGATATATAATTCAAAATTATACCATATTATACTCTCCATATGGAAACACTACTCAAAATATATATGGCCTACGGTATCAAAATGTAACCGTCAGTGAACAATCTATAATTATCACTATCGCCATCTACATATCCCCTGACCCAATTGGAATTTTTGTCACTATGCATAGAGTAAAGTTCTCCAGTATATTTGTCGAATAGTAATAATCCGCACGAATTCACTACATAGTAGCGTGACGCGCTACCGACAATCGCTGTAGAATCTATATTAGCCTGGATCAATTGAAACGCGGATTCCAAATTTAGTTCAGGATGCTCACCTTTATAATATGGTTTGAAGCCATTAAATGACTCGTTTAACTTGCTATATACTATATTAACAGCTTCATCTTCAGTAATGTATGGCCAACTTGGATCGTATTCATCTACCACAACATTACCTTGCAAACCCTGCATGATCGGAAAATCGACAAACTTTTTGCTGTTCACATCGTATTGGCCTGTAGCATATTCTACATTTGCGCCAAGATTTTGTGAAACGAAACGCAAGGGCAGGTATGTTAAATTATTGTTCAGTGTAGGAGGGATATCCATAGTCTTTTCCTCTGAATTGACTAACGCGCTTCGGCTGCCAATCTGCATTTGTATTACTGTACTTCCCTTATTGATTGTGACCGTTTGGGTGTCGCCGTCCCAAGCGATTTCGCCCCCCAGGGTCTCTACCAATACGCGTATCGGTATCATCGCATAGTCGCTAACTATGATGATGTCAGCTTTTATCAATGTGCCGTTAACAAACAGAGGCAGGTAGCTTGATGTGTACTCTACTGTTTGGCCATCCGGGTAAGTTACGGTAGTTTTTCCAAAGGCAAAACTCACCTTGTTTACCGGATTGGCATTGGGCAACGGTTTCACCGTGCCAAGCGTGAGCGGGGATGATAAAGCGCCAGGCGACGTATATTCGCCACTCACAGAGCCATCCCCAGACATTTGCGACGGCTCAAATACCTCGGATTCCGGAAGATTTGCGACGGCGTTAAAAGGTCGCGCGGCTATAAGCGCGACCATAACTAACGCGCCTATTATTACCTTGCTTAACGTGTGTTTTATGACGTACATGCCGTTGTGCCCCGCTTTAGCATAGTCGGTCAACCGTTTGCTTAAAGCGAGTAAATTGTCAGCTGAGCTTGCTTTCTTCATATTGAACTCCTTAAATATGTATTCCGCCATGCCAAATCGTCGTATTTTGCCATGGACGGTTCTTAATCTGATATAATATAACACATCCGCTTACATATTTGTACAATGTCAACGACATTTAATAATCGAAATCTGTTTAGTGTGCGCCAGGATATGTCATGATTCGTCATCAGCATATTTCGGGTTGCCCGATCGCGCCTGGCCTAAATGGCAAACGGAGCTTTTACCAAGTCGGTGCGAGTGTACGGGATTATCAAATCAGGTATGCCGAACGCGTGAGATATGGTATCTTCGTTGTAATAGATATGCACACCGTCTTCCTGTAAAGCGAACACAGCGTTTAAACCACTTTGCTCAAGCATATATTCTCGGTTGTTCTTATTCAACTTCGAACCGAAAACAAGGCCGAACTCTCGCGAGATGATATCCGCCGCGTTATTTTTGTTCACGTTAAGCACGTCGTCTATGCGCAGCCTGTCGCCCGTTTTCAGGTCAAACGTATCGCCTTCAATCCAATTGCCTGGGTGGGCCCCAAATTCGAATTTCGAACCGCGAGACACGAATGAGATCACGTCGTGCTTCTCGTATGTTTTCGCGGCGTTAACCTGATAATATGCCGGCCCGATGAACTTCTCTCCCGCTTCACCGGCGCGAACATATTCGGCCTCAGCCTTTTTTTTAAGCTGATTTGCATCTTTACGCATAGCTTTTTCTTCTTTGGCGTATGTTCGTTCTATCTTCTTACTCGCCTTGCTGTTTCCAGTGAATACTGGGCGAGAATAGGCAATCACACATAGAAGTGTGCCGTTGTCTGATTTAATTTCCTCTTCGAACGTTTGTTTAATTTCAACATCGCTCGACCCCGCTTGCGCGGCTGTCGTACCGGGAACCTGGCTAGCCGTTGGGCCGTATGTTGGGGTGACCGCCTCACCGGGAGTTTGCGTGACCATCGCACCGGGAGCGGTAGACGGTGTGGCCTGCGCCTGATCAGGTCGTTCTTGCTGAGTCGCGGCAGGGGTGGGCTTTTCTTCAGCGAAGCAAGTGAATGCAAGCATCATCGCCGCGCAAAACGCGACCAAAAAAAGTTTCATAAGTTTCATAGCGTCCTCCTAAGATTTTCGTATTCTTCTACGCGGATATTATACCCTTGCCACAAGGGAGTCTATGCAAAAAAAAGAGACGCTTAGAAGCATCCCCCCACTGGCTATTATCGCGCTGACATTTAGCAATTTAGAATGCTTCAACTGTTCGTATAATTCCTCTCTATATTCTTCAAACTAATTTTCAGGCAATCAAACGGATCCGCGTCGTAGGCGTCATCTTGCTCGACAAAGGCGTATTCTGTTCCCGCTTTGTTTGCCGCGTCAAAAATGCTTGCCCAATCCAGATTACCCTCGTAAATTGGGGCGAAGCGTTGCGCTGGCGCGTATTTATCAGATTCGTTGTATATTATCATATCTTTTAGGTGTATGGCCTCTACCCTTCCGGCAAATTTTTTGATCCAGGCCGCAGGATTTCCCCCGCCAACCTGCACCCAATATAGGTCGAGGATAAAGCCCATGAGATTTGGCGCGAATCCATCCGCAAGCGCATCTATAATCAGCTTGCCGCCGGCCTTAATAAATTCTATTTGATGGTTGTGGTACATAAATTTCATGCCCGCATCCCGTATCGCTTGCGCCACAGGGTTAAAGTCGCGAATAAAAGCGCTTATACCTTCTTCAGAGAGTCCATATTTGCTGATGGGCAGCATACCTATACCAAGATATTTCACCCCAATCGTCTTTTGGTACTCAATTACCTTCTTTGTATTCTCAATTAATGTCAACGCGTTGACATGGCATAATGGAATGTCAATTCCATATTCGTCGTTTATCGCTTTTATCGCCTGCGCCGATATATTTTCGCTCACGGCGCTGTACTGCGCGTACTTGTAACCAATGGCCGAGATCTTTTTTATGGTTTTACGGTACGATACTTCATCTTGCGTGAATTCACGCACATTGTAAAGCTGCGCGCCTATTTTCATGTATTATCCTCCCATAACACGCATGCGCCAACAGTTATTGCGCTGACTGCTAAATTTTACCACTGATGGGCAAGTTGTCAATCTCGCTTGTCTTTACAGCGTCACTGGGATATAATCATCATTAATCGCCATGTGACGCGTTGACGAGACCGCTCGTTGTCATTACTATTATAAACGAAAATTAGAAGCGAAGAAAGGAGGACGATACCAAAAAAAGCAATACACTGTATTTTTGGTATCGGCATGATATGTTTAGAAATTTTAATATTCAGGAAATGCTGCTGAGAATTCCGATTTTGCTTATATCGTTTACTGTCCATGAGTTTTTCCATGGCTGGACCGCGTATAGGCTGGGCGATAACACAGCTAAATACGACGGGAGGCTCTCCCTCAATCCCCTTAAGCACATAGACCCCGTTGGCGCGCTACTGCTGATTGTTGTGGGTTTTGGCTGGGCAAAACCTGTTATGGTAGATTATCGCAACCTGCGCAACCCCAAGCAGGATATGGCCGTTATAGCGTTTGCGGGGCCACTGTCCAACTTCTTGCTTGCTTTTGTGTTTACTCTGCTGATAATTCCGTGTGTATTCATTCCCGTTGGCCCTCTATCCGATATCCCCTACAATTTTGCCCTTCAAGGCATTTTTACGAATGTGGGCCTAGGGATATTTAACCTGCTGCCGCTTCCGCCGCTCGATGGATCCAAGGTTCTTGGCTCATTGCTGCCCATCAACATGTACTATAAATATATGAGTATAGAACGCTATGGATTTATTATACTTATTTTGCTTTCGTTTACGGGAGTTTTGGGCATGATTTTGTCGCCCATGATCAACGCGGCGACGAGCGGTTACATCTTTGTAGCCAATTGGATTTTACAACTATTTGTATAAGAGGTGCGGAAGATGATTCGAAGATTGTTTGTACAAAAAAAACCGGAGTTTGACGCGGCATCGCGCGCTATGCTTGAAGATATACGTGACAATCTGCGAATCAGC
>JAISGK010000106.1 GCA_031263155.1 Clostridiales bacterium
AATTTGGATAATATTGCTTCCCGTCATGCGCACGCTCTTTGGCTTCTTCTTATACAGAAAGCGTGAACCAATTACCATATCGCACGACTTGCTTTCAATTTCCGCTACCATAGTCTCAATATACCTTGGGTCGTGCTGCCCGTCGCCATCCAGCTGGATGGCGTAGTCATAATCTTTACGTAGCGCGTACCTCATCCCTGTTTGTATGGCGGCAGCAAGCCCTAGGTTTATAGGCAAATCCAAGAGATTGTACCCATTCTCGCGGCAAATCGAAGCGGTGGAGTCTAGGGAGCCGTCGTTTACCACAACATAGTCGTACTCGGGATAGTTTTCTATGA
Organism: Clostridiales bacterium; assembly: GCA_031263155.1. GTDB lineage: Bacteria > Bacillota > Clostridia > Lachnospirales > WQUN01 > JAISGK01. Next base: position 339 of record JAISGK010000106.1, read on the forward strand.
GGCTGTCCACGACCCATTCGACATTATCTTGCTCGTTGTAGCAGGGGATAATAACAACTATACCCCCCCCCCCCCGTCAGATTCTCCCAGCTTTTGTCGGAGTTCATCGGCCATCTCTTTCTCCTTTATCGCGATATTTTGAACCAGTTTTCGCAGCCTATCCGAAAGCCGCGATACCACTACCGTAAGGCTTACGCACACCAGAGCCAAGAATACAATGCAAATGGCGAACAGCGCGTTTACGGGAGTCTCTATGCCCAGTAAACCGGCAAGGGCATACAGCAGCCCAGGGAATAGATCTATAACAGCTAAACTTATTAACCCTATCAGCCAAACCAGGCAATACTTGAGCTCAATGTTTCGTTTACGCAGCAGATTCAGCAAAAACAGGAAAATAATGACCACTACCACGCCAACGAGTAGCTGAAGTTTTAACGTCATACCCTCACAGTCCTTGGCTGAATTGTTGTCATCAGAATACTGACACTCACTTTCAGCATATAATACACCGACCTAAACACGTTAATACTGCTCACGCCACCCTGTCGTTCCCGCATAATCACTGGCACTTCCAACACCCGCAAGTTGTTTCGCAAAGCAAGCGCAGTTGAATCCGGTTCAGGATAGTCTTTGGAGTAGTAATCGTCAAACAGTTGCATTACCTTACGGTTAGCCGCCCTAAAGCCGCTGGTGGCGTCCGTCACACACTTGCCTCTTAGACAATAAAGCAACCCCTTGAACAACGTTATACCTACCCGTCGCGCCGCCGAAGACTGGAACCCCTGCTCGTCGATAAATCTTGAGCCAATAACCATATCCGCATCACCACACTCAATGGGTTCAACGAGCTTGCTCACCCACGCAGGATCGTGCTGCCCGTCGCCGTCAACTTGTACGGCAATGTCGTAACCGTTGCGCAATGCGTAGCGGTATCCCGCTTGTACCGCACCGCCTATACCGAGGTTAACGAGTAGGTCGATGTGCGGGATGCAGTTCTGCCGCAGAATCATCCTGCTGTCGTCTTTAGAGCAGTCGTTTATGACAACTACATCATAGGGCGTTTTGGCGCGAATCTCGTGGTACAGCTCGGCAATGGTTGCGGATTCGTTGTAGCAGGGGATGATAAGGAGTGTGGTCATATACTGACGCTCCGTATGGCAAAGTTCCAAGCATCCCGGAACATTACTTTCTAAACTAAATACTGCGCTCAATCCCAAAACCTCTTTTGCTTTTGCCCACAATCGGCATAACTAACCGAAACATCGCTCTGTCTTCGTAGCGCGAATGTATGCGGCACTTGATAGCCATTAACCCTCTCAAATGCCTTACATCCCACAAATAATTGCTAACATTGCTATAGCAAGTGTAAATTGTCGAAAAATCTAGGGTACGACTGTATGTTCTACTAAAACATGACGTAATCTAGCTTCTTCACCATCTAATGTATATATTTCCCATAGTGACTCTGCTGGCAACAAATCAGGTGGATAGTCAAACATCAGATTTTTGTCACTCCAGCGAAAATCCTCCGTAATTTCGTTAATAAAAACGTACTTGTAACCGCCTTCAAGCAGAATTTTGCTCCATTCTTCCTTATTTATAGTCACATTCGGCTCAAAATGTCCAGCAGCAGCACCAGTTGGGCCTGGATACTGTGCCGCTAAGGGTAATAAATAGTAGAGCATTAAACGCTGTGAAAAAAATATCTCATTACCTGTGCCAACCAGATAGTACCTATATTCGTTAAAGTCAGGGTTGATATCTGCTATAACATCATTAATGATGCTTTTGCCCAGCAACTCTTTGTGTTGTGCTCTTTCGAATGTGACAGTATCCCAAAACGGGTACTTTATGGGTAATATGTTGCCATACACATGATAGGGGACGAAAAGCAATACAAATGCTGTAGCGCATACCCCCGCAAAAAAAGGTTTGTATCTGTACACCCTCTTTTGCGATGTGCATCTTAGAATAAACGCATATGACATTAGCAGGCCAATTCCCCAATATGAAGCAAAATATCTTACAAAGCTTGATGCCCACCCTTCACTATCTATAGAATAGAATGAGAGCATCATAGCTAACCAATAAATTATTTGGCCAATTGCCAGGCATGAGCAAATTACAATCATTCTCCGACGTACAGCAGGGTCGTCTTCTAATTTAACAATCACAGTTGTAGTTATTAATAACACGATTATGGCCATAGCACATGACAACTGAATCGGACTTTTTGTATAGTTCAAACTAAAAATTGCGTTTAATGAAAACCTTATAGTGTCATTAAACTCAGTTGTACCATTCAACGTCAGGTTTCTAACCATATTACCAATCGATGTGTTTGTTAAAGCTGTTATGCTATCGGCATCGCTTGCATATCTGCTATAAAGCAGAGCAATGACTAATGGGATGATCATCGGCAATAATGCTCTCATTGACAGCAAACATTTTCGAAGGGTTACTCCGATATTCCAACTTTTGGAGTGTACATAGTCAGTCAGACTTACTATAATACCTGCGGTTACCACTATTAGAACAAAAACTATGCCTGACAATTTCACCATGCAAAGGTATGACGCTATTATAGTGCAATAAATATTACGCTTAAGTGAGGGTTTTTCTTGCAGAATAAAAAGCAAGTAACACACACTAACAGCGGCTAACAAATCATCAACAGTAAGAGTATTGTTAAAAGTTGTCTCTGCACCTGTTCGATCATGTCCTGAGACCTCCAAAGAACCACAAAACAGCAGAGCCAGCAAGACAAATCCAATAGTCTTGCGGGTGTCCTTTTTTTCAAACATAGCAGAAAGCGGAAGTACGCAAACTAACAATATTGTTACCTTCGCGGCAAGTCCAGCGTGAAACGAGTACCCTCCCGTAAAATAACAAAATAAATATCCTATCACATGCATTCCAGGCGGATAGTTTTTTGCTCCAAAGGTAAAAATATCGGCATCAGCAAACAAACGATTATAATAAACTATTTGCTTTAGTTGGCTCGCCCAAGCGCCAAAATCGTCAAAATGTTGAACCTCTTTTCCATAAGTAATACACCAGGCGACTACATATCCAACTGCGAAAGCCCAGAAAGCAGGCGTTAAAAGACGCTCTTTAGCAAATTGCCATATGTCGTTTCGCTCCCGTATTATAGCAAACAAAAAACTTGCAAAAGCACAAGCTGTCAGTATATGAATACCAATTGTTAAGTTGTGAAATGTCATGCCGCAGAAAAGCAAAACAAACGCATCCACAAACAAACAAACCGGCAACGCAATTTCTAAGCGCTCGCGAAGGTACGACACCATCCATAAAGTTTGAACGATCAGCAGAACAAATGTTAACACAATCCCGAAAATAAACATCATACTATTTAATGCCCTCCTCAGTATGAAAAGAGTCCCTTTCCTCTGTCCTCTTCTATGTTGTTAGTAGTGTACACGCAACCGGTCGCAAAGCAGAATGGCGAACGAAAAGCCGTTTTTGTCCATCGGTGGTGGCGGAGGAGTTTTATGTAGGGGCTATGGTTTTTCATTGCGCGGATATCGCATATATCATGACGCCGCAACAACCCATTGCTCATCAACAAAGTTTAAGCCTGTCTTTTTTTTCACACATGGCAGAGAGCGTCAAAAAACTTATGGTGATAATAGTTGCAAGAATCCATTCAGATTTATGCGTCCTTATGTGATTACTCAACACACTCAATACTTTCCCTACTTTCCAAAGCAGCCTTAACAACCTTATCCATATCATAATACCTGTACTGCCCAAGCCTGCCGCCGAATATCACGCTCGACTCCGCAGCCAGTTTCTCGTACTTCGCGTACAACTCGTTATTCTTCTCGTCGTTTACCGGATAGTATGGCTCAAACCCTTGACTCCACTCCGCCGGGTATTCCCTTGTAATTACTGTCTTCTCTTGTGTCCCAAACTCAAAATGTTTGTGCTCAATTATGCGAGTGTATGGGACTTCGCGCTCCGTATAGTTGATGACAGCATTACCCTGAAAGTTATCCATATCAACGATCTCGCTTTCAAACCGCAGGGAGCGGTACTCAAGCTCGCCGTACTTATAGCCGAAAAACTCATCTATGGCGCCTGTATAGACGACTTTCCTCGCCATCTCAGCATCAAGATTGCTATACTCTGTATTTAGCCTAACCTCTATGCCCTCAAGCATTTTTTCAACCATCTTCGTGTATCCGCCAATGGGAATGCCTTGGTAGCGGTCGTTAAAGTAGTTGTTGTCAAAGGTAAATCTAAGCGGCAGGCGTTTTATGATAAATGCCGGAAGTCTGCGGCAGGCGCGCCCCCATTGTTTTTCAGTGTAGCCTTTAATAAGTTTCTCATATATATCGCGACCGACTAAGAATAGCGCTTGTTCTTCCAGGTTTTTAGGTTCCGTTATGCCCGCTG
>JAISGK010000021.1 GCA_031263155.1 Clostridiales bacterium
CTATATTCTTGAGTTGCTCCATTTTGTGCCTTCCTCCTTTGCCTTGAGTTGCTCACAAAATATCACAACTTGACTCATTTGTATAGTAGTTTTGGAAAATCTTTCCGTTCGTTGGTATACCTACCCCGATGGCACAAGTATTAATTAGGGCTTACCCAAAAAGCCCTAAACTAGAGAACCGCCGCTTGCGGAACCGCATGAGCGGTGGTGTGGGAGGTCGGCTACCCAATTAATGGGTAGCCTCCTACCCGATTTGGTTAATGCGAATCGCCAAAGATGCTATCTTCGCCCATAAAAGCAAGGTATGGATAACTGTCTCCATCGTATATGCGCCAAATATTTTTAAAATCCCAGCCGGTAAAGGTATCTTTGTTCATGAGTTGCTCAGTCGTTTTGCCCTTTGGGAAGGCGGCGCTGTCGCCAACAGGTTTGCCAGCGCTGCCGTAAGCGTTGGAAACGCCTGCGGTACTCGCGTTATAGAAATTGGTACCCTTGTACTCTACACCGCTACGGCCATTAAACGCGCCAAGCTCATCCAATTTTGTGCTGCCTGTTACGGTACCCGTGCTATAGCTGTTGGTAATAGATTTCTTTTTTGTGCTTCCAAGGCCGGAAAAGTACCCCACCAAGCCTCCTACGCCAGTTGTGCCCTTTACATTACCGCGCGCGTAAGAGTTGCTTATTGTAGATGAAACTGCCTCTCCTACAAGCCCTCCCGCGATGTAATTATTAACGGTAACATTGCCGTACGCGCACACGCTGTCCATTGTGGAGGAGTCGTAGATAGTACCCACAAAACCGCCGCCGTAATGGTTAGCGCTCACTTCGCTGTACGCGTAGCTGTTGGTAACGGTGGATGCGCCGTAAATAGCGCCCACAAAACCGCCGGCATACGACAATTTTATATGTACGCAGCCTTTAACGCGGCTGTTGTTTATTTTAGACTGTTGATAGATCACACCGGCAAAGCCGCCGCCATAAGAACCCCTGGCTGTAACGTCTCCAACCGCTTCACAGTTTTCTATTAAAGACTGGCTTTTTTGCGCGCCTACAAAGTTAGCGACATATGAGAAGCCTGTAGAAACGGTATCGAACGCGGCGGAATTTCTTATAATGCTTTGCCCCTCCAAAACGCCTATAAAGCCCGCGCTATAGTTGCCGCTCGTTTCTGTCGAAACGCCAATGATAGTGCATTGCTCTATAAGGTCGTTTGGCCCACGGCTGATGCCAATGAGTCCGCCGGCATATCCGCCTCCGGTTACTACGATCTTACCGCCCGTAACGACTACTCCGCTTATTTTGGTTCCGTCTTTTGCCACGCCGCTAAGACCTCCGACTTCGTAACCGCCGGTTATACCGCGCTCGTCAAGTTTTATGGTAAGGTCTTTTACAACCGCTCCTTTTAGAACAGAGAATAGCCCTTTGTAGCTGATACCCCATTTGCTTGAGCTCCACAGCCCTTGAATGGTGTGACCGTTGCCGTCAAACACACCTGTAAAAAACTTCCCATAACCTATGGGATACCAACCTTTTTCTGCCGTATTGTTTTTGGAAACATAACCGGCAAGGTCTATATCAGCGTACAAACGATATTTGCTGGAAGGATTATCGCGTACCGCGTCCAGTTCCGCCGCCGTGGTTATTTTTATGTAGCCATCGCTGTCTGTAGCCGCGAGTATATCTACCTCCGCCATTGGTATAATCAAAAATGGCAGTACCAAGGCAAAGGCTATGGTGAAAAATCTTTTTCTCAATTTCACGCCGAACGTCGCCTCCCAAATATTTTATGACCTATCTTATTATATCAAGAGTTACCACTTGTTCAACAGGAAAGGGATGGGAATTGGTTCAATTCAGGCTTTTTACAAACAATAAACAACAAAAAGGGCGGCTATTGGCCGCCCGCGTTAAGCACGCGTTCTATCGTATCTGTGTCGAAGCCTCGGCGCAAGAGAAAACCATATTGCTTTTGCCGCCCTTTTATATCTTGCGACACGCCGTCAGGATACCGCTTGTCTAACACCGATTGGGCTATTCGCGGCATTTCGTTGCCCAGGCATACATTACCAATCGCCCTGTTTATGATAGAGTCTTCTACACCGCGATTTTTCAATTCCATTCGTATTCTATTATTGCCATAGCCGTAGCTCATACGCTCGTGGCAGTAATCAAGGGCATAACGCTCGTCGTCTATATATTGATAATGGCGCAACAGAGCGATGACGCGCGCCGCCGTCTCGCTCGAATATTTTTCCATTATCCTGATTAAGATCTCGTGCTCTGTGCGCGGTTTGATGCCTAACAATCTGAGCGCGACGCGGTAAGCCTCGGCAAATTCCACATTGGAACCACTGGCGGCAAATTCTTGCGTCGGCATATCGCGGCGGCTAAAATCAGGCTTCTTCATACACTTCATCCATGTCCGACACAAGTTCTTCTATAAGCAGATCCTCTTCTGTCACATCCGGCTCGATGGATAGATCACCCGGTTGTATGTAATTTTCTGGAGCTGTCATAGCGTCTAATTCTCTAAAACCGTAATGCTTGCGCGCGGCGTTTTCTATTTCCCGGCACACGTCGGGGTTTTGACGCAAAAACGCCTTGGCGTTCTCTCGCCCTTGCCCCATGCGCACCTCGTTATACGAAAACCATGTGCCGCTCTTTTGCACCACATCCAACGCGGAGGCCAGGTCTAGCACGTCGCCTTCGCGGGATATCCCCTGTCCATACATAATGTCAAACTCGCATTGTTTAAACGGGGGGGCAACCTTGTTTTTTATAACTTTAACGCGCGTACGGTTGCCTATAAAGTCGTTGCCTTGTTTTATGGAATCTACCCGGCGTATATCCAGGCGCACTGTAGCGTAAAACTTTAGCGCCTTGCCGCCGGTGGTGGTTTCCGCAACGCCGTAGCCGCCTATCTTGTCTCTTAACTGATTTATAAAAATGACGATGCAGTTGGTCTTGCTTGTAAACCCTGTGAGCTTACGCAGCGCTTGAGACATAAGCCTTGCCTGCACCCCCATGTGGCTGGCGCCCATTGCCCCCTCTATCTCCGCTCGGGGCACCAGCGCCGCGACAGAATCAACAACAATAATGTCAACCGCGCCGCTGCGCACCATTTGATCGGCTATGTCAAGCGCCTGCTCCCCATCGTCTGGCTGTGATATGTACAGGTCGTCTATGTTTACGCCCAGGTTACGCGCGTACACGGGGTCAAGAGCGTGCTCCGCGTCTATGTAAGCCGCTATGCCGCCCAATTTTTGCGCCTCGGCGACAGCGTGCAAAGCTACGGTCGTTTTACCGGACGCTTCGGGGCCGTATATTTCTATGATACGCCCCTTGGGCAAACCGCCTACCCCCAAAGCGACGTCCAACGAAAGCGATCCGCTGGGCACAACGGGCACGTTATCCATACTCTTTTCGCCTAGTTTCATGATAGAGCCCTTGCCAAAACTCTTTTGTATTTTGTCAATAGCTATTTGGAGAGCGATTTGACGCGGATCCTCTTCTTGATTTAATGTGGCGGCTTCGTCTTTAGATTTTTTGCGAGACTTTTTTTGCTTTACGTCTTCGTCTTTCTTTACCTCTTGCGACATTTACTTCCCCCTTTAATTATAATCACTAATACTGGCAAACAATAGGGAGATCATTTCGTTAACCGTTTGAGAGCGTATCTGATTGCGCGTTCCTTTTAGGTTAATATCCCATGTTTTCGTTAAACCGGTTTGGGTGTTGTGGCAGCATATAAAAACAAGCCCGACCGGTTTATCCGCCGTGCCGCCGTCCGGCCCCGCTATACCTGTGGTAGAAAGGCCGATAGCCGAGCCGGATGTTTCCACTATGCCCTTGGCCATCTCTTCCGCCGTTTGACTGCTTACCGCGCCGTATGTTTGCAAGGTGCTTGGCGATACGTTAAGTCGTCTTATTTTTGCGTCGTTGGAGTAGGCGATAACCCCTTCCAAAAAAACGACCGACGCGCCCGGCTGATCGATAAAGCGCGACGCAAGCAGCCCGCCTGTGCAAGATTCCGCGCACGCTATGGTTAATCCTTTTTGCGTCAATAAATGAATAATGAAATCCGCGCTAACTATTTCATATATATTAGACATACCCCACCTCTCCACAATAGAACTCTAAACGTGCGTTTTCACAAAAGGATTTTGCCTTCGTAGGGGCGCGCAGTGCGCGCCCGGGAGGTAGCCGGGCGATTGCCAAGGACTCACACCAATATCGAATAACAGGCGTTGGCCCAGAAGACGTGCGGGCGCGCACTGCGCGCCCCTACGAAACCATACCCATCAACCTATCAACTCTACGCCTATTTCGCGCGCTATTATATCGCGCGCGCCGTGCAGGTCAGGCGCGACGGCATACGCTATCGCTTTGCTTTGCTCGTCAGCCGGTACGATATCGGGAATGAGAAGACAGCGCGCGCCCGCGTCTTGCGCGGATAAAATGCCCAGCTTGCTGTCCTCCAGCACAATGGCGTTTCTTGGCTCGCAAGAGAAATGAGATAAGACATTCCTGTATATATCGCCGCTGGGCTTGCTTTTTTTTACCTCGTCGCCGCAAACAATGTAGTTGAGCTTGCCCGACATACCAATGGCTTTCATATTGCTAACTACACGCTCGCGCCGCGTGGACGACGCGACCGCCTTTAATATGCCGTAGTCGTTCAAAAAATCTACAAGCTCGTATAACCCCGGCTTGGCCTCCAGCGGTTCGGTCGCGTATATGGCGTCGCTTATTCGCTGCCGCGCGGCATAAAATTTTTCAAGGTCTATATCGGGGTAATATTCGGCCATGCGTTGTTTGGCTCGGGACAGATTCGCGCCCACCAAACCGTAAAAAAATTCGTCGCTCATATCGAAGCCCGCTTCACGGGCAGCCTCCAGCCAAGCGCGTCTGGATTTTTTTTCACTGTCTATCATAAGGCCATCCATATCGAAAATGACCAACCGCAATTTGCGCCGCCATATCTCAAAATAATATTCCAGTCCCGACTGTTCGTCCAGTTCGCCATAACCATACTCCAGGTCGAAGCGCTCGCCAAGATCCACGTCAAACACGGCGTCGCCGTCATAATCTTTTTTTATGCGCGTGATGTACAGATGGTTGCAAAATGGCAAAGATTGGCGCGCGACATTCGCACCGCCTATGACAAACACTTCTTCGCGGCTTGACGCATACAATTTGAGTATGTCGAAAAGATTGTGCCCAGTAGTTACGTCGTCTATTTTTTTGGATGAGGATACGACGATATATTCTCTGCCAGGGAGTTTTTTGGGCAGGGACTCGTATGTTTTGCGCCCCATGATGATTTTTTTGTTCATGGTGATATCTCTAAAGCGCTTCAAGTCGCTTTTCATGTTCCACGGCATTTTACCTTCGTTTCCGATAACGCCGTTGTTCGCCACCGCGAGAATGAGATCTATCAACGCACACCACCTAATCGTTAATCACAATCGCTCTGCATACCGTCCTCGACGCCCCGCATTGCAAGTTGACGCCATACCGTAACGTCATGGCAAGAGGTGAAACGTGAAGGAATTGCCGCAGAGAAAACAAACCCGGTTGAAAGGTTACGATTACAGCCGTAACGGCGCGTATTTCTTAACGTTATGCGTAAAGACCGCGCAGAATTGCTGTGTGAAATTGTAAACGGTCATTCCGAATTAACCGAATACGGACGTATCGTGGAACACGAAATCAAAAACATTCCCATTATACGAAAAGAATGCATCGTTGATAAATTCGT
>JAISGK010000029.1 GCA_031263155.1 Clostridiales bacterium
CTCCCGTTCTACGGGGCTGAAATTTTATTCCTAATGTGACAAGTCGGTATTTTTACGCCGGAACAAGCCCCGATTTGAGTGATAACAGCGGCGGCGTTTTGACCGCCTAAACCTAAGAAACCTTGATTCTATGCGGGTTTCTTGATTTATTCCTATTATACCCTACGGGGACTTATCCCGAATCGGGCGTAATTATATTGAAACAGGCGAGTACCTCGACAAGATATTCCCCTTACTTGGCGTCAGGCTCATAGCGATTAACGACGGCTACGACAACTTGCACATCACGAGCAGCGGCCGGTTGGTGGCGAACCTGAAAAACCTCGTCAACGACATTTACGCCAAGGACATCAGCCGCAAGTTAAGCGCCGTCTTTCATACCAAGCAGAAGAACGGTGAGTTTATCGGCAACTACGCCGCCTACGGCTACCTCAAAGACCCGGAAAACAAGAACAGGTTGGTCGTTGACCCGGAAACCGCACCGGTAGTCCGGCAGATTTTCAAATGGAAAGCCGAGGGCGTGGGCAATGCCCGGATAGCCAGAACGATCAACGAAGCCGGGATTCTCGCTCCGTGCAAGTATCGTTTGGCAAAGGGTATCGTCAAAAGCGAGAAGTATGCCGACAATGTTTGGCAGACTACCACCGTCATTACGCTCCTGAAAAATCCGGTATACCTCGGAAATCTGGTGCAGGGAAAGACTCTCTGCTCGCTTTGCGAGGGAAAAGAGAGAAGCCGCACAAGCGCCGAGGATTGGGTTGTCGCCTATGGTACGCATGAGCCGATAATATCGCAAGAATTGTGGGACAGCGCACAGGCGGTGATGACTGCCCGCACGGAGCAGTTCAAAGCGCAGCAGGGCAAGTATGCCCACTTTGAAAAGCCTGAAATCATCCTCAAAGGGCTTGTTTTCTGCGCCGACTGCGGGCTTCCGCTTTACCGCTACAAGTCCGTGACGGGCGGAGGCAAATACTGCGATTGGATTTACCTTTGCCGGACGAGCGATAATCTAAAAGCCTGCCCACATAAATATATCCATGAGCCTGACCTTAACGGCGCGGTCTACGCGGCTATCCGGGCTGAGATTCAGAAAGCCTGCGACATCAGCCGCGTCATCGCCAAGTTGAACCGCGACAGTGGACACAAATCACGTCTTGCCCGCTTTGATTTCGAGATAGAGGAAGCCGAGCGTGAAATCAAGCGCGTCGCTTCTTTGCGGCAGGCGGTTTATGAGGATTATGCCGCGAAACTGCTGACGCTATCGGAGTATCAGTACGCCACCGAAAAATACGATGCCGATACCGAAAAGCAGCAAGCCCGTCTGGAAGCCGCAAAACATGAGAAAGCGGAGTATGCCGAGAAGTCCACGCCGGTCAACAAGTGGCTCGCGGCGTTCAGCCGGTTCATGGACGCGAAAGAGCTGACCGTTGAAATGGCTGAGACCCTTATAGAGAGGGTGGAGGTCAGCAACCGTAACAGGGTCAGCGTCACGTTCAAGTTCCGTGACGAATACGCGGCAATCAGCCGTTACGCGGAGGCAGCCTGATGGAATATATTGTAGCCAAATATCTCCGCATATCGGCGGAGGACATCGACCTCGACGGCTTTGACAAGTTCGAGAGCAACTCTATTGTAAATCAGCGCGCCTTGCTTGACGACTTCATCGGCAGGGTGCCTGAGTTTGCGGGCTGCGAGGTCATTGAGACGCTGGATGATGGCCGAACGGGAACCAATTTTTTAAGACCCGGCGTTCAAAAGCTCATTGAAATGGCGCAGTCCGGCAAGGTTCATTGCATCGTGGTGAAGGACTTGTCCCGCTGGGGGCGCAATTATCTGGAGGTCGGAGACTTCTTGGAGCAGAAGTTTCCCGCCTGGGGCGTCCGTTTCATCAGCCTGAACGACTGCTATGACAGCGCCAAACTGAACGGCGCTACGGGCGGGATAGACATAGCGTTCCGCAATCTGATTTACGAAATGTACAGCCAAGACCTGTCGGAGAAAGTGAGGTCAGCCCAGATAAGCGCGGCAAAAAGCGGCAAGTACACCAATGCGCTGGCGTTCTACGGCTATGTAAAAGACCCCGCCGACCCGCGCAAGCTCGTCATTGACGAGCCTGCCGCTGAAATAGTGCGCCGTATGTTTGACCTTGCGTTGCAAGGCCAGTCATCAACACAGATTGCCAAAATCCTGAACGATGAGCAAGCGCCGACAGCGCAGGAGCGCAAGATAGCGGTCGGTTCTCGCCGAAGGTGGAAGAAAGACGCCGCCATGTTCTGGTACGGCTCGATCATCTCGTGTATTTTACGCGATGAAAGATACACGGGCAAGCTGATTTACGGAAGGAGACGCGCAGTCTCGGTTGGTCAGCGGCAATTTGAAAACGTCCCCCGCGACGAATGGATCATAGTGCCGGGCGCTATCCCGGCGATTATCACGCAGGAGCAGTACGACGAAGTGCAGTCGAAAGTGTCCGCGCGGCGGCCGGAAGGCAAGATGGGGCCAAAAAATCTGCTGTTCACCCGCAAGCTGAAATGCGGTCACTGCGGCATGGGCTTAAAGGCCATCCATCGGCTCAATGATGTGAAGTACCAATGCAATACCCCAAAGACGACGAATAAATACGGTTGCCCTGAATACCGGCTTTTCGAGAAAGACATCGCCGCCGCCGTCCTCGCCGCTTTGCGGCAGCAGGCGGCTTTAGCCGACAACGTCCGCAGGATGCTTACAGAGAGAACCGAGCAGCTAACGCCCGGCATTGAGAAATTGCAAGCCGAGGTCGCCCGCCTGCAAAAGCTGATTGAAAAGACCAAGACCGCCAAGATGGGTCTGTGGGAGAAATACCAAAGCGGCTCTATCAGCGCCGAAGCGTTCCAGCGTGAGAATGAGCAGGCTGACGACCGGATTGCAAAGCATACGGCAAAGATTCCCGAAATCCAAGACGAGATTCTCAGGCTTGAATCCGAAACCGGGCGGGAGAACCTCTTTGTTGAGCGGTTCAGCAAGCAAATGGGCGTCACGGAACTCACAAGGGCTGTTGTGGAGGAATTTATCTCCGAGGTCAGGGTCTACTCCCCGGAACGGATTGAGGTAATCTTCAACTATGCCGACGAATATGAGCGCGTCGCCGCGATTGCCGACGCCAGCGCCACCAAGAAAAAACGGAGGAAAACGAAATGAGCTTGCTTATAAAGGAAATGCCTGATACCCAAAAATCGTCCGTGTCGCCGCTCTTTGGCGATAAGACCGTCATATACTGCCGAACCGCCAACGGAGGCAATGAAGCGATTGAGCGTCAGACGGAACTGCTCACGCGGTACAGTCTGGAACAGGGTTATCAAGTGGCCGCTGTCTACAGTGATTGCAACGAAAGTGGCGGGGCGCTGAGCAGGCCGAGTATGCAAATGCTGCTCAATGACATCCGCTCCGGCCAAGTAAGCCGCGTTATCGTCACCGACACGGCTCGGCTGTGCCGCAACCTGCTCCATTTCCTCGAACTGGTTCATCTGTTTGAGGACTGCGGCGTGGAGCTTATAGCCGTCAAAGACGGCGGCGCGGTGAATATGCACATGGCGACAATGTACGCCGACGCCTTTATGAAATTTATCAGGCAACATCCGAACGGAATGGGGAGACGGAAGCAGGTATAGAAAAAAACTGAGGGGCGGTACAGAGGGAAAACCTCTCGCCGCCCTTTCTCAAAAAAAGTTCGTTTTTTTCTTCGGTCATATGTTGACACAAGCCGATAATGGCTTTTCTGTCAGCCATCTCATAGGGGAAAATATGGGCGCTTATAATTTTGGAACCAGATATGGCCAGCCTGTCTTTAACCTCCTTGGCGGAAACGCCAAATCCGATTCCATTATCGTTAATGGCGTTGTGGCTGCAAGCCTCCAAGTATTTATACCCCAGCTTGCCCACTTTCTCAATTGTCCCTAAGGGGTCTTTAGCCATTTCATCGCGTACCGAATACAGTATTAATCCAACTTTCAACATAAGATCAACTCCCGTTAAATTTATTGGGCATAATAATCACTTGCAAGCTAAGTATAATCCGGTTATATATAAAAAACTGCTAAAAATACGACCAATATTATCGTTAAAACTACAATATTTTTAAGGACTGTTTTGGATGCCACGCGATGTAAAATTGACTTATCTAAGTCTCTCGTCGCCCCATGTGCAATAGCCCACGAAAGTTCCGTAATGACAACGCGTCTTGATTGATGTTATAATACCGTCCAACAAATGTCGGAGGTATATCGCGATGGTATTAAACAGTAAAGAGGGTCTGACATTTTCCACGTTTGGCATCTTGACCAACACGGGCCTGGTGCGTCACGGCGGCTCTACGCGAGTGGGAGGGGTATCTCCAAACCCGTTCGAGAGTCTCAACCTGGGTTACGGACGCGGAGACGACATAGCCAATGTGAATGAAAATTTTAAGCGATTGTGCGAGGCGCTGGATATAAACCCAAATGACATGGTCTTTTGCGCGCAGACGCATAAAGCCAACCTGCGCCGCGTGTGCGCGAGCGATCGTGGCAAAGGCTACAACAAAGAGTCTGACATACGCGAGACAGATGGCTTGTGCACAAACGACGCCAATGTCGCGCTGGTTACATTTTCCGCCGACTGTGTGCCAATCCTTTTTCTCGACCCAATCAACAGGGCGATAGCCGCCGCGCACGCTGGCTGGCGTGGCACGGTCGCAAGGATAGCGTCGCTAATGGTGAAAAAGATGAACGAGGAGTTTGGCAGCAAACCAGAAGACATTGTCGCTGGCATCGGCGCGAGTATAGGACAATGCTGCTTCGAGGTAGACAGGCCAGTGGCGCGTGAATTTAAAGAATGGAATGAGTATGTCAGCGAGGCGATCTCCCCGGCCACGCAACAGGTTAAATACCATGTGGACCTCTGGGGCGTTAACCGTGCGATTTTGATATCCGCCGGGCTTATGCCCGAGCACATCGACAGCAACGCCCTCTGCACCTGCTGCAACCCTGATTTGTACTTTTCACACCGGCGCGATAAGGACGCGCGGGGCAGCATGGCCTCTATCATCTTACTGCTCCCATGAGTAAGATTGCGCGAGTAAAACGCAATGGTTTGGGCTACAGGCACAAACTGTCTCCCGGCGATGAAATAGTTCTTATTAACGGCAACCCGGTGCGGGATGTTTTCGATTACAGGTATTTGATAAACGACGAACATGTGACACTCACAGTCAAAACACCCACCCGTGAACGCGTTATTAATATAAGAAAAAATGAAGCCGACGATCTTGGGTTGGAATTTGGCACGGGGCTAATGGACGAGGCGCGACACTGCCACAACAAATGTGTGTTTTGCTTTATAGATCAACTGCCAAAAGGGATGCGCCACACCCTGTATTTCAAGGACGACGACGCGCGGCTGTCGTTTCTTACCGGCAATTACATCACGCTAACCAACCTGTCGGACGACGACCTGGAGCGTATAATCTTTTATCACCTCTCGCCCATCAACATATCCGTACACGCCACCAACCCCGATGTGCGCGTGCGTATGCTCAAAAATCCAAAGGCCGCCGACTTGCTACCGCGCTTGCAAAAGCTGTACGACGCGAGCATAAGCATGAATTTTCAAGCCGTGTTGTGCAAGGGTATTAATGACGGCTTGGCGCTAGAAGAGACAATAGATACCCTTTCTAACCTTTTGCCGTATGGCCAAAGCCTGTCTGTCGTCCCTGCGGGGCTTACGAAGTATCGCGAAAACCTGCCCGAGTTGCGGCTATTCTCTCCCGGCGACGCGGCGGATGTATTGCGCGCGGTCGATAGATATCAACAGCGGTTTATGAAAGATTTTGGTACGCGCTTTGTATTTGCCGCCGACGAATTTTACCTGACAGCGGGACAAGACCTGCCCACAAAAGAAGAATACGAAGAATTTTATCAGCTAGAAAACGGCGTCGGGATGCTTGCGCTATTTTGGGATGAGATAAACACAAGTATAAAAATGAGCGCGAAAAAGAGACCGCCCGCCGCCGGCGTGTCCGTTGTGACAGGCACAGCCGCCGCCGAGTTTATGACCAGCGTATGCAATCTAATTCACAAAAAATTCCCCCAATTGGCATTGAGCGTGTTCCCTATTATTAATGAATTTTTTGGTGAGACAATAACAGTATCCGGTCTATTGACAGGGCGTGATATAATTAACCAGCTTAAAGGAAAAGCGCTGGGTGAACGACTGTTGATTCCATCCAACGCTTTCAGGGATGAGGGGATAGCGGCAGGCGCAGGCTCTCGCGGCGTTTTTTTGGACGACGTAAGTTTGAGCGACGTTTCACGGGAACTTAACATCCGCGCTGAGTGTGTCACTGCCACAGGCAAGGGGCTGTTATCCGCGCTTAATATAATATAGGGAGTAATTCATGGCTGATAAAAATCTGGTAGAACAAATAACAAATATGGAGCAAGACTTTGCGCAGTGGTATACAGACGTGGTTAAGAAAGCAAACCTGTGCGATTATTCCGAAATCGGAGGCTGCGTAATTTTCCTTCCTTATGGCTACGCGATATGGGAGCTTATGCAGAAGGACGTGGATAAGCGCCTTAAGGAGACCGGGCACCAAAATGTCTACATGCCCCTGTTGATATCGGAGTCGCTGCTGCAAAAAGAAAAAGAGCATGTAGAAGGTTTCGCGCCCGAAGTGGCGTGGGTGACACATGGCGGCTCGGAAGAGCTGGCCGAGCGTCTTTGCATACGCCCTACATCCGAAACATTGTTTTGCTCACATTACGCCAACTCTATACAATCGTGGCGAGACTTGCCCGTGCTGTACAATCAATGGTGCAATATAGTGCGCTGGGAAAAAACTACCCGACCCTTTCTGCGCACGCGTGAATTCCTGTGGCAGGAAGGCCACACGGCCCACGCCACAGCGGAAGGCGCGGAAGAAGAAACGCTTAGAATTTTAGACATTTACGCCGATTTTTGTGAGCGCGCGCTTGCTATACCGGTTGTTAAAGGCTTAAAAACAGACAGCGAGAAATTTGCCGGCGCAAAGAAAACCTACACAATAGAAAGCCTCATGCACGACGGTCGCGCGTTGCAGTCTGGCACGTCGCATAATTTTGGCGATGGCTTTGCCAAAGCGTTTGGTATTCAGTATACCGATAAGGCAAATCAACTGCGGTATGTACATCAAACGTCGTGGGGCATAACAACGCGCTTGATCGGCGGGCTGATCATGGTGCACGGCGACAATAACGGATTGGTGCTGCCGCCCGCGATCGCGCCAACACAAGTGGTTGTTGTGCCCATAGCCGCCCACAAGCCAGAGGTATTGCCCAAAGCGAATGAGATTGTGAAAGCGTTGGGTGATATTAGAGTCACGATAGACACAAGCGATAAATCTCCCGGTTGGAAATTTGCCGAGCACGAGATGAAGGGCGTACCCATTCGCCTGGAAATAGGGCCAAAGGATATCGCCAACGATCAATGTGTCCTTGCGCGGCGCGACACAGGCGAAAAGATAACGGTGCGGATTGATGGCATACAATCCGCAATAAACTCCATGTTGGCAAACATACAGCAAAGTATGCTGGCAAAAGCCAAGCTGCATATGTCAAACCGCACGTTCAGCGCGATCACGTTGGATGAGATGAAGGAAAAACTGGAAATAGAACAAGGTTTTGTAAAGGCCATGTGGTGTGGCAGTGAAGAGTGCGAAGACGCGGTAAAGGCCGCGACTGGAGCGTCATCGCGCTGCATGCCATTTGAGCGGGAGCACATTCATGACAAGTGCGTGGCTTGCGGTAAACCGGCGCAAAGTATGGTATACTGGGCGCGCGCGTATTGACAGGCGCTTGAGTATTTCGTAGGGGCGCGCCCGAACCCGACAACCGACCGATAACCAAGTCAAAAAGCCGCCCGGTTACCCGATATTGTTGAGGCGTGGAAAGGCCTGCGGGCGCGCACTGCGCGCCCCTACGAGATCATACCCACTGACGCCACACACCGGTACCAAATTTGGAAAACGCACGTTTAGAGCTACTTTATTCTTTGTCTCTCAACGCTTCCAATTCTTTCCTGCGCGCCTCTATCACCTTTGTTTGCACGTCGTGAGGGGCTTCTTCATAGCGATCAAACTCCAAGGTAAACTCTCCGCGCCCCTGTGTTATAGATCTCAAGTCAGTGGTATACCGAAACAACTCCGCCATAGGCGCTTCGGCGCTTATTTTTTGCTTGTCGCCTTCTTTGCCCATGCCCAGTATGCGGCCACGGCGCTTGTTCATGTCGCCCATAATGTCTCCGGTGTAGTCGTCGGGCACGAGTACATCTACCCGCGCAATGGGCTCAAGTATAGTGGGCTTCGCCTTCATAAACCCGTCTTTAAAAGCGATGGTCGCCGCAAGTTTAAACGCCATTTCAGAAGAGTCTACCGGGTGGTACGACCCGTCTACCAGCGTACACTTTATGCCAACCACAGGGTACGCGGCCAGCGGGCCGGCCTTTACGCACTCCTGTATGCCTTTTTCAACAGCGGGGAAGTATTGTTTCGGCACGGAGCCGCCGAATACCTTTTCCTCAAAAACGTACGACCTCGTCAAATCGCCTGATGGTTCAAACTCCATCACCACGTCACCGAACTGTCCATGGCCGCCGCTCTGCTTTTTATGCCTTCCGCGCACCGCGACCTTGTTCTTTACCATTTCACGGTAGGGTATCGTAGGCGTTATCAATTCGATCTCTATTTTATACCTGTTGCGCAACTTGTTAACCATCACGTCTAACTGGCTGTCGCCAAGGCCATATACGACGCTTTGCTTTGTTTCCGGGTTAATTATGAAACTAAGGGTCTTGTCCTCTTCTTGCAGCTTGGCGAACGTTGAAGATATTTTATCTTCGTCGCCCTTGCCCTTGGGTATAACGGCCATGCCCAGCAAAGGCACAGGAAATTTTATTGGGGCAAATTCTACATGGCGAGACTTATCGCACAATGTATGCTGTGTCGCTGTGGCTTGCAGCTTTGCCAACGCGCCAATGTCGCCCGCTCTTATCTCGTCTGTCTCTATTTGCTCTTTACCGCGCAGCACATATATGTGCGACGCTTTTTCGGTGGTTTCGGTCGTGGGGTTAAACACTGAGGCGTCTCGTTTTAGCGTCCCGGACATAACGCGGAATATCGAAAGCCTGCCTACATATGGATCGGCGATTGTTTTGAACACAAAAGCGGAAAACGGCTCTTTGTTGTCACACTTAACCTCTATTTCGGCGCCGGTTTTCAATTCTTTTGCTTTTACAAACGGGCGAATACGCGATGTGGGCGGGGCATATTCGTTAATGGAATTAAGCAGAACGCGAACACCGAATTGATTAACAGCCGCGCCGCAAAATACAGGCGTTACCGTTTGAGTGGCAATGCCCGTGCAAATACCCCCTTGTATCTCTTCAACTGTCAGTTCTTCTTCCATAAAAAATTTTTCCATAAGCGTGTCGTCCGTCTCCGCGACGGATTCTACAATCATGGCGTGCATGACCTCCACGTCGTCGTCCATGCCGGCGGGGACGTCGCAAGGTTCCGTTCGACCGTTAACGATTCTGCGCCCTTCCTTTTTCACAGCATTAACGAAGCCCACGATCTTTCCTTTTTCCTTAAAAGGAATCTGCATGGGGGCAATGCTTTTGCCAAATCTTTCTTTAAGCTCGTTAATTACCTTGTCAAAATCAGCGTTTTCATCATCCATATTGTTAACAAAGAATATTTTACCCAAGCCCAGCTCAGTGGCATATTCCCAGGCCTTTTCTGTACCCACCTCTACGCCTGACTTGGCGGAGACGACGATAAGAGCGATGTCGGCAGCCGCGAGCGCCTGCTTCACCTCGCCTACAAAATCAAAGTAGCCGGGCGTGTCTATGAAATTAATCTTTTTGTCTTGCCACTCTATTGGAATAAGCGATGCGCTGACAGACACGCGCCGACGAATCTCTTCCGCATCGTAGTCTGAAACGGTATTACCATCTTCCACGCGACCCTGGCGCGATGTAATTTGCGCGACATTAAGAGCGGCTTCAAGCAAAGTAGTCTTGCCTGAGCCGCTGTGACCCAGTACTGCGACATTTCGCACGGAGTCATGAGAGTAGACTTTCACAAGCGATACCTCCCGTATGTTTAACTTAACACATTTTAGCATGTTTTATCATTTATCGCAACCGCCGCGTGAAACATCGCTATTGTTCGCAAAGCTAAGTTTAGCTGAGTTTAGTACCTTGAGGTTTCGAGAGCCAAATTTATTTCGTTGGCTTTGGTATAACAAGCATATGTACCGTTACTGCTTGTATGAATACCCAAAGTTAACCTTTCTTCTCTTGAGCGAAAGTACATGTAGACAATTCCACCGCTGTCGCCGGGTTCGCTGTCATAACTGGCCTGAGTCAAATTGGTAAGCACGGTACCATCTGAATAAAGCGCGGTATAGTCTGTCGAAACAATAGCGCCATACGTATGTCCTGTTGTTCTGCCAATTTTGTTTACTATTGATCCCACGCCCGGTTCTCTGATCTTGGTCGAGAGGGTATTATCCGTCCCATTCAGCGTATTTGTAGGAGTATAGTCTGAATTTGTTACCTCACAAAACGCGGCGTCTACACTGCCTGCTCTTTGGCGTGCCACGCATATCGCCATATCCGCCCCATTGCAGAAGATCGCTTCACCCAAATTTATCGCGAAATGCGCCGCCGTGACAAATCCGCCAACACCGTTTCGCCTCGCGCGAAAACCTATGGACGCGATGCCGTTCGCGTCTGTTATCTCAGCTCCGGGATTTATGGAAATTTCTTCTACCATCGCCCCAACGCTCTGTTTAAAAACAATGGCGTCAGAGTCGTGAACAGTGGTCTTGAAGCTTTGTATTTTCTCATCAGATAAGTCGTCTAAAAAGACGATTATGCGATTATCGGCGTCAAATAATCCAAATTGGTTGAAATTTTTCGCTATTTCGCTGCTAGGATTGCCGAGCTTATAATTATTAAGCGTATTCATGATATTTTTCAACTGACTGTACGAGTATTGGCACTCCTTGTACTCAACCGTATCTACTGGGAGCGGCGCGAAAAAATTCATATCTACTGAATTGGTAGTCGTCACATATATGGTCAATTTCCCATCATCAGTGATAAACGAACCTCCATAATAGTCAGGGTATAATTTATCACCTGTCGCTCTCGAAGCGGTGAATAAATTTATTAACCTTTCATACGCGTTAGCGGCTGGTTCTTGAACCTCTATATCATTATAACCGAAATTATTCGCATGGGCACTCGCAATAATCATTGCGGCAATAATTATGAATATAAATAATATCACAGATAGTTTAGGTAAAATTTTCACCATAAGACAACTCTCCCTATTTATTGCGAATTGCTTATTAGGATACGCGATTTTCACATTACAAATACGTTTTTTGTTAAGAGGCTTATTTGGTGTGTGCCCAGTCTCTCCATTTTTTTGTTCTTCACAAAGTCGTCTTTATGATGGTATCACTAAAATTGCTCTGACAAATATTTTGAGGAATAACCCCCGTCACACAGCCTACTCATCTTACATATCATTATTACTGTATATATAGTCGGAAGGGAGCGATTAACTTGGATGATAGATGCTTTTGGACACATTATCATAATCCGTGTTGCGGTGAAGGTATACCCGGGCCTACCGGCCCACAAGGTCCTGCGGGGCTTGTAGGCCCGCAGGGTATTCAAGGACCTCAAGGGATACGGGGCGAAGCTGGATCGCAAGGTATCCAGGGCCTACAGGGAGATATAGGTCTTCAAGGGACACAAGGGATACAAGGGATACAAGGGATACAAGGCGAGCAAGGGCCAGAAGGCCCTCAAGGACTGCAAGGCGGCATGGGTCCCCAGGGATTACGTGGGCCAAAAGGAGATCAGGGCTCCCAAGGCCTTCATGGTGACACAGGCCCTCAAGGAATACAGGGATTACAAGGGATACAAGGGGACCAAGGACTAGAGGGGACTCAAGGTATCCAAGGCGACACCGGCCCTCAGGGATCGCAGGGGATCCAGGGGGAACAAGGGTTAGAGGGGTCACAAGGGCCTCAAGGTCTCCAAGGGCCTCAGGGACCTCAAGGCTCGCAGGGTGAAACAGGTCTTCAGGGAGTACAGGGGATACAAGGCGAACAAGGGCCAGAAGGACTTCAAGGCCCGCAAGGTGAGACAGGTCTTCAAGGAATACAGGGGGTACAAGGCGACCAAGGGCCAGAGGGGCCTCAAGGTCCTCAAGGCTCGCAAGGTGAGACAGGTCTTCGAGGATTACAAGGGATACAAGGCGACCAAGGCCCAGAAGGTATTCAGGGCGGGCAGGGCGAAACCGGCCCTCGGGGATTACAAGGACCGCAAGGCGAACAAGGCTCGCAGGGCATTCAGGGTCTTCAAGGATCGACTGGCCCTCAAGGCGTGGATGGCACAAGCGTTACAATTCTTGGGAGCTATGATTCTTTGGCTGAATTGGAAGCCGCACGGCCTACAGGCAGCGTGGGTGACTCCTACCTTGTTAATGACGATCTCTATGTTTGGGATTCAACTTCAAATTCGTGGGACAGCGTAGGCCGAATACGCGGGCCTGCCGGGCCGACCGGCTCTCAGGGGTTGCAGGGTATTCAGGGCGCTACTGGCCCGCAAGGCGATCGAGGACTCCAAGGCGATGTGGGGCGCGAAGGCTTGCAAGGTCCACGAGGCTTGCAGGGAGAGCAAGGAATTAAGGGCGATGTGGGCCCGGCCGGCTCACAAGGCCTACGAGGAGAACAAGGAATTCAAGGCGACGCGGGAGCCACCGGCCCGCAAGGCCCACACGGGGATCAAGGGCCTCAAGGCAATGAGGGACCTGCCGGCGCGCAAGGCCCACAAGGGCTACAAGGCCCGCAAGGCGTGCGTGGCGATCAAGGACTTCAGGGCAGTGTAGGTCCTATCGGTCCACAGGGAGCCCAAGGTAACGCGGGGCCCATCGGTCCGCAAGGAATTAAGGGCGATGTGGGGCCCATCGGCCCACAGGGTACTCAGGGCGATGCGGGGCATGTCGGCCCGCAGGGGCCTCAGGGCAATATGGGGCCCATCGGCCCGCAGGGGCCTCAAGGCGACAAGGGCCCCATTGGTTCACAAGGCGCACAAGGCGCACAAGGCGCACAAGGCGCTCAAGGACCCATCGGCCAGCAGGGTGTTCAGGGCGATGTGGGGCCTTCCGGCCCGCAAGGTATTAAGGGTGACACAGGGCCTCGAGGACCAGCGGCGCTTACCATGATCCCTCTTGGGGCAAATACGTTTGGAATATCCTCGACCAATTCGTCTGGTACGTTAATTTCAACAAGATTTATCGGCTTTGGTAGCTACTCATCAACATTGAATGTGAGAAATGGAAATACTATTCAGCTGGATGCAGACGGAGAATTTGTCGTGTTTGCCCTTCCTTACAACGCTATTATAAGAACGCTGGTGTGCCAATATTCAACAATAGCCACGTGGACTCCGACGGCGAGCATAAGAGTATATATCGCTATAGCTACTGCCAATCAGGACAGCAATACATTCAACATCCTGGATAGCACAAAAGCGCTGGCCGCCCCTTATATTAGAGGGGTGCTGTACCCTGTACGTGAACTTCGGTATGGAATAGCAAACAATTTGTCCATCAGTTTACCACAGGGAACGAGAATTGGGGTTGTGGCGGGATTCGATACCTCAGACGGCACTTTGTCACAAAGTCTGCCCTTTAACTATACAGGGGGCATCGCCATCGAATATCTCCCTTAATAAATCGAGTAGGGAGGCGGCCAACTAATGGCCGCCTCCCTACTCGATTTATATCAGTTTAAGCGCTTTCTAAAAAGGCGTATTGGGAGTCATACAATTTTTTGTACAGGCCAGGACGTGATATCAGTTCGTCATGTGTGCCAACCTCTGATATTTTGCCGTCGCTTATGTACATAATGGCCGTAGCGTTTTTTATCGTAGAAAGTCTGTGCGCGATAACAAATGCCGTGCGACCTTTTAGTAATTCGTCCAACCCTTTTTGCAGCGCGATTTCTGTTCGCGTGTCTATACTTGATGTCGCCTCATCCAAAATGAGAATTTTCGGATCGGCGAGGAGCGTTCGTGCAAAGGATATCAACTGCCGCTGCCCCACGCTTAAACGGCTGCCTCGCTCGTTGACCTCCGTTTCGTATCCATCCTCCATTTCCATAATAAACTCGTGGGCGCGCACCGCTTTGGCGGCGGCTATTACCTCTTCGTCAGTAGCGTCTAGCTTGGCGTAGCGTATGTTATCCATTATCGCGCCGCTAAAGATGAAGCTGTCTTGCAGCATAATGCCCATTTGAGCTCTCAGCGAGTGCAGTGTCACCTCATGAATATTCTCGCCGTCGATTGTGATAACACCCCGGTTAAGGTTGTAAAAGCGGCTGATAAGGTTAACGACTGTCGTTTTGCCCGCGCCGGTCGGCCCCACAAGGGCAATTGTATCGCCCTGCCCGCATTTAAACGACACGTCTTTAAGAATAGGGCGCCCAGGGTCATACGCGAAAGTAACGTTATGAAATTCCACCTTACCTTTTATGGGAGGCAGTTCGCGCGCTTCTGGCACATCATACACTATAACTGGTTCGTCCAGCACCTCGAATACGCGCTCCAGATAGGTCATGTTTACCATTATGCTGTTATAAAAGTTTGCGATATTGTTGATAGGCCCCCAAAACCTGCCGATATAACCCGCAAAGGCCACAAGGGCGCCTACGGTCAAAGTGCCCCCGGCTATCCACCCCGCCCCCATTATGTACATGAAAGATGTGCACCAAACGGATATGTTCTCCGCCGACGGCCACATCAAAAACTGTATTTTGCAAGCTCTTAGCCATGTTTTGCGTACAAGTCCGGTAACGGATTTAAATATATTCGCGTTATACTCTTCACGCGCAAAACTTTGGGTCACCTTCATGCCGGCTATACTCTCGTGAATATACGCGTTCATGTTAGACTGTTTCGCGCTGTTTTCGCGCCAGGCTTCGCGCTGATTTATTTTGATGAAGTATGTAACGGCAACGAGTATGGGTAGCCCCGCCATGGCCACCAGCGCCATACGCGCGTCCAGAGAGATCATGATGATAATGATCACGAACAAGCTGAACAGATCGGTCAGCGTGTTTATAAGGCCATTGGAAACCATGTCGCTTAGCGAATTGATGTAGTTAACCACACGCACCAAAATCTTGCCGTGCGGCCGGCTGTCATAGTAACTAAACGGGAGCCTTTGCAAATGCTCGAACAGCGCCAGGCGCAAATCGCGTATTATTCCCTGTCCTACGCGTGACATTGTCAATATCTTCTTTCTTAGCAGCAGCGCGCTTAACCAGTTTAACGCAAGCATGGCGACCGACAAGGCGATAATGAGCGGTATATTGCTATTGTTGGGAGGCAGGGCCTCGTCTATCGCTATTTTGAATATATATGGCATCGCCAGCCCCGCTAGACTTGATATGAGCGTGACCACGCCTGTTTGCGCAATCAAAGGCGTATATGGCGCTATGTACTTGCGCAGCCTCATCAAACTTTTGAGGTTAAACTCCGCGTCCTTCTCCAGAGTTTCATCTATATCAAACTTGTTACGCGCCAACCAACACACCGCCCTTTTTCGTATCCGCGCCGATTTCGTATGTTCCATATTGAGCCTCAAAAAGCTGATGATATATCCCTCGCCGCGCAAGCAATTCTTCATGCGTTCCGCGTTCGGTTATCTCGCCTTTATCCATTACAAGTATCATATCGGCGGGCTTTACGGATGATATGCGATGAGCTATGATAAACTTCGTTTGACCCTTGTATTGCTTAAGCGCCTGTTGTATTCCGTGTTCCGTTTCCATATCTACAGCGGAGGTTGTGTCGTCCAAAATGAGTATTGAAGGATTGGCGGCCAGCGCGCGCGCCAATGACAGCCGCTGTTTTTGCCCGCCCGAAAGCCCGACGCCTCGTTCGCCCACTATGGTGTCGTACCCATCTTCCAACTCACGTATAAAACCGTCAGCGTCGGCGGCCAAGGCGGGGCGCGTCAACCGCTCCATGGGCGCTTCGGGCACGGCGTAGGCAACGTTGCCTTCTACCGTGTCACTAAACAAAAACACGTCTTGGGCCGCAGTGGCTATGTCCCTGCGCAGGTTTTGCAGATCATAATCTTTAACGTTAATCCCATCAACCAGCACCTCGCCGCCCGTGACATCGTAAAAGCGACCGATAAGATTAACCAGCGTTGTTTTGCCCGAACCGGTAGCCCCCACGATGCCAATGGAAGAACCCGGCGCCGCATAAAAGCTGATATTTTTTAGCACCGCCGCGTGGGGCTCGTTTTTGTCATAACTAAACGTAACGTTTCTAAACTCTACAGCGCCGTTTAGCCGCTCCGATCGTACCGGGTTTTCGGGGTTTTGTATGTAAACGCGCTTGCGCAGCATTTCGCAAATTTTGTCTAACGAAGCAAAAAAGTTTTGCGCATCGTTAACAAGAAACCCGAATTGTCGCATGGGGTTGTTGAGCGCCCAGAGGCAGCCGTTAATAGTAACCAGCCTCCATAGTTCCAAGCGCCCGGTGATAACCAAAATGCCACCGCCCAACAACAGCGCTACATTTAATATGTTAGCGCAAAAATCCAGCCATGGCATATATTTCGCCCATATCTTAGATGCCGCGATCTGACCGTCATAGTATGATTGATTAGCCTCTGTAAATTTCTCCTTTTCATAAGCCTCTTGCGCGAAAGCCTTTACCACTCGATTGCCGCCTATGTTTTCTTCGCACACGCTATTTAATTTGGAGAAACGTTCGCGGATGGTGAAAAACGCGGGTTTTACCCTTGTGGCTTGTTTTCGCGCCAAAATTGCCGTAATGGGCGCCACAGCGAGCATTATCAATGTAAGCTGCCAACTAATTGTAAACATCATAATAATGGCCGCGATAAAAATAATGATATTTTCAAACACGGCATAGATGACATAGCTCGAAAAGTGCCTGACCGCATCCAGGTCGGCAGTCATGCGCGCCATAATATCACCTACGCGATTTGTATCAAAAAAACTGTAATTTTGACCTTGTATCCAATTATAGATATCATTTCTCAAATCAAGTACAGTGTTTTGCGAGGCGTGCTCGAAGATGTTTAGCATACCATACCGCGACGCCGTTCTTATAAATGTTACCAATACGAACACCGATACAAATGGTATGAGCTTTTCGCGCCATGTGCCGTCCTGCACGGCGCCGACCAGCAAACCGGAGATATAGGGGTTTATCAGAGATGCTGCGGCAACGACAAAACAGATAGCCAAACCCGCGATAAACATGTTAAGATATCTTTTAAAATAAGGCCAAACCCATTTGAAAGGCTGCATTGTGTAAACGCCCCCCATAAAATTAAGTACAAAGCATAATAGTCTGTTTAATATCATAAAACCCACAGGCGTTATGACCAAACAGACGGTTAATTATATCACAATTACGAATAAGTAAACACTTTTTTTAAAAAAGGGCGTGGATATTTATTGTGTGATGAATATACATACTTTGACAAAAAAATTAAAAATCCCACTATTACATTATTGACAAGTTTGGATTATCCAATATAATAAAGATATACGTCGCTTGGTGTATTTTTTTAGTGATTCTACGCGTATGGCCGCCCCTTTATGAAGGTTGTTGGCTGGTAAAAGGAGGATGTTTATGGCGACAAAAAGGGTACGAAGAAGAAAAAAGAGCAGAAACACTACTTTGATTGCCTCTGCGGTCATCGTGGCGGCGCTGGTGGCAGTGGCGCTGTACTATCTCAACAGCCCCTACAAAAAATACTCTGACGCGTTTGACAATACCAATCAGGCGGGTTCAAGCGAGTATGTCACGCAAATAGAGGTCACAGTTGACAACGATGAAACATATTCCGCCGAAGGTCACATGTATATACGGATAGACGAAGATACTGATACAGTCAATTTCGTAAACTATATGGAGCTGGAGGATAATACCGTTACTCAATTTTCTGACGGCGTCTCTTTTTATGTAGACAACGGCAACGCCAAGCGTAAATGGAACTTGGGCGAAACAGCCGAGCCGGAAGCGGAACTTAAAGAGCGCGGAGACTATAAGCTGGAGGACTACATATCTCAATATTGCGAACTGCTGGACGCAAACCGTTTGCGCGATCTGCAAATCACGCAGAAGATGGATCAGCGGCTTATAGAAAGAACTACGCTTACATCGACTTCGTCGGGCTATACCTATGCGCTTAAAGTGTCAAAACAACTTATTGAAAATGTATTTAATGTGGTGACAGCCTACGCGATCGACGAAGACGAAACCTCCGCTACGGTAGAGGTTAACAATTTTAGCTATGAGGCCAAAGCAGACCGAAACAATTATATGTATCAAATTATTTATAATATAGACATGGACGCTAACATACCCGCAAAACTCACTGGTGATGAGGAAGAGGATCACCATATAGACATAAAAATGATTGTCGATATAGAGAATCCCGGCGGAGCTGTGGATTTTGCTTTGCCAAGCACCGACGGTTTCTGATCACCAATTCCTTTTTTGGAGATGATTTCTCTTATGAATTACCAACCGCATGTTACCGTCACATCAACAAAGTCATTGATACATTTGGGCAGCCTGGATTCTTTTGACGTGACCGAGGGTGGCAAGATCGCCGCCCAACTTATTATAAATTTCCTTGACTCGGGCAATGCCGACTCTTTGGTTAACGCGTTCAACATTTACAACGAGCTTATACCCAACGAAAATTTTGGCGGGGAGTACACAGCATTTCAATGGCTATGCACCCTGCTGTTGTCTGGTGACGCGTCTAAAGCAGAGCTGATGAAGCGCGCCGACGTGGCTTCATGGTACGATCTTCTGGCTCAAAACGACTTTGAAAACCTTAGGGAATATATAACCTACAAATACCATTTTGCGGAATACCCTGACGACGAGGTTCGCCGCAAGGTGCGTTTTTTGGAAGATTTCATTTTGTTTAGCAATCCCGATCGCAGCAGATGGGAAAATACCTATGAAAAATTGCCCCTGTTGGGCATTAACGTGGGCGAAACGGTGATAGACTGTGGAGCCGCGTCCGGTTTTTTTACATTCAAATTTTGCGAAGCTGTTGGGCCGACGGGAAAAATATGGGCGGTCGAAACCAACCCCATGCATCTCAACTACCTTACCAATTTTGTCATTAACAACAACATTACCAACGTGGAAATAGTGCGGGCTAACGTGAACGATATTGGCCTTTCTCCTGATGTAAAAGCCGATGTGTTGTTTATGTGCTCTTTATTTCATGTGCTGTACGCCTCTCTGATGGAACATGAGCGAGACAGTTACATTCAATCTATCAAAAACGCGCTACTTCCCGGCGGTCGGCTCATCATTGTTGACAACGATTTGGTTGAAAGCAGCGAACTGCCGTACCATGGGCCGTACATGGATAAGTCGCTGGTTATAAGCCAGCTTTATCATTATGGGTTCAGGCTTGTAGACGCGTTTCATTTTACCTTGCAGCGCTACGCCCTGACATTTAAACTGGACGAAACGCTTACGCCCATTATCTACAAAGAGCCGAAAAAAGGTACGGTTATACCTGTATATAGCCACAGCAGCTTAGTTCATTACCGCATAGCGGACGCCGCCATAACTGCGGGATATTCGCCCAATGGGCAGGAAGCGGCCGCGTTGCTTTTGGACGCGCTCATGTTGAGCGGCAGCGAAAGGGTGTCAGCGCTCAAACGTGTCATGGAGGTGTATGAGCGCCTTATACCCAAAGACCGCATTGGAGACGAATACACGGCTTTGGTGTGGTTTTGCAAGTGCGTCATTAATGAAACCCCACTGGATCAATTGGTAACCAACGAACTGGATCAGATGTTTTACAATACCTTCGCGCCTGACGATTTTGATATGCTTAAGCGGTATGTCAACAGCAAGTACGCGCTTAACCGCCCATTGCCCCCGCTGGATAACCTCCCTGCGGTCAGCGAGTATATAACATTCAACAACCCTAACCGCGAGCTATGGGAGCATACGAGAGAGATGCTGGACTTTATAGGCATAAAACCCGGCATGAGCGTAGCGGACATTGGTTGCGGCTCGGGATTTTTCAGCTATCATTTTGCCAGGGATGTAGGCGACAAAGGCATTGTGTACGCCACAGAAACCAATAAAGAGGCCCTTGCCTATGTAGAACGCTTTGCGCGCGAGTTTGGTATGAATAATATAACGCCCGTTATCGGCAGACTTAACGACTGCTGCGTGCCCGGCAAAAGTGTGGACGTAGTGTTTATGTGTTCCATGTACCATGCGGTGTACATCGCGTCGCTTGAGTTTGTAAAGGATCAATTTATTGACAGTATAAAGCGCGCGCTCAAGCCGGGAGGGCGGCTCATTATCACTGACAACGACGTAGTGTTTGGCGGGATACCCCCTTACTACGGCAGCGCAATCTCAAAGGAGCTTGTTATTGAGCAGCTATTGGCATACGGTTGGAGGTTTATAGCCCAGCAGCAGCTGATTCCGCAGCGGTACACCCTTATTTTTGAACCGGGCAAAACCTCGTGAAAATGACAACCGGAACACAATCAAAAAGTAAAGAAAGGAGTACTATACCAAAAATTCCAGTAATCTAACGTAATCGTAGCATAAAAAACAATGATTGCAAAGAATTACAAATTTTTGGTATCGGCCGTTATATGATAAGAATGAGAAGGGAAATGGAGCATTTCGAGTACCCACAGCTGGATAAATTCCAAAACGCGTCGTACATTCAGCCAATAGAGGAATTTTTCAAGACAGATCCGCAGCTGCTTTCGCCATCTTCCGCCCTATATGTTCATATTCCGTTTTGTCCGCGCTTTTGCGCCTTTTGTAATTTTTATAAGGTAATATACAAAAATGACGGCACGGCTAACGACTATGTAGATTGTCTATGTCGCGAGGTTGACTACTACGCCGACCGCTTGCCAGACAACTACCTTAACCTCGAGGGTATTCACTTGGGCGGCGGTTCGCCGTCATGCCTAGATAGCGCGTTAATAAAACAACTTGTGGACAAGATACGCTCTCGATTTAATCTCGGGTCAGATCATCTAATTTCTATGGAATGTCACGTGGACAACCTGCAAGATGCCGATTATATAAAGCGCCTGGCCGACATTGGCATTAACAGGCTCAGCTTCGGCGTACAAACATTCATACCCGAGACTCGAAAGCGTTATGGCTTGTCAGAGATAGACAGGGTGTATCGGGCGATAGAAAACATAAAGCAGAGCGGCATAAAAAATTTTAACACCGACTTGATGTATAACTTCCCCGGGCAAACGCCCAAAGACGTGATTCATGATTTTGAAGAACTGTTTTGCCTTGGGGCGAATTGCGTTGAACTTAACGCCATGGGCATTATGCCTAACTCAAATATATACCGGCAGATGCAAAATGATAATATGTTGCTGGAATTTCAGAGTAACATCGACACATTTATAGAAATGTACGAATATATAGAATCGCGCGACGACATTCACCTTGTAATGGCGAACACGATATCAAAAACGCCGCAGCCACCCAATGTGTGCAACAGCTTTCAATTGGGCGGCAACAAGGTAAACGGCGGGGCGATATTGGGCATTGGCGCTTCGTCTCGCGGGTTTGTGGATGGGTATGTATACAAAAACTACGTCAATATTCACGAATATATGGATAAAGTGAAAGCCGCAAACAATGGCGTGGCCTTGCAACGCACTGTAGACATGGCGGAGCGTTACGCGCGCATGATGGTCATGTTTCCCATGTTTAGGCATGTAATGAAAAAGGACATAGATTTTAATTACACGCAAAAAGGGATGCTCGACAAGTTGGTTGAGCAAGGGCTAATATACGAGGACGATGAGAAATATTACCTTGGCAAGGCGATGTCATTTTATTCAGGTAATTTGTCTCTCAATTTCGTCACAAGAACGCAAAAAGATAAAATGATGATGTATATGTACAATAGCATGAGGAATAACCTGAACGCCTACAATCAAGACGACATGCAAATGAGCAAACAAGCGGGCTTAAGACCGGCGCCATTCAGGTAAGGATGAAATGGGAGAATTACATTGAGACAGATAAACGCGGACGATATCCGAAACGCTGTGTCGCGGCTGTGTGTAGAGGCCAATATCTTTCTAAACAAAGATATTTTAACGGCAATTAATAAGGCGCTAACCTATGAGGAAAGTGAACAGGCGCGTTTCGCGCTGGAGATGATCGCAAAAAACGCGGAAATAGGCAGGTCAGAACGCTTGCCCGTTTGTCAAGACACAGGCATGGCGGTTGTGTTTGTCGATATGGGGCAGGACGCGCGCGTTATCGGAGGTTTTTTGGGCGACGCGATAAACGACGGGGTGCGCCTTGGTTATCAAAATGGATACTTGCGCAAGTCGGTCGTGAGCGATCCGATATCACGCGAAAACACAAACGACAACACGCCCGCGATTATACATTATGATATCGTGCCGGGCGACACTCTAAGGATCACCGTGGCCCCAAAGGGATTTGGCAGCGAAAATATGAGCGCGATAAAAATGCTAAAACCCTCTGACGGCAGGGAAGGCGTTATAAATTTTGTGTACGAAACGGTTATGGCGGCGGGTTCCAACCCTTGTCCGCCTGTTATTGTTGGCGTTGGCGTTGGGGGAACATTTGAAAAGGCCGCCCTGTTGAGCAAACGTGCCCTGCTGCTCCCCGTACGCGCGGTTAACGATAATCCTTTTTGGGCTAACGCGGAGCGCGAATTGTTATTAAAAATAAACGCAAACGGGGTAGGCGCGGCGGGCCTTGGCGGCCTTACAACCGCGTTGGCCGTACATATTAACACCTTTGCCACACATATAGCGGGTTTGCCCGTGGCGGTCAACATAGGCTGCCACGTGACCCGCCACGCGGAAACAATTTTATAATGCTGCGCGTCTAATGCCGCGCGGTTTATTTTACCGTGTTGACGCGCTGCGCGTCCATGACGTGTTGTGCGTCTATGACGTGTTGCGCCGCGATCACCACGCCCGCGATACCGTGGGCGCGCGTCAGCCCACCTTGAAAATACACGTCATAGGGTTCTTTCATCGGGGCATCGGCGGAAAGCTCGATAGACGATCCCTGATTAAACGCGCCGGCGGCCATTATAACGGGCGCGTCATAACCGGGCATGGCCCATGGTTCCGGCCTCACAAAGCTGTCCACCGGCGCTGCTTGCTGGATACCCTCGCAAAATTCCAGCACAAGCCCCGGCTTGCCCAATCGCACAGACTGAACGATGTCTCCGCGTCGCTCATCCCAGCGTGGATTAACGTCGAACCCCATCTTTTCAAACATATACGCCGCCGTCATAGCCGCGCGTAAACTGCTGTTGACCGCTTGCGGCGCAAAAAACAGCCCCTGGCACAGCGACCGCGTAGCGCCCAGTGAGGGGCCGACTTCGCGCCCTAATCCAGGCGCGGTAAGCCGCGCGGCGCAGCGTTCTACCAAATCCTTTTTCCCCACAATGTATCCGCCCGCAGGCGCAAGCCCCCCGCCAGGGTTTTTTATCAGTGAGCCGATGGCCAAATCTGCCCCTGCTTCAATGGGTTCGCTGTCTTCCACAAATTCACCGTAGCAGTTGTCTACCATGCATATGGTTTGAGGATTGACAGATTTAATAATTCCTATGATCGTCCCCATCTCTTGCATTGTTAGCGATTCCCTCCAGGTGTAACCCTTAGAGCGTTGGATAAACGCGATTTTGGTGTTGGGCTTTATCTTCGAAATGATAGAATCGTAATCTACCCGCTCGCCTTTTAGATTGACCTGCGCATATGTGACCCCCTGTTCCGAGAGGGATCCGGCGGCGGAGCGCAGACCGATCACCGCGTCCAACGTATCGTATGGTTTGCCGGTTATTGATAACAGTTCGTCTCCCCGCGATAGATTTGCCGACAGTGCAATCGCGAGCGCGTGTGTGCCGCTTATAATCTGTACCCTAACCAGGGCGGATTCCGCGTGAAACACGTCGGCGAAGATGTCTTCAAGCGTGTCGCGCCCGGCGTCGTTGTAACCATAGCCGGTCGAATAGGTAAAGTGCGTGTCGCTTAACCTGTTCTTTTGCATGGCAAGAAGGATCTTGAGTTGGTTGATGTTGGCCGCGCCATCTATAGCCGCGAATTGATCCACCAGCGCCGATTCAGCTTCTTTCGCTAAATTTATTACCACATGACTAATGCCGTAGAAGTTTTGCATGAAATCGTATATGTCCATTGAATACTCCCCTTCTTGTATATTGTTTGAGGCATGTGATATAATACCGCTAAAATTCAAAAGAGGTGTGCTTTACGAAAATAAAACTGGACTACAACAACATGATGACCGAATTTATCGGTACGCACGGTATTGGCGCGCACGATATCGGCGCTATAAACAGACAGATAATAGCGGCGGTTGCGGCTATGAAAAGCAAGCGCGGTAACATGGCGTGGCGTGATCTGCCGTACAACCAAGACGAAATTGTAAACGATATAGTGTCGTATGTCAACGAACTCAAAGACAGCATAGAAGCCTTCGTGGTACTTGGAATCGGCGGATCGGCGCTGGGGCCAATGGCAGTGCAGCAAGCCGTCAATCACCCGTACTACAACGAGTTGC
This sequence comes from Clostridiales bacterium, assembly GCA_031263155.1. Lineage (GTDB taxonomy): Bacteria > Bacillota > Clostridia > Lachnospirales > WQUN01 > JAISGK01. The sequence continues at coordinate 24,739 of JAISGK010000029.1, forward strand.
CCCGTGATAAACGGAACTATCCAAAATTCTATGTGGCTGACAATGTAGACCCTGAGCGCCTTGTATACCTGTTTCAAAATATAGACCCTGCCAAATGTTTGTTTAACGTCATATCTAAATCAGGCAGCACATCGGAGACCATGTCGCAGTTTATGATAATCAAACAACTACTGGAAGAGAAGATCGGCAAAGAAGCCGCAAAAAGCCACATCGTTTGTACGACGGACAAAGAAAAAGGGAACTTGATCACCATTGCGAAGCAGGAGGGTTATAAGACATTTTTTATACCATCCGCCGTAGGCGGGAGGTTTTCGGAACTTACCCCGGTAGGGCTGCTTCCTGCGGCTTTCTGCGGCGTCAACATTGCCGAACTGCTTAGAGGCGCCGCCAAGATGGACGAGACCTGTAACAACGGCGACATATACGCCAACCCCGCTTATATGTACGCCATATTGCACTACATCGCGTTTACAAAGGGCAAAAACATGTCTGTAATGATGCCCTATGCTGACAGCCTGAAATATATCGCCGATTGGTACGCGCAGCTTTGGGCTGAATCGCTGGGCAAAAAATACGATAACTATGGCAATGTGGTAAACACGGGCTCTACTCCCGTCAAATCGTTGGGCGTGACAGATCAGCACTCGCAAGTGCAATTGTACGCCGAAGGTCCGTTTGATAAAATCATCGTGTTTATGGGCGTTGACCATTATCGCGAAACGATCACCATTCCACAACTGTATGGCGATATGCCCAGCCTTGGGTTTTTGGGCGGTGTGACACACAACAAACTTATACAAACAGAACAAATGGCGACCGAATACGCGCTGCTTAAGCAAGGCAAGCCCAATATGACCATTACCCTGCCAGAGGTTAACGAAAACACCATTGGCCAGATTCTGTATTTTTTTGAAGTGGCGACAGCCTTTGCTGGTGAATTGCTGGATATTGACGCTTTTAACCAGCCGGGCGTAGAAGAGGGTAAAAACGCCGCTTATGCCATGTTCGGCCGTCCGGGTTACGAGGAAAAGAAAAAAGAGCTTGAAGCGAGACCGCCCAAGAGCGAGAAGTATATCATATAACGCCAGGGCATACGCCGATCGTTAAGACGACGATCCTGTGAATATCGCATTTGATGTAGAATCGCATTTGATATAGAATCGCATTTGATATAGAATCGCATCTGATATAATAGAAAGGTGAAGACATACATTGGCAGATAAAAAGACCGTATTAACATATGAGGGTCTAAAATCCCTTGAAGAAGAGTTGCAGGAATTGCGCACCGTACGCCGCAAAGACGTAGCCGAAAAAATAAAGGAAGCCCGCGGGCAAGGCGATCTTTCCGAAAACGCGGAATACGATGCCGCTAAAGAAGAACAGGCGGAGATAGAAGCGCGCATAGCTGTTATTGAAAAAAATTTGCAAAATGTAGAACTCATAGACGAGGACGATCTAAGCACTGAATCGGTTAGCCTGGGCAGTACCGTTCGCGTGTTTGACCAAGAATTTAACGAAGAGCTGGAATATACCATTGTCGGCTCGCAGGAAGCTAATCCTTTTAAAGGTAAAATATCCAACGAAAGCCCTTTGGGTATGGCGTTGTTGAGTAGGCAAGCCGGCGACGAGATAGACGTAGACGCGCCTGAGGGTATTATACATTACAAATTGATTGATATAAGCATTGCAAAAACGGAGGCATAAATGGAACAAAAAGACGCCAGCCCACTCGGGCAGTCGAATAATAAACAATCAATCTCGATCTCAAAGTCTAACGCAGAGCATATGCAGCAGGATGTAAGCGAACTGCTGCGTATACGCCGCGAAAAACTCGACGCGATGATAAGCGAGGGGCGCAATCCGTTCATCGCGGTCAAATACCCACAAGATACCCACAGCGCGCGGATTCACGATGATTTTGAAAGCTATGAGGGCAAGCCGGTGGTGATCGCGGGGCGGATTATGACAAAGCGCGTTATGGGCAAGGCCGCGTTTGCGGACGTGCAGGATCGCGATGGGCGCATACAAATTTACGTGCGCCGCGACGCCGTGGGCGACGAAGGGTACACAAATTTTAAGAAATGGGACATAGGAGATTTTATTGGCGCAAAGGGCGAGGTATTTAAAACACACATGGGTGAGGTATCCATCAGGGTAAACGAGATATCCCTTCTTTCCAAGTCGCTGCGCGCGCTGCCCGAAAAATTCCATGGCCTGCGCGATATGGAACTGCGCTATCGCCAGCGCTATCTTGATCTCATAGTAAACCCAGAAATAAAGAATACCTTTATGAATCGCAGCTTAATTATCAAAACCATACGCCAGTTTCTGGACGCCCGGGGTTTTATGGAAACAGAGACGCCCGTGCTGCAACTTATAGCGGGCGGCGCTGCCGCGCGTCCGTTTATAACGCATCACAATACCCTGGACATGGACATGTTTTTGCGCATATCGCCGGAGCTGCCGCTTAAAAGATTGATCATTGGAGGGTTGGAGCGCGTATATGAGATAGGGCGCGCGTTTCGCAACGAAGGCATTGACATTACCCATAACCCCGAATTCACATTGTTGGAGCTCTATCAGGCTTACACAGACTACAAGGGCATGATGGAGCTTTGCGAAGACATGTTTCGCCAGCTGGCTCACGCGATTACGGGTAGCGGCGTCGTGACCTGGGGCGAATATGAACTGGACTTTGAAAGCCCATTTGCGCGGTTGACTGTTCTGGACGCCGTGAAACAATTTGGCGGTGTGGATTTTACAAAAATCAAAACCTTGGACGAAGCGCGGACGATAGCCGCTCAACATCATGTGGAGTTTTTACCGCGCCATGCGATAGGGGATATACTATGGCTGTTCTTTGAAAAATATGGAGAGAGTAAACTGATACAACCTACGTTTCTTATGGATTACCCCGTAGAGATAAGCCCGCTAACCAAGCGCAAACCCGATGCCCCTGACTATACGGAACGCTTTGAGCTTTTTGTCTGCGGCAAAGAATGCGCCAACGCGTATTCAGAGTTAAATGACCCGATAGATCAGCGCGCGCGATTTGAGCATCAGGAAAAAATGCTGGCGGCGGGCGACGACGAAGCCAACCGCATAGACGAGGATTTTCTGCTCGCGATGGAATACGGTATGCCCCCAACGGGCGGTATGGGAATTGGTATAGAACGTCTTGTTATGCTGCTAACCAACTCCGCCTCCATTCGTGACGTGATGCTGTTCCCCACCATGAAACCCGTGTAATAAGCCGGATAGACCAAATATCATTCCCCCGGAAGCGCGTGCAAAAAAACGGCGTGACCCAACCCCGCCTGTTAAGCGTGACCGGGGGATCTGTGTGTTAACTTTTGATCACCAGGGACTGAGATAATGATAAATGAGCGAGAAAGAGCGCTAGACATGCTCGTGTCGGCGGAAAATGGCAAAAATATAAATGCTCTCAAAGACGCCGCGCTTGCGCGTGACATGATTGACACGCGCGGTCGCGGATTTGTCAACGAGATAACCTTGGGCACGGCGCGAAACCTTATCTATATCGACTACGTTATTAACAGGTACTCTAAGGCGAAAACAGCGGGCATGCGTCCCTTCGTTCGCGCGTTGCTGCGAATGACGACATATCAATTGCTGTTTTTGGATAAAGTACCCGCGAGCGCCGCGATAAACGAGGCTGTTAACCTGGCGAAAAAGCGCGGTTACGCGAATCTCGCGGGCTTTTGTAACGGTGTGCTTCGCAACATACACAGGGGCGGCGTTATCGAACCGCCCGGCGACGATCTGTTTTTATCAAGAAAGTACTCTTACGCGCCATGGTTAACTGAATATCTTGTTAATCTGTATGGGACAGAGACTGCGGAACAAATCTGCGCCGCGTCTTTACCGACACCTAATGTCCATATATGCGCCAACACATTAAAGACAACGGCAAGCGAGCTTTTATCTTTGTTGCCCAATGCTGTCTCAACGGGGGATTACGGTCTCCTGATCCCTCACATGGATATAGCGTCTACAGACTCGTTTAGGGAAGGAGCGTTCCATGTGATGGATTATTCTTCTATGCGCGCCGTCGAAGCGCTTGATCCCAGGCCAGGCGATACAGTGCTGGACTTATGCGCCGCCCCGGGTGGGAAATCATTTTACAGCGCGTATAGAATGCACAACAGCGGGCGTATTTTTGCGTTAGACGCCTCACCCCGCCTTGATTTGATGAGCGAACAGATCAAGCGCCTTAACATAAAGATTATACAAACACAACGCCATGACGTGCGTATCATTATGAAAGAGCTAATCGGCACAGCCGATCGCGTATTGGTTGACGCGCCCTGTACGGGCTTTGGCGTCGCGCGGCGCAAGCCCGAAATAAAATATAACAAACAGCAGACAGATATATCGCGTCTGGCGCAAATACAGTTTGACATTTTAGCTAACGCGTGGCAATACCTTAAACCCGGCGGAAGGCTCGTGTACTCTACATGCACGCTAACGAAGGAAGAAAATAGCGATAACGCGCGCAAATTACAAAATGCCGCACCGTTATTGTCGCTTGATTCAGAATCATTGACCCTGCCCAATCCCTCGTCCCACGAGGACGGATTTTATATAGCGGTTTTTATAAGAAAGGACAAATGATGATGCGCGCACAGTTACAAACCTCTTCCCCCAGCGGCGTTTTGCGAACAACCAATGATATAGCCTCCATGACCTTGGATGAAATCACTTCGCTCATGCAAACCCTTGGCGAAAAGCCTTTTCGCGCCAAACAGATTTTCGGCTGGCTTCATAATAAGATGTCGCCTAGTTGGGATGAAATGACTGATCTTTCTAAACAACTGCGCGACAAGCTGCGCCGCTTTCCTGTTTCAAGCGCGCCAAGCGTTGTTAACACCAGCGCTTCACATAATCAAAAGCCTGAAACTCACCAATTTCATAATACCTCTAAATACTTGTTTGCAATGGCGGATGATAATATAATAGAAAGCGTGTACATGGGCTACAACTATGGCGGCTCAGTTTGCGTGTCGTCTCAGGTTGGGTGTAGGATGGGCTGCGCTTTTTGCGCCTCTGGGCTTAACGGCTTTGAGCGGAATCTTACGGCTGGCGAGATGTGCGGGCAGGTGTATGGGATCAAAAAGCTTCGCGACGACGTGTCGCGTGTGGTGGTGATGGGTGGCGGTGAACCGCTGGATAATTTTGACAATGTTGTAAGATTTTATAGGATATTAACCCATGAGGCCGGGCTTAATATAAGCGGCAGACATGTAACGGTTTCCACTTGCGGTATGGCGCCGCGCATATACGATTTGTCAGCGCTAAAACTACAGCTTACCCTTGCTATTTCGCTGCACGCGCCTGACGATGAGACCCGGCTCAAGCTTATGCCAATAGCAAAAGCTTACCCCGTTAATCAACTCATAAGCGCGGCGAAACACTATGGTGACGCAACCAAACGTCGTGTAACCATCGAATACGCTATGATAGGGGATGTAAACGACAGTGAGGCCCAAGCGTTTGCGCTTGCCAAATTGCTTAAAGGCGGGCTGTTTCATGTTAATCTGATACCCATTAACCCTGTGAAAGAAAAGGCGTTTAAACCCAGCCCGCGCGAGCGCGTAGACAGGTTTGCGGCAAAACTAAACGGCATGGGAATGGAAACAACAGTGCGCAGATCTCTTGGCGGCGACATTAACGCCGCGTGTGGGCAACTGCGTAATACGCGCTTATCCATTACTGACAAAGCACAGGTGATAACATGAACGCATACGGCATAACAGACAACGGACGCACGCGAGATCATAACGAAGACTCTTTTTTATGCAACGCCACTCCTGTAGGTCAATTGCCTAACCTATTGGCGGTGGCCGACGGCATGGGCGGCCATAAATCGGGCGAGGTGGCAAGCGCCAAGGCGCTGGAATTTTTTTGCGACTTTGTAAGCTCCAGGGAAGCAAAGCGCGGGTTGCTGGATTTTATCGTCGAGGCGGCCCTATATGCCAATGAAAGTGTTTATAAAATGTCGCAAAGCGATTTTGCAATGACCGGAATGGGAACTACATTTTCCGCCTGTGTGTTAGCGGATCAAAAAATATACATCGCTCATGTTGGAGACAGCCGCGTATATTATTTCACTGGCGACCACGCGCGGCGTCTCACGGAGGATCATTCATACGTGCAAAGTCTGGTTAAGGCCGGTCTGATAACGCAAGACGACGCGCAGACTCATCCGAAAAAAAATCTCTTAACGCGCGTATTGGGCGTAGAGCCCTATGAAAATATAGACGCGCTTGTGTTCGAACCCGACGCCCCGGGCATTTTGTTGCTTTGCTCCGACGGGCTTACCAATATGGTGCCAGATAACGAGCTTGCCAGAATAGCGCAAAGTGATTTTTCTATTGAGCAAAAAGCGGAACTTATGGTGCAAGAGGCAAACAATAACGGCGGGCAGGATAATATCACCGTCATACTCGCCGAACTCGGACGGTGATTAAATGATTTTTGAAACGGGCATGGTAATTAATAATCGATACACCATACTGGGTAGATTAGGTATGGGCGGCATGGCTGTCGTATATAAGGCGCGTGATGAAAAACTCGCGCGCATGGTAACGCTTAAGGTAATGCGTGAAGAATTTAACAACGACGAAGAGTTTATAAAGAGGTTTCAGGTAGAAGCGCGGGCCGCCGCAGGCCTCTCCAACCCTAACATAGTTAACGTGTACGACGTAGGAATGGATATGGGCGTTAACTATATTGTTATGGAATTTATCGACGGCGTAACGCTTAAAGATTTGATAAAACGCCGCGCTCCATTTCTCACCGAAGAGATTGCCGGCGTCGCCGTTCAAATAGCCAGCGCTTTGCAGGAGGCCCATGCCCACGGCGTTGTCCACAGGGATATAAAGCCTCAAAACATCATGGTGACTACCCAAAACAGCTCTATAAAGGTCACCGATTTTGGCATAGCCAAGGCCACCGGCAGCGGGACGCTAACAACCTCGTCATCCACCATGGGGTCGGTTCACTATTTTTCGCCCGAGCAGGCGCGCGGCGGTTATGTAGACAATAAGAGCGATATATACAGCCTTGGCATTGTAATGTATGAAATGGCGACAGGGTTATTGCCCTTTGATGGCGACAACCCCGTATCCGTAGCCATGAAACAAATAAACGAGCCTTTGCCTGACATACGGCGTATTAACCCGAATATACCACAGCGGCTGGCGCGAATTATCCAAAAAGCGGCTCATAAGAACACGGCCATGCGCTATCAGTCGGCTGTTGAACTAATAGAAGATATACGCCGCATGAACGATCCAGAACCGCCTCAAAAAGAAGAAACGTCCAAATCCAAACGGAACGATAATAGCGACGACAAATACGAGAAGCAGTTGGAAAAACGTATCGTTAAGGCTGCCATAGTAACTGGCTGCGTTATCATTTTTCTCATTTCGTTTGTGTACGCGGCGGTACAGATTGGTAAAAGGCCTAAAGATGTGACCGTACCCAACTTTGTTAACCGCACGCTGGAAGAAATAGGGCCGGAACTGGAAGAACTTAAGCTCACGCCTTTGATAACAGAGATAGAGGACGACTATGTGGAAAAGGGCAAAATTGTGCGGCAGGATGAAGAAGAGGGCGTGGCGCTGAAGGAAGGGGACGCGGTTCATCTTTATGTTAGCTTGGGCACGAGCAAAATTAAAGTGCCCGACCTTAAAAAACAGACTATTAACGATGCTGAAAATTTGTTAAAAGAAGCCTCACTGCTGGCCGAAGCCACGCAAGAATTTTCGGACGCTATTCCCATCAACGTGATTATCAGCCAAGACCCTGAGTCGGATACCTTTGTCGAACCCTACACGGTTGTCAAATTGGTCTACAGCATGGGGCCCGAGCCAAAGCTTATAACCGTGCCCAAGGTAGTGGGAATGACAGAAGCGGAAGCCATAGAGATCTTGCAGGGGTTAGGGTTGGTTGTAGGCCGAAAGGAATCGGTAAATAGCAATACGACGCCGGAAGGTTCTATAATAAGCCAGTCGATAAAAGAAGGTAACGAGGTGGAGGCGGGCACTCAGGTGACCTTTGCCGTGTCGCTTGGGCCGGCTCCCGAGGTTATTAGCACCCCTACGCCGATACCGACGCCTACGCCTACAGTGCGTAAGACGACCCTGGTGGTAAGCACGCCGTTGCCAGACGATACAGTGCTGCCTGTGCGCCTGCGCGTGTTAAAGGTGGTAGACAGCGGCAGTGAGGCGGAGGTCGTGTTCGAAAATACGGTATATGAACTGCCGCTTGCCATAAATGTAAGCGGAACGGGCTTTGTGGATTACTACGTATATTTGCTGAACGACGACGGTACAACCGAGTTGTTGGCCTTGCAGCAAGTGGATTTTGATGAAGAATGAATTCTCACCGTTTTGCGTATTTTTTACATCTAAGATTAAAAATTTTCGCTCTGGGTATACTACAGACATCACAAAATAAAAGGAGGATGCGTGATGTCTAACCAGGACGTTAAATGTCATGTGCAAACATGCAAGTATAACGACAACAACAGAACATGCACATTGCATGACATAGTTGTCGGATCGTCTGGCGCGCAGGCGCACGACAAAGCTAGCACTCAGTGTGACAGCTTCCAGGAGAACTAAGCGGCGAGAATGTGAGCATTTGTAAAAAGGTTTCTTTTATAAAGGTTTCACAGGAATATATAAAATTTCTGTTTGCGTGATCTTAAATTATGGCTAACAGTAAACAAGGGTACGCAGGCGAGGCAGTCGGATGACTGCCTCGCTTTTTAGCGTGCCCGGCAACGTAGCCTCCTACGCGATTTTTTTCCTTGCGCCGTTAGATTAAGCGTGGTAAAATATTACCATCAGTTATTTGTTATTCTTTTAACAATGAGATTACTAAAAACTAATGATTGAAGGGAGTTTGTATGCTCAACAAAAAGAATTTAAATGATCTTAACGTAAAGGGTAAACGTGTGCTGGTGCGCGTGGACTTTAACGTACCTTTGCAAGATGGCGCGATAGCGGACGATAATCGCATAAAAGCTGCCTTGCCAACTATCCAAAAGCTCGTGGCCGACGGGGCTAAGGTTATACTTTGCTCGCACCTTGGCAAGCCCAAGGGACCGGATCCAAGCGCGTCGCTTGCGCCCGTAGCCGTTCGGCTGTCCGAGTTGTTGGGCAAACCCGTTAATTTTGCGGCCGACGATACAGTGGTGGGCGATAACGCCCGTGCCGCGATAGCCGCCGCTAAGGATGGCGACGTCATCCTTTTGGAAAACACCCGCTTTCGCAAAGAAGAAAGCAAAAATGACGAGAAATTTAGTAAAGACCTGGCTTCCATAGCCGACATATATGTAGACGACGCTTTTGGCTCCAGCCATCGCGCTCACTGCTCTACAGTAGGCGTGACAAAATTTGTCGCCGAAAGCGCGGTCGGTTTCCTCATGGAAAAAGAGATTAACTACCTGGGCAACGCGGTTAACAACCCTGTGCATCCGTTTGCCGCCGTTTTGGGAGGCAAAAAAGTAAGCGATAAGATTAATGTTATAGACAATCTGCTCGAAAAGGTGGATATTCTTATCATTGGTGGAGGCATGGCTTATACCTTTCTTAAGGCTCAAGGCTACGAAGTGGGGGCGTCATTGCTTGAGGCGGACAAGATAGACTATGCCAGGCAAATGATTCAAAAAGCAAAAGATAAGGGCGTTACTTTGCTATTGCCCGTAGACACCGTGGTTGCGGAAGAATTTTCTAACGACGCTAAATTCAAGACGGTGAACAGCAAAGAGATACCTTCCGATTGGATGGGCGTTGATATTGGTGAAAATACGCGTGAATTATTTGCCAACTCACTTAAGAAGGCCAAAACCGTTGTTTGGAACGGGCCTATGGGCGTATTCGAATTCTCTAACTTTGCCAAGGGTACAATCGCTATAGCGGAGGCGTTGGTTGGCATAGATGGCACGACTATTATTGGCGGAGGCGATTCCGCTGCGGCGGTAATCCAAATGGGCTATGCGGATAAAATGTCGCATATTAGCACCGGCGGCGGCGCGAGCCTCGAATTTTTAGAAGGTAAGGAGCTGCCCGGCGTTGCGGCAGTGCAAGACAATGAGTAAAGCGACGCGTAAAAAAATAATAGCCGGCAACTGGAAAATGAACATGACGCCCAGCCAGGCGCGAGATCTGATTAATATGTTAAAACCAGCCTGCGATACCGCCGAGTCCGATGTCGTGTTCTGCGTACCCTATGTCGATATACCTGTGGCGCTGGATATGTTGAAGGGAAGTAAGATCTCCGTTGGCGCGCAAAATGTGCATTGCCGTGACAACGGCGCTTATACGGGCGAAATTTCCGCGCCGATGCTTAAGGAGTTAGGCGTTAAGTATGTTATTATTGGTCATTCCGAACGGAGACAATTTTTTGCCGAAGCAGACGCGTTAGTAAATATGAAGATCAAAAAAGCTATGGAACACGGGCTCATTCCCATCGTTTGCGTGGGCGAAACTTTAGAGCAGCGCAAACAAGGCATAACCATAGATTTTGTTCGAACGCAAACTAAAATTGCCCTTATGGGTATCGCGCCCGATGACGCAAAACAAATTGTCATTGCATACGAACCTATATGGGCTATTGGTACGGGTGAAAACGCGAAACCAGAGCAGGCTGAAGAGGTTTGCAGAGCCATTCGCCAAGTGATTGGCGAAATGTATGATACAAACGTAGCGGCAAATATGCGTATACAATACGGTGGGAGCGTGACTGCGGCAACTGCGGCGGAGTTGTTTAACCAGCCCAATATTGATGGCGGGTTAGTCGGAGGCGCCAGCTTGAAAGCCGATTTTGCGGAGATCGTTAATTATTCGTGATTTGCGCCTCAAGGTGAAAAGTATCATAGTTTTATATTAAAGGGAGCATCATGAACCAAAAGCCTACTGTATTAATGGTGCTGGACGGCCTTGGACTGTCCGATCTGACCGAAGGCAACGCTATTCGATTAGCTGATACACCTAACTTGGATGGAATCTTTGCGGAATATCCTTGGGAAAAGGGTTACGCGTCCGGTTTATCCGTCGGATTGCCCGACGGGCAAATGGGGAACAGCGAAGTGGGACATCTTAACATCGGCGCGGGGCGTATAGTGTATCAAGAGCTTACGCGCATTACCAAGTCCATTCAAGATGGAGATTTTTTCGAAACCCCAGAGCTGATAGCCGCATTTGACAATGTGAAAAAAAACAACACTAATTTGCACCTGTGGGGCTTGCTTTCAGATGGCGGCGTACACAGCCACAACACCCACCTGTACGCGCTGCTGGAAATGGCAAAGCGTCGCGGTATAGTAAACGTTTATATTCACGCTTTTTTGGACGGCAGAGATACCCCGCCCACCTCTGGCGCAGATTATTTAGTCGAATTGAGAGAAAAGATAAACTCTATAGGCGTAGGGCAAATCGCTTCCATATCCGGGCGTTACTACGCCATGGACAGGGATAATCGATGGGAGCGCGTGTCAAAAGCCTATGACGCGCTGGCGCTGGGCAAGGGCAACTACGCGGTATCAGCTGAGGCGTGCATGAAAGAAACCTATGCCAATGGCGTAAATGACGAGTTTGTCATACCAACGGTAATATGCTCTGCCGATGGCATACCCATCTCTACCATCCGATCTGACGACAGTGTTATCTTTTTCAATTTTCGTCCCGATAGGGCGCGAGAGATTACACGGGCGTTTTGTGACCCCGATTTTGCCGGCTTTGAGCGTTCGAAGGGCTTCTTTCCTCTGGTATATGTATGCTTCACTGACTATGACCCAACTATTCCCAATAAACTTGTAGCGTTTCACAAGGACGAGCTTACCACCACCTTTGGCGAATATATTTCACACCTGGGTTTGATGCAGCTGAGGTTGGCGGAAACGGAGAAGTACGCGCATGTTACATTCTTCTTCAATGGCGGAGTCGAAAAGCCATATGCCGGTGAGGATCGAATACTTGTGCCTTCGCCGAAAGTCGCGACATATGACCTTATGCCAGAAATGAGCGCATACGGCGTGACAGAAAAATTGACGCAAGCGATAACAAATCAGCAATACGATGTAATTATCATAAATTACGCCAATTCTGACATGGTAGGCCATACGGGCGTTTTATCCGCCGCAATAAGCGCGGTCGAAACAATAGATAAATGCGTGGGCAAGGTGTTGGACGCGCTGCTCAGCGTAGATGGGCAAATGTTTATATGCGCCGATCACGGCAATTCAGATAAAATGGTTGACGAGCTCACAGGTGAGCCGTTTACCGCGCACACTACAAACCCTGTGCCATTTATCATTGTAAACTGCCGCAGGTGCAGAGGCATAGCCAAAAATGGCAAACTTTGTGACATTGCGCCAACCCTGTTGGACATGATGAATATACAACAGCCGAAAGAAATGACGGGCAAAAGCCTGCTGATCTAATAACTATAGTGAGATTAAAGTGAGATCTAAGATCTCATGAGATCGTGAATCTCATTGGAGTATTTAAAATACGAAAGGATGTTATGCGCGTGAAAGGTCATTTGGAAATTGTAGATGTACATGCCCGTGAGATTTTAGATTCGCGCGGGAATCCCACCGTTGAGGTAGAGGTCATTGTAGACGACGGTAATGGCAGCGAATTTTTGGGCCGCGCAGCCGTTCCGTCTGGAGCGAGCACCGGGGCGTTCGAGGCTGTGGAGCTGCGAGACGGCGGTAGCCGTTACATGGGCTTGGGCGTAGAAAAAGCGGTAGACAATGTGAACGAAATAATTGCGGAGGAGCTAACCGGGCTTAACGCGTTGGATCAGGCGGCCATTGATCAGGCGATGATCGATTTGGACGGCACGCCTAACAAGGAGAAATTGGGCGCGAACGCCATTCTTGGCGTGTCGATGGCGGTGGCAAAGGCGGCTGCGGAAGCGCTCAACGTACCATTGTATCAATACTTGGGCGGCTTTAACGCAAAGAAACTTCCCGTGCCTATGATGAACATTCTTAACGGTGGCAAGCACGCCGATAATACCGTAGATTTTCAGGAATTTATGATAATGCCCGTTGGCGCTCCCAACTTCAAAGAGGGTCTGCGTATGTGCGCCGAGGTATACCACAATCTTAAAAAGGTGCTTAAAAGTAAGAAATTGGCGACTGCGGTCGGCGACGAGGGCGGTTTTGCGCCTAACCTTGCCACGCCTGAAGAGGTTATAGACCAGATTATTGAGGCCATTAAAAATGCCGGATACGAGCCGGGCACAGAGATTGGCATAGCGCTTGACGTGGCCGCTACAGAGTTGTATGATGTGAAGGATGGCAAGTATCACTTCCCCGGCGAGAGCGAAATGGAAGGGAAAGAGATAGTACGCACCGCTGAAGAGCTTATCACGGTGTATGAGGCGTTGTGCGACAAATACCCCATCGTTTCCATCGAAGATGGCTTGAGCGAAGAGGATTGGGACGGCTGGAAACTGCTGACCGAAAGGTTAGGCAAAAAGATCCAGCTGGTTGGCGACGACTTGTTTGTCACCAATACAGAGCGTTTGCAAAAGGGTGTTGATCTGGGCATAGCAAACTCGATTCTCGTTAAGGTTAATCAAATCGGTACCCTTACGGAAACGTTTAACGCCATTGCTCTTGCCAACCGCCATAATATGACGGCAGTGGTATCTCACCGCTCCGGCGAGACGGAAGACGCCACTATTGCCGACATTGTTGTAGCCGCTAACGCGGGGCAAATAAAAACAGGGGCGCCCGCCCGCTCTGATCGCGTGGCCAAGTATAATCAGCTGCTTCGCATAGAAGAAGAGTTGGGCGACACTGCCGAGTACCCCGGCATGGAGGCTTTCTTTAACATTAATAAATAGCTCAAACGTGCGTTTTCACAAAAGGATTTTGCTTTCGTAGGGGCGCGCAGTGCGCGCCCGCGCGTCTCCTCGACAAGTACGCGCCCCTGCGGGAAGATCAGCCAGAGTTAAACATAAATAGGAGGCGTGACTTGTCACCCATTTATATTATTTTAAATATTATTTTTATAGTGGCGTGCATAGCCCTTATATCGGTCATTTTGCTGCAAAAGAAAAGCTCGCAGTTGGGTTCGTCGGTTGCGGGCATGGGCAATACGGAAACGTATGCTGATAAGAACAGAGGCCAAACCCATGAGGGCAAGCTGGAGCGTTACACAAAAATCGGCGGCGCGGTGTTGTTTGTCTTTTCTATAGTGCTGTGCATAGTAAGATAGATCCGCGAAACGTCGCAACATAAAACGCCCGCAAAATATACGGGCGTTTTATGCTGTTATGTCAGCGGCATACCTGCCTTGTCTCTAAAAAATCCCAGCACTATGCACAACAGGTCTATAATCCAGCCTATACCAAAAAATCCAAACGTAAAGAACCAGATAAGCCCCGTGCCCGTCTTGCCTACATAAAACCTGTGAATACCAAGCACACCCAAAAATAGACACAGCATCGCCGCCACTAACCTGCTTCTGTAGGGGTATGAATCATAAGCGTAGTTGTTTATCACCGTAGTAGGCGGATATGCCGCGTAATGTGGTTGGTCGCTTACGGCGCTGGTATCTTGATCTGCGTACGTATCCTGTCGTACATTGTACAAGGCTTGGTTGATGTGATCGTGGCAATAGTATTTTTGACTTATTTCGGCCAGACATTCGCGGCAAAAGGGTCTGCCGCAATATACACAGAACCCGGCCGCTTCTTTCTGCGGGTGGTTTTTGCACTGCATAATAACACTTCCTTGTTGTTTGTGTCTTGAATAAAAGAATAAACGCAAAATATTCTGTGTTGTCTGCGGATGTATCGGGAAGGCTGTAAAAAATGCTTATTAAACAATTACATATTGGTAGCTTCGGTAAATTTTTGGACTACTCGCTGGATCTGCCAGAAGGGTTCGCCGTTATTTTAGGCAAAAACGAAGACGGCAAAACTACATTGATGGACTTTATAAAACTGATGTTGTACTCTAAGCCGGTAAATTACGCCAACCCTCGCAAACGCTACGTCAATTTGCAAACCGCCGCTCAAATTTCGGGCGCAATGACGATGCAATGCGGCGAATCCAATTCGCATTTCGTGCATGAATTTTATTTGCAGAAGGTAATGGGCGATACCCCCGCAAAAGATCGGCAACGCCTCATCAACCTGACCACCGGCGAAGAAGTGAACCTGCAAAAAAATGAAAGCGTGGGACAACATTTGCTGGGGCTTTCACCAGAGGGCTTTGAGCAGGTGTGCTTTATCGTTTCTGGCAGGCTTGCCGCCCCTACGGGCGCGGGAGCGGAAGAAGCCATGCGTAATTTGGCCGGCAGCGGTAACGAGCGCATATCACGCGAAGCGGCGATAAAGAGGCTTACCGACGCGAAAGAATCCCTCGTTTCAAAAAGCGGTCGCGCCGGCGCTTTGATAAAACTTAAGGCGGAGCTTACACGATTGGCTGACGAGAAGAAACGCGCGGAAGAATCGTATCTGCGTATTGCCGCGCTTAAAGCAGATTATGAGCATAAAAAGCAACTGCTGGCAGAACAGCGTGATCTTCGCCGTATTATAAGCAACCTTGCGGAGTTGGATAAGGCCGCCAAGATGGAAAATATTATGAGGCTGATGACCGAGCGCGATATGTTGAGCGAATCTTTGCCAGCCAACCGAAAATTTGTGATTAACCTGCGCGCCGTCTATGATGAATATATTAACGCAAAACGCGCGATGGATCAACCGCCGATACATTCGCAGATGATTATTTATACAAGTCTGGCGGTGATCATTGTTGTCAGCGTCGTTTTAAGCGTGAAGTTGTCGCCATGGTTTTTGCTGTCACTGCTCGTTGGCTGCTTTCCCTTGCTGATTGCGAGAGAGCGTTTGCGCGGCAGTAAATTACTGCGCAAGCATCACGCAAAGTTTGTGAACCTGGCGAGCGAATTTGCGCAGGTGGTGGAATTTTCCGAGGCGGTGTCCCTATTAAGGCGGCTGGAAAGCGATTTGCGTTTGTACGAAGAAAAGGCTTCGCGAATACTCGCGATGGCGGAAGCCCTTGATGTTGAAGATATGGACTACAACGCGCTTAAAGAGCGCGTACAGACCTTGCGCGCGGCCACCTCAACGAACTTGCCTATGCCAAGGGAAGAGCTGCTGGAACGTTGGCGGGCCATTAAAGACATAGATTTTCAGAGCATATTGGACTTGCAACGGCGGATGCGAGCCACGGAGCGTGTGCCCGCCCAAATAGAGCGCGATATAGTCGCGACAAAGCAACGCGCGGCGGAGTTGGCGTTGCGCTACAAAGCTTTAACGCTTGCGGCAAACGTTATGACCGAGGCGGCTGACGAATTGAGGCACAGCTTTGGCGCAATGCTTAACGAGCGAGCGAGCGAGGCGCTCCAAAAGTTGACTGGCGGCACATATGGTGAAGCTATGGTAATGAAAGATTATGAGGTGCGCGTTAAAACCGGCGCGCAATATATAAAGCCCGATTTCTTGAGCGCGGGGACTCTTGATCAGGCATACTTGGCGGCGCGTTTCGCGCTGTCGGATATTACGGCGGAGGCAGAAGAGCGTCCCATATTTATGGACGACGCGCTCATGCAATATGACGATGATCGCGCCGAACAGGCGATAGAATACATATCACAGCATCGAAAGGGACAAACTATAATATTCACCTGCCATGAGCACATAGCGGCCATGGCCGAGCGAAACGAGGTAAAAATAATCCGTATGTGAACGACGCCTCATCTTTTTGGCAACGCAGGCGCGCGCCCCGCAAACCTTTTGTAGCTTCGCGATATCAGGTGGCCGAGTCTTGGTTTAGATTGCAAAATAAATATGGTATAATAACAGATGTTGTGTTACCATTATGCATGGTAATAAAATATTTTAGGGGGAGTATCATATGCCTGAATTGTCACCCGTCATGACCTACCTTGCGCCGGTTGGTTCTATCCTGGCTTTACTGTTTGCCGTCTATCTTGTTAGAACGGTCATGAAGGAGAGCGAGGGCACCGACCAAATGTCCAAAATTTCATTGGCCATACGCAAAGGCGCAGCCGCTTACCTTAGACGCCAGTATACAGGTGTGGGACTTTTTTTTGTAGTGATGTTTGTCATACTGCTCATTATGGCATTTGCCGGGTTGTTAACCATCTTTGTGCCGTTCGCGTTTATCACTGGCGGTTTCTTCTCCGGTCTTTCCGGGTTTATCGGTATGAAGGTTGCTACCAGCGCCAACGCAAGGACGGCGAACGGATGCCGGGAAGGGCTTAATAAGGGCCTGCGAATAGCGTTCAACAGCGGCGCGGTAATGGGCCTTGTTGTCGTTGGCCTTGGTTTGCTGGACGTTAGTTTCTGGTTCTTATTTTTGGAATGGTTTTATTCTAACATTGATGTACTGCCAAACATTGAAAAATATCAAGCCATTACCAGCGCGATGCTTACTTTTGGCATGGGCGCGAGTTCTATGGCGCTGTTTGCCCGTGTAGGCGGCGGTATCTTTACCAAAGCGGCGGACGTCGGCGCGGATCTTGTTGGTAAGGTCGAGGCGGGTATCCCGGAAGACGACCCGCGCAACCCTGCGGTTATAGCCGATAACGTAGGCGATAACGTGGGTGATGTCGCCGGCATGGGCGCTGATCTGTATGAATCTTATGTGGGTTCCATTATTTCTTCCAGCGCTTTGGCAGTAGCAGCCGGCTTTGGGCTTAATGGCATTGTCGTTCCGATGAGCATGGCGGCGGTGGGCGTGCTTGCCTCCATAATAGGCACATTCTTTGTGCGCAGCAGCGAAAAAGCCACGCAATCTGTTCTGTTGGCCGCGTTACGCAAGGGTACTTATGGAACGTCCATCATTATCGCTATCGTGTCGTTCTTCATTGTACGAATAATGCTGGGCGAAGAGAATATAGGCATCTACTTCGCCATTTTGGGCGGACTTGTGGCGGGCAACCTTATAGGACTTACCACAGAATACTACACATCTGACACATACAAACCGACAAAAGACCTGGCGCAGACCTCCAACACGGGCGCGGCCACATTGATTATCGGCGGGCTTTCGCTGGGTATGCTTTCGACCGCGCTTCCTGTGATTATCGTGGGTGTGGCGGTTATATTCGCTTTCGTCGTAAGCGGCGGCAGCGTGGAAAATTTCGAGGTGGGTCTTTACGGCATAGGTATCTCGGCTGTTGGTATGCTTAGTACATTGGGCATCACCCTCGCGACCGACGCCTACGGCCCCATAGCGGACAACGCGGGCGGCATAGCGGAAATGGCGGGCTTGCCTGAAGAAGTGCGCGAACGCACCGATGCGCTGGATTCGCTGGGCAACACGACTGCGGCTACAGGTAAAGGCTTTGCCATAGGTTCCGCCGCGCTTACCGCGCTGGCGCTTATCGCGGCCTATACAGACGAAATTAACACTCTTATCGCTAAAAACAGCCTCAACTTTTCCATTAACGCAAGCATAACCAACCCATATACTTTGGTGGGTCTGTTTATTGGTGGTATGCTTCCGTTTGTATTTTCTTCCATGACCATGCAAGCCGTTGGACGCGCCGCGCAGGGCATTGTGGTAGAGGTTCGGCGGCAGTTTAAGGAAATAAAAGGTCTTATGGAGGGTAAGGCAGAAGCGGATTACGCCACCTGTGTGGACATATGCACCAAAGCGGCCCAAAAAGAGATGATAGCCCCTTCGCTGCTGGCCATTGCTGCCCCCATAGCGGTTGGCGTTATACTGGGCGTTAACGGGGTTATCGGTATGCTGGCTGGCGCTCTTGTGACCGGATTTGTTATGGCCATTATGATGGCAAATGCCGGGGGCGCGTGGGACAACGCCAAAAAGCATATAGAGGCGGGCAACCTGGGCGGCAAGGGCAGTGACAACCACAAGGCCGCCGTAGTTGGCGATACCGTTGGTGATCCCTTTAAAGATACCTCTGGGCCGTCTCTCAACATCCTTATCAAATTGTTGTCTATGGTCTCAATTGTGTTTGCGTCGTTTGTACTCAGGTTCCAGTTGTTTAAATAAATATTGCTATAGAGTACAATTGACAAAATAATAAAAAAAGTAGTAAAGACTTCTCCCTATGATTTCCTGTCTTATTGTACAGAAAAACAGATGCCGGAACAGCGATAACCCTCTGAACCGGCGTCTGTTTTTGGCGTCATTATAGTTGCTATTATACCGCTTTCAAACGCCCGTCTCAACGTAAGTAAAAGCGACGTAAGCAAAATCAAATTATTTTCCGAACTGCCCTAGGTTTTCAGTGGGCAGGAAAATAATATTTTAGCGGTTGATAGAGTTACATTTTAGCGGTCAGAGATCTACCGTATCTTGTTTACATATTTTACAACTCGTGTTATACTGGCGACCAATAAACCCAGTACGGCAATAACAAGTACAAGAACACCCGGTATAAAAATTTCTTTGCCTGCGGCCATGTCTTCTAAGAAACTTTTAACAAAAACTCCCATTGCCAGTATACAGCCAAGAGCGACAACGCCCCATGTGACAATATTTTTTACATAAATCGCCTTTGCGACGCCATCTCGCAGGTTCATAAGCACCCCGTTTAAATATATTAATCCTCAACAGAGTAAGGCAATTTGATTGTACTGTCAATAGATTTGGCGCTGTATTCTTTTTTTACGCTTGACGCGCGTTGGCCGCGTGTAGACAAAGGATGGGGCGGCGAGGCGTGGCACGCCATTCTTGCGGAGGATTATTTTAGTACGGCAAACAATACCCATTTTGAAAATACAATGGAGGGCGTCGAAATGAGTAAGCCGCGCGGCATATTAATTTTCGGAGCGAACGGGAGCGGTAAAACCACGCTTGGACGTGAGCTTGCGCGTATTTTGAACTTCAAGCACATCGATCATGAGGATTATGCCTTTGAAAAATCGGAGATTCCGTATACAGTGGAACGGTCATATGAAAAATGCAAGGAACTTATGCTCGCTGATATAAAAAAGAGCTGCGGGTTCGTTCTTTCCGCTGTTACAGGTGATTTTGGGCAAGATATAGAATCACTGTATGGCCTTGCAGTACATATCGAAGCTCCTCTTGAACTGCGTATAGAGCGTGTAAAACAGCGTAACATCGACAAATTCGGCGACCGCGCCAGCGAGGGCGGCGATATGGCAGAATCGTTGAAAAGGTTTGTTGATTTTGTAGCCAAGCGTCCTTTACCAAGGATTCGCGATTGGGAGAAAACCGTTGCGTGTCCGGTTATACGCGTTGACGGGACAGCGGACTACAAGCAAACCGCCGCAGATATAGCCGATCGCTTCTACACAAAATCCGGCGAACCGTGGCGAGTTTACACCGCCGCTCTCGGCGATTTGAAAATATACCGCTTCACCATCATTTTTGCCCGTTACGATGGCGCATGGCTGTACGCGCGGCACAAAGACCGCGATACATTCGAGACGGCGGGCGGGCATATCGAACCGGGCGAAACGCCGCTTGACTGCGCTAAACGCGAGCTTTATGAGGAAACGGGCGCGGCGGCGTTCTCGATTTTCCCCGCGTTTGACTACGCCGTCCACACCGAAACCGAATTTGCCTACGGTCAGGTGTTCTACGCCGATGTGCAAACCCTCGGCGAACTGCCCGAAAGTGAAATGGCGGAAGTGCGAGTGTTTACGACCATTCCCGATAAGCTGACCTATCCGATGATATCACCTGTGTTATACGACGAAATGGATAAATGGATCGGCAGGGATAAAGTAATAGAAGAATATTGGGCGCGGTGAGTTTATCGGGCGGGATGTGTTTCTGGAAAACCAACCATGGCTTTCTTTCCCTTGACGCGTGCCTGCGTTTTGTCCTATAATCTGATGGGTGATGATAATGCGCGTTATCGCGGGCTTGGGCAATCCCGGAAGAAATTTTAAAGGCACACGCCATAACGCGGGCTTCGAGGCTGTCAACGCCCTTGCGCGCAAATTATCTGTTTATGACCACAAGGTAAAATTTCGTTCGCATGTATTCGAGACCTTTGCGTACAACGAAAAGATTATGCTCGTTAAGCCACAGACATTTATGAATCTTAGTGGGGAAGCCCTGCGCTATATACTTGCGTTTTACCGATTAACCCCGGAAGATCTCATCGTAGTGTTTGATGATGTTTCCCTCCCCGCAGGGGATATACGAATTCGCAAAAAAGGCGGTACGGGCGGGCATAACGGCATGAAGAGTATCATAGAATGTATCGGGACAGAGGATTTTACCCGCGTGCGCGTGGGCATTGGCTTAAAGCCTCCAGAGGCGCCACTGATAGATTATGTGCTGGCACGGTTTGCCCCAGAAGAGACAGACAAAATCATGGCGGGAATCAATACGGCAGCTGAAGCGGTGCTAAAGATACTTGCCGATGGTGTGGACAAGTCGATGGCAGTTTATAATAAGAGACTGACTAACGAAATAGCTGACGAATAACGGAGAAAATAATGAGCAGCATAATAAACTTTTTGCACGCGACAGAAGCGTTTGAGAAACTCGCGCAAGCGGTTAGCGCGGCCAAGACCCCCGTGTTGGCGAGCGGCGTGATCGATTCGCAAAAATGTCATGTTATGGGCAGCTTGCTCACCGCATTGCGCAATCGGCACGTGCTGATTGTTACACATTCAGAATTAAAAGCCCGTGAAATCTACGAGGACATGGGCTTTTTTCTGCGTGAAAACGCCACGCGTGACGATACCAGCCCGCAGGGCTCACAGCGCGAAAGTCGTGTAAAGTTTTATCCCGCGAAGGATATCATTTTTTACGCCAGCAGCGTAAGGAGTTCAGATATAATAAAACAGCGTTTCAGCGTTATAAAATCTTTGTTGGATGGCGAGGATTTTTGCATTGTGTTATCCGCAGAGGCGTTAATGGATAAGCTCTCGCCCAAAGACGCGTTTTCGTCGGCCATACTTAATCTGTGCCCCGGTATGGAGCTTGGCATAGAGCAACTGTCGCGAAAACTCGTGCGCATGGGGTATGAGCGCGTCGATCTGGTGGAAGCGCCGGGTCATTTTGCCGTGCGCGGCGGTATCGTAGACGTTTATACTACGATGTATGACAATGCTATACGCGTTGATTTTTTTGGCGACGAGGTAGACAACATAAAACTGCTGGATACATATTCTCAGCGTTCTATAGAGAAGCTGCGCTCCGCCATTATATATCCCATGCGCGATTTGGTGTACGACAAAAAATGCCTTGACGCGGCTCTGGGCCGTATGCGTGACGAATTTGACACAATGTATGGCAAACTGAAAAAATCGCGATCCGAACAGGCCGAAGCGCTGCACGATTATGTGCGGCAGGTGCTGGAAGAGATAGAGCATAGTTCTATACCGCTGGACGAATTTATAACCTTCTTTTATCCTCAAGCGGAGGGTTTGTGCTCATACCTGCCAAAGGACACGCTGGTATTTATCGACGAGCCGGATCGTGTAGGGCAGCATATGGAAAATGTGTACGCCGAATTTACACAGTCTATACAAAACCGCATACTTAGCGGCAGATTACTGCCATCGCAAACAGACATGGTGTTTGACTGCGCTAAAATAATGAGCGCGTTCGAACGTTTCCCGCTCGTGCTAATGGCATCCATGGCCCAAACAACGAGTGATTTTGTCATTCGCGCCAAGGTGGACTTTATCGTGAAGTCGCTAACGGCTTTTCAATATTCTACCCTGGCGGAAGATGTGAAGTATTGGCGCGACAACGATTATCACGCGCTAATATTGGCGGGCAGCCGCTTTGCCGGGCAAAAACTGGCCGAAGAGATAACCGAGCTGGGCTTCTCATCCCGATATACAGAAGATATTGACGAGGAGTTAAAGCCCAGGCTTATAACCGTCACACGCGGCGCTCTAAAGGCCGGGTTCGAATATCCCAATGAGAAATTGGCAGTTGTGCCTATCAATCACAGTGTAATAGAGAAAAAGAAGAGATTGGCAAAAAGCAAAAACACCAGCAAAATTAATAGTTTTACAGATTTGCGGGTGGGCGATTATGTGGTTCATGAAAACCATGGCATCGGCGTTTACGAGGGTATAGAACGTATAACGATAGATAATATCAGCAGAGACTATATCAAGCTGTCATACGCGGACAACGGCAAGTTATATATACAAACCAGCCAAATGGATATGGTGCAAAAATACATTGGCGGTGAAGGGGTTAAGATAAAGCCCAGCAAACTTAACAGCAGCGAGTGGGGCAAAGCGAAAACCCGCGCGAAAAAGGCCATAGCCGATCTCGCCAGGGATCTTGTCAAGCTGTACGCCAAACGCCAAAATGTTAAGGGCTTTACCTACGCCCCTGATACCGTATGGCAAAAAGAATTTGAGGAGACTTTTCCTTTTTCTGAAACAGATGATCAGTTGTCGGCAATAGATGATGTAAAGCGCGATATGGAAAACGGCAAGGTAATGGATAGGCTCATTTGCGGTGATGTGGGCTACGGCAAAACAGAGGTCGCCTTACGCGCCGCGTTTAAGTGCGCGCAAGAGGGCAGACAGGTCGCCTACCTCGCGCCCACTACCATACTCGCCCAGCAGCATTACAACACATTTAGCGAGCGGATGAAGGATTTTCCCGTCAATGTGGAGATGCTCTCGCGCTTTCGCACGTCGGGGCAGATAACGGAAACCTTGGCGCGCTTGTCTAACGGCATGTGCGACATTGTTATAGGCACGCATAGACTGCTCTCCAAAGATGTGGCGTTTAAGGATTTAGGGTTGATCATCGTTGACGAAGAACAACGCTTTGGAGTGACTCACAAAGAAAAATTAAAGAACCTGCGCGAGAACGTCAACGTTTTGACATTGACCGCCACACCCATCCCGCGCACACTGCACATGAGCCTAACGGGCATAAGGGATATGAGTGTGCTGGAAGAGCCGCCGCAGGAGCGCCAACCTATACAAACATATGTAATGGAGTTTACACCCGAGTTTGTGCACGACGCCATAAGCCGTGAATTATCGCGCGGGGGGCAGGTGTACTATCTTCACAATCGCGTAATGAACATTGTCGAAGAGGCTTACCGCGTGCAAAATCTTTTGCCGGAAGCGACGGTAGCGTTTGCCCATGGGCAGATGTCCAAACGTGAGCTTGAGAATATAATGATGCGCTTTATATCCGGCCAAATAGACGTGCTGGTATGCACGACGATAATCGAGACGGGGCTGGATATCCCCAACGTAAATACGATTATTGTGCAGGACGCGGACTATATGGGCCTGGCGCAGCTTTACCAATTGCGCGGGCGTGTGGGGCGCTCCAACCGGCTTGCCTATGCGTATCTCATGTATCGGCGCGACAAGGTGTTAACGGAGGTTAGCGAAAAACGTTTGCAAACCATACGTGAGTTTACCGAATTTGGCTCAGGGTTTAAGATTGCCATGCGCGATTTGGAGATACGCGGCGCGGGTAATTTGCTGGGGGCCGAGCAGCATGGGCATATGAATTCTGTCGGCTACGACCTGTATTGTAAAATGCTGGCCGAAGCCGTAGCGGAGATGCGGGGCGAGGTGAGGACCGAGGACTTTGAAACCCACATAGACCTGCCCATAAGCGCCTATATCCCGCAGGAATATATTGAAAACGAGGAGCAAAAGCTGGAAATATACAAAAAAATATCGGCTATTGGCGGCGAGAGAGATTATTATGACGTGCAGGAAGAGATAGAGGATCGTTACGGCGATTTGCCGCAAAGCGTGACAAACCTGTTAAAGGTGGCTTTGCTGAAAGCCACGGCGCACCAGATTGGAGCGCTTGGCGTGAGCCGCAAAAATCATAACCTTGTAATAACGCTAAAGCCGGATGCCAACATTGACGGGGCCAAACTTATAAAATCAATAAGTACGCGCAAAAATCTATACTTTTCGCCAGGGCCAACGCCGCTGCTCACCTACAAGACTACGGGGCAATACGCGCTTGACCTGGATGATTTGCGAAAGACGATGGAAGAAATAGCCGCAGGGTAACGCGGAGATGATCTAAGGCAATAGGGCATACTCGAAAAGCCAACTTTTTGGGTATGCCCTATATTCATTCAAGAAAAGGCAGTCCTCTGCTTTACCCATGCTTTCCAGACGAATCCGCCGCCCCTCTCCGTTATTTCCTTATAATAAGACCCTACTACATTTAATCGGTAAAATTAAATCTGATTTTGTAGATCTGTTTTCCTTGAAAAGACGAGCATATTGAGAGCATTATATAGGTGAGCAATAAAGTATATTTTAGGGGGAAACATGTATCATTCTGGTGAAGACGACAGCTCGATTCCCAAAACCGAGACAAATCTCGAATCGGAATCGACAAACGACAACCCAAATTCCAAAGACGTGGTAATTCCCGATACGGATGAGGTTACGCCAAAAAGAACCCCTACAACAGAATACATTACTTTTAATCTATCCGAATACAATTACGTACCGTTAGCCTTGTCGGATGTGTACGCTTTGCTTGCGGAATTCGCTGATCCGGAAACGCAGGAGTTCCCTGCTGAATTTGCTGAACTGATTAGCAATAAGGGAGAATTACTTTACTCTTCATTGACCACAGACGAAAAAGGAATTTTGCGCAGCGTTCTTTGTTTGCGTGAGGACACAATGATACCACTGGAAAGATCCGGTCTTAACATTATTGATTCTCTTGTTCCAGGCGTAATAGCGCAAAAGATACGTATTACCGCGCCTCAGGTTATGGAACTTATTACGATTAGCGGAGGAATTGAAGAAGCATACCACCAAGCCGATGAATTAAACAAGTATCTATACAGGTACTCTGTTTTCAATGAAGATGAAAACTTGGCCGCGTTATCAAAATTTTTGATTGCGGGGTTTTCCGCTGATGAAGCTGCTGAATCGCTTGTCGCGGCGCTGGCCTTGTCCGAACCGCCGCTTGACACCGACGATACAACGCCGGTAGATATTAACGCCGCCGCCAGGCTGTTTATTGAAAAAATTGTGGATTCTCCCTTGGTGAGGGGCAGCGGTTCCGGTTCGCAACTTGCCAATAGCGAAAACACACGTCTGCAATCCGTTATTGATATATTGATTGAAAATAGCGGCCTGTCTTTGGAAGCAGCCAATGAGACTATAGAAAAATATAAACTTAACCATAATATTCTTTACGACGGAGCGTCACCCAGGAATCAAACGTTAAGCCAAAAATATCCTTCAGCGCCGTTTGACATACAGAAGAACATAAATGAAA
Source organism: Clostridiales bacterium (assembly GCA_031263155.1). Lineage (GTDB taxonomy): Bacteria > Bacillota > Clostridia > Lachnospirales > WQUN01 > JAISGK01. The sequence goes on from JAISGK010000029.1 coordinate 50,996, forward strand.
ACATCAATCTGAACACTGGGGCAATCATTTATGAAGACACGCTCGCGGTAATACCGGGCATGTATACCCTCGGTATTGATTTGGAAATAACTATGCAATACGATCTTGCTCAGGCATATTGCGTTGAGTTGTCGGGGATATATACCCCATCAAATGGATATCGTAATGTCAAAAAAGCAAAACCTACGACCATTAATCCGATGAGCTACATGGGCGAAGGCTGGGCACTCAAGTTCGACAGGATAATGTTTGTGGATTTGGATAAATACCTCCGTTTCTCCGATGGGTCGATGTTTAAGATAGAAGGAAGCGCACTGAAAAACTATAAACTTTCAGGCGTTTCTTTCCATACGGATAATGGAACCTACTACAACTCAATGTACAGGCTGCAATTATCGGACGGTCGAAAAGAATATTTCGATGGGGGCGGCAATCTTATCGCAATTAAAGATCGCTTTGGGTATGATATCACGTTTGAACGCTACAGCGGGACTTATTCAAATAAAATTGAAATATCAGTATCATGGTCCGGCAGAGGACTAACTATCAACTACACCAACAATTCGGCGGTTTTTGATTTTGGTTCGTCTGGCATTACCGGGGGCGGTACGATTACTTACAATTTCTACACGCAGAACTTTGGTAGCGGGACGAACAGAGTTTTATCCAGCAAAGTTGATCAAGAGAACCTTACAACGAATTATTACTTTAATACTTTAACAAATACCTTGTGGTTCAGTTTTTGGCCTCCTGGAATTACAGATTATGACTCTGTTACCGAATTACATTATAAAGGCTTACCATTAGAAAAAATTACCTACCCAAACGGCCTTTCTACCAATTATACCTATGAGGCAAAAGAGATTAGCCTTGCATATGATTTCCGGCAGACTAACCGAGTGATAAGCAGAAATGATAAAATAGGAAGTATGGTATATAATCAGCAAATATTTGACTATGGCGACACTAACTATGGCGGTTGGGATGATAATGACACGTCGAGTGTTTTAGATCCTGACGATCTGCCCACCAATTATGCTTATGGTGTGTCTGTAACAAACTCAAA
>JAISGK010000086.1 GCA_031263155.1 Clostridiales bacterium
AACCTGAGCGCGTCCGAATCACGCATACGCGACACCGACATGGCCAAAGAGATGATGAACCTGACAAAAACGAATGTCTTAAGTCAGGCCGCGACATCAATGTTATCGCAAGCCAACCAGTCTTCACAAAATGTTTTATCCCTCATACGATAAGATTCGCGGAATCGGATATCTTTATTTTTTATCCCGAAAGCCCCGTTGCGTAAGCTGAGGTCACAACATCGCGCATTTGCCGAAATGACATCGAAAATGACATTGTAGGAGAAATATTATTCAAGGAGGAATAATATGTCAAGCATGGTCATTAATACCACTACACAAGCCTTGGACATCAACAGAGTTGGCAAGAACAGCACAGCAAGGGGGCGTCATGTATCGACGGCGGAACCTTTTGACGTACAACGCCTTAACGGCGCGGATAACTATATAATCGGGTCTACCGTAAACGAAAAAATACGCGAGTGGATACGCGAGCTTGAAATCGCCAACCGTAACGCTCAAGACGGCAGCAGCATGGCGCAAACTGCCGAAAGCGGCGCGCGGCAAATAGAGAACCTAATTTGGCGGGTGCGTGAGCTTACTATTCGTTCCGCCAACGATACAAACAAAGAAAGTGACCGGCAAAAAACCGCGCAAGAGATGAGTCAGTTGCTGGAAGAGGTTGACAGGCTAGCCGTTCGTGTGGAGTTTAACGGTAAAAAATTGCTTGAAGGCAGCTTTTCTTTTCCCAAAACCATATATCTACAGGTGGGTCCCACCGAAAAACAAAACATGACCTTTAGCATAGACAAACTGGATGTAGAAGGTTTGGGCTTAAACGCGCTGTGCGGTACAATCAAAACGGCGGCGGTGATAGACTTAAATAATCCCGCGTCACTGGCGAACAGCCCATGGTTAAGCAGCGGGGCTGCTGTCGCTTCCACCCTGAGCGCATTGGACGGCGCGCTGAGGGCAATTTCGCGCACACGCCACGAACTGGACATGATACAAAATCGCCTTAAACTTACCATGACCAACCTGGATATTTCATCCGAAAACATGACCGCGTCCGCTTCACGCGTTATTGACACTGGCGTGGCCAAAGAAATGATGAATATGGCTAAAACAGGTGTTTTGCGGCAACCATCCATTGCCAAGCCCATTCTCGCGTATCAACGCAAAAGGCAATTGATTCCATTGTTTGCCAATAATAATTAGCAGGGCATGAAAGCATATATCGGTATAGAAACAGGTATGGCGAATCGCTTTTTTGCTTTGGCATACATGTACAGTATATTAACGGGTCGCAATAGGAAAAATAGCATGTGATGATTAATTTTTTCTATAGTGATAAATCAAAGCATTAACAGATAGATTAGATTATTCTGTGTAATTTTCAGGGGGATAATATTTATGAGCAATATGGTTATTAACACCAACGTATTGTCGCTCAACGCTCACCGCGCGATGAAAAATGTCAGCGCGGCTCAAACACAAGCGTCACAACGGCTATCTTCCGGGTTGCGCATAAATAGCGCGGCCGACGACGCCGCAGGCTTGGCCATAAGTGAAAAAATGCGTTCTCAAATTCGCGGACTCGATATGGCAAGCAAGAACGCGCAAGACGCCAGCAGCCTCGTGCAAACGGCGGAAGGCGGTATGCAGCAAATAGACAGCATGGTGCAGCGTATGCGTGAACTCGTCGTGCAAGCGTCTAATGACACAAACCAGGTAGACGACCGCGAAAAAATCGGTGAAGAATTGCTCCAATTGACAGCCGAAATAGATAGCATGGCCTCACGCGTTGAATTTAATGAGAGAAAATTACTCAATGGCTCTGTCGGCACGCTGTATATGCAGATAGGCGCTAACGAGAGCCAGGGTATAGAATTTAACGTAGGGGGCATGACGGCGGGCGACCTGGGCCTGGCCGGCATAGCCTCGGCAGTTACATCCGCTACATCGGGCTCGGACATAACCGGTCTTATATCCGTTCTGGATAATGGGCTCAAGCAAGTAACAGGCGCGCGCTCCACCTTGGGCGCTATCCAAAACAGGCTTGACTATACAATGAAAAGCCTGGATATAAGCTCAGAAAACCTCAGCGCGGCGGAGTCTCGTATACGTGACACAGACATGGCAAAAGAAATGATGAACCTTACAAAAACAAATGTTCTGAGTCAAGCGGCTACTTCCATGTTAAGCCAGGCTAACCAATCGCCGCAAAACATCCTGCAATTATTAAAATAAAGTTAAAATGGAGTAAAAATCAATAAAAATCTTTAAAGCTCAAAGGCGGGATCATTCTCACAATGATCTTCCGCCTTTTTGGGTTTTGGAAAAATGGAATAATCTTTATAAAACTGTCAAAAATATAAACAGCTTATCGTCACATTATGGCCAAGGAGTGATTTGTATTTTACCACGACTATTGCGACAGATCTGTTTTATGCTAATTGTCGCTGATGTGTTGTGTGGGTTGTATACCTCGGTGTATGCGGTTGAATCAGAACAAGAACCAAGACCAAAGATAGTGCTTGATGGAAAATACTTGCGAGGCGCGGAATATAAAACACAAGACGGGCAGCAGTTATTGCCGTTACGATACGTGTGCGAATCATTGGGAGCGACGGTGGTATGGGATACCAACGCAAAGCGCGCCCTAGTTAAGTTTAACGGTAAGTCTGAAAATTATCAAGGGGAAATAGTTAATGAAATAATGTATGCGCCCCATGATTTTTTCATAAAAATGTTCGACGCCAAAATAAAATCTTTTACGCCGGTTAACATTGTCGCGATTAACACCAATGTGCGAAAACAAACCCAAAAATTAGCCGTGCGCGCGCTGGCCAATTACGCCGATTATACAGAAGAAGACCTCGAGTGGCTTTCCAAAATAATAGAGGCGGAAGCGGGCAACGAGAGCTACGCGTCGCGCCTGGGCGTAGCAAACGTCATAATAAATCGCGTAAATAATGATTATTACCCTTCTACCATAAGAGAAGTAATATTTGACAGCAAGTATGGCGTGCAGTTTACGCCGACCGCGAATGGCGCGGTATACAACGATCCCTCGTCGTTAAGTATCCTCGCGGCCATAGACGCCCTTGAAGGCCGAAACAACGTAGATAAAGCCTTATTTTTTATGAACCCAAAAATAGCGACAACAAGTTGGATATCAAACAATCGCAAGTACGCGTTTACCATAGGCGGTCACAGCTATTATTATTGATTCGTTTGAAGCGCGAATTGTCACACCCGCTATTGCTTACCAAACATTACATGCATATTACGGCCTTTCCTTACGCAACATCATAGGGGAGGTTTTTGTATGTTGCGACTAAATGTTCATTTTAACAATGACTGGTCTGGCGACTTGTATCGCTGTGTAAAAATAATGAGGAGCATTGCGGGGTTTTGCCTCTTGCTTGCGCTGGTGACGTTGCTGCTGACGCCTGTTTATCTGTCTGTTCGCAGGGCAAATAAACCGCGTGAGGTGTACACTTATACAGATTTTAAGTTGGCCGCCCTTAACCCTTTTGTGAATACAATCATTCTGCGCGCGGACCTTCGCCTTACCGACGCCGACATGCCCGCCCGCGATTTATTAATAATACGGCAATGAGAAGATATGAAAACAGGTGAGATGAGAAGATAAGAGAAGATAAGAAAAGATATGCAACGATATAAAAGATATGCAAAGATACACAAGTTTTGATATCCTACCTTGCTTAGCTATATAATACAAGATGTAATTTAAATAATATATTGGTAATAAAAGTAATAAGAGTTTGGGGAAGAGAGAAGATGACGAATTGGCAGAAAAAATAAGGAAAAGGAACGGAAAGGTTGTACCCTTCGATTCAACGAAGATCCGCAACGCGATTGGCAACGCAAACAGGGCCGTGCGCGACGAGCCCATTGGCGAGAGCGAACTTGACTCCATCACCGCAAAGGTCGCGGAAATGTTCGGCGCTAACGTTGTCCCCACAGTGGAGGAAGTGCAGGACGTCGTTGAAGAAAAGCTAATTAAGGCAGACTACGCGAAAACAGCAAAAGCATACATTCTATATCGCGCTGAGCATGCAAAGATACGCCAAGCCGAAGGCGATCTAATGGACATATATAAACAGCTCACATACAATGACGCAAAAGATGTGGATCTTAAGCGCGAGAACGCCAACATAGACTCGGATACGGCCATGGGCACCATGCTAAAATACGGCACAGAGGGATCAAAGTATTTTTCCAATAATTATGTGCTGCCCAAAGAGGTCGCGGAGGCTCACATAGATGGTGATATTCATATTCACGACCAAGATTTTTACATGCTAACCGAAACATGCTGCCAAATAGACCTTATAAAGCTGTTTCACGATGGTTTCTGCACAGGCCATGGCAACCTGCGGGAGCCAAACAGTATTGACTCCTACGCGGCGCTGGCCTGTATCGCCATTCAAGCTAATCAGAATGAGATGCACGGCGGCCAAAGCGTTCCCAATTTTGATTACTGTATGGCCCCAGGCGTCGCGAAAACCTTTAAAAAGTCTTACAAGAACGAGCTTTCTCGATATTTTCAGGCTGTTCATGGTATAGGCCGAAAGGACGCCGACGCGCTTTGCTCGCTGGAAGAGCTTGACCCCATCACTATGAGCAACGCAGATGAGTACGGTGAAAGACTTAAAGAATATCTGCCCGAACGTTTGCGCTCAAGTGGCTTTAAGCAGGTTAATGTTAGTGATATAGCAAAGGCACACGAATTTGCGGCGCAGGGCGCGCTTTGCGATACCGATCGCAGAACCTACCAGGCAATGGAAGCCTTAATACATAATCTTAACACCATGAACTCACGCGCCGGCGCACAGGTGCCATTTAGCTCTATCAACTTCGGTACCGATACCTCCCCCGAAGGGCGCATGGCAGTTAAAAATTTGCTGCTCGCCACAGATGCGGGTTTGGGCGAGGGAGAGACCCCCATATTTCCCGTGCAAATATTTAAGGTGAAGACGGGCGTGAATTACAGCAATGACGACCCCAATTACGATTTATTTCAGCTTTCGATGAAAATCAGCGCGAAGCGTCTTTTCCCAAATTTTAGCTTTCTGGACGCGCCATTTAACCTTGAATATTATAAACCGGGCGATTATGATTCAGAAGTGGCCTACATGGGCTGCCGTACCCGCGTAATGGGCAACTCTCATGACAAAACGCGTGAAACGACCTGCGGCCGCGGTAATTTGAGCTTTACCTCCATTAATTTGCCGCGCGTCGGTATTGAAGCGGGCGGCGACATTGCGAAATTCTATAAAATACTTGATGAGAAGATAGACCTTGTGATTAGACAACTCTTGCATAGGTTCAAGATTCAGTGCTCTAAAAAAGTCTTTAACTATCCTTTTCTGATGGGGCAAGGGGTATGGATAGACAGTGAAAAGTTAGGCCCTCATGACAGCGTGGCCGAGGTGCTTAAACATGGTACCCTAAGCGTGGGATTTATTGGCCTGGCCGAAACACTTAAGGCGCTGACGGGCAGCCATCACGGCGAAGGCCCCGAAAGCCAGAAATTGGGGCTGGAGATCATTGGCCATATGCGTGACCGCGTGGACAAAGAATCCGCAAAAACAAATTTGAACTTCACTTTGCTGGCAACCCCGGCGGAGGGTTTGTCCGGGCGATTTATTGCGATAGATAAGAAAAAATACGGTGTGATAAAGGGCGTAACAGACCGGGACTATTATACAAATTCGTTCCATGTCCCCGTCTATTATCCGATAAAAGCCTTTGAAAAGATCAAGCTGGAAGCGCCATATCACCAACTCACTAACGCCGGCCACATCAGCTATGTGGAGCTTGACGGCGATCCGTCCGATAATCTGGAGGCGTTTGAGGCCGTCATTCGCTATATGAAAGAAAATGGTATAGGTTATGGCTCGGTGAATCATCCGGTTGATCGTGACCCAGTTTGCAACTATAATGGTATCATTGGCAACGAGTGTCCAAAGTGCCATCGCAGGGAGGATGACGGCGGCCCGAAGTTCGAGCGTATCCGCAGAATCACGGGATACCTTGTGGGCACCACCGACCGCTGGAACAACGCCAAACGCGCCGAAGAAAAGGAGCGTATTAAACATGGCCTGTAAATTAAAGATCTGCGGCCTGGAGCCAGAATCTATAGTAGACGGCCCAGGGATTCGCTATGTAATATTTGTGCAAGGATGTCCGCATAGGTGCCTTGGGTGTCACAATCCGCAGTCGCATACATTTTATGGCGGGCAATTGGTCGATATCGAAGAGCTTTTTAAAGATATAAGCAAAAACCCCCTTCTAAAGGGGGTCACATTCAGCGGCGGTGAGCCTTTTTGCCAACCGGAACCGCTTGCCAGGCTCGCGCGAATGGTACACGAAATCGGTCTTGATGTAACGACGTATACCGGCTATTTGTACGAGGATCAACTGGCCGCAAACGACGCTGTAGTTGCGGCCCTTCTTGAGCAGACGGACACGCTGATAGACGGCCCCTTTGTTTTGTCGCAGAGGGATCTGACACTGCGTTTTTGCGGCAGCCGAAACCAACGGGTTATTAACATGAACGAAACAAGGGTCTGCGGAGATATTGTATTGGACAATACAAATAAGGGCTGGCAAAGACTGCGAACCGGGTAGGGTTCGCTTTTTTTTTGCGAAAACCCTAAAACAATTCCTTCATCATCTGCTTAACGTCAGAATTGACGAATATATTTCTGCTTCATGTCGGGGAAAAGCCGGTCAAGCCGGTTGTACAAACTGCGGCTGTCGCAATAGATACAGCCGTGCGAACAGCCGCGATACAGATTCATTCCGTTTTGCGGGGAAAGGATTGTTTTATAGTCGGCGTAGTGCATTATTGGGTTCCATAAGTCTTTTTGTGCGCTTTGATTTTTTTCATAGCCCACTCGTAATGGCTGGACGTCGCGGAAACGCAGTAACTTCCAAGCGTTGACGAGCCTGTCCAAGGCAGACGTCCTTCCGCGAACAATTCCTCGCCTGAGAAACTGTCAATCAGCGCCATGACTTCTGCGTAACTGTTACAGAGCATTTCCTTTGAAGCCTCATATGTTGTGGATTGGTGTTTTTTCCAAAACTCCACATTCATATCGCCATAGGTCCTCCAATTGTAAGGCGCGGGCAGAAACGGTTTTGCTTCGCCGCTTTGATTGGCGTCTACCCAATCCAGCAATAGCTGATGCCATTCGTACAGATGAACCAGTACGTCGCGCAGATTCTCGTCCCGCCCCCAGTGCGCTTCTTTCCCGTAGTCCGCACCGAAATTGAAAGTTGCGTTCCGCTCATCGTCCGGCATAGAATCAATGAGGTTCCACATCTTTTCAAACTGATCGTTTGCCGTCCTGATTAAGTCCTGCTTTGTTGTGGGTCTGGGCATGGCGTATACCCCTTTCAATCAATTTAGAATTATACGAATCTCACAATATCTTCAAATGATTTGCGATTTTTAGAGCGAATCGCGTCACCGGCAGGGTATCCCAAAGCAATCACGGAGCCAAATTGCTTTTCTGAGGGAATATTCAGCAACTCGCAAATCTTTGCGCGATTGTAAACACCAATATGGCAACTGCCAAGCCCTTGCGTAGCGGCTTCCAAACAAACGTATGCCGCCGCCGCGCCCAAATCGCCTTTCGCATAATATTGGCTGTCAAGAAAGCAACTGATAACAGGGCTTAAAACTGCGTGTTCTTCCAAAATAACAATGAACGCTTTCGCCGTTCCAAGAAAGGCGTTTTGCTTTAACTGTTGCCCGCATTTTGCTATCTCGCTGACCAATTCGGGATTCTCCACAACAATAAAACTCCACGGTTGGGCATTGCAGCCGGAATGTGTCAAACGCCCCGCCTCAACACATTTTACCAACTT
>JAISGK010000088.1 GCA_031263155.1 Clostridiales bacterium
ATGAAATATGCTCCGTTGCGCCTGTAATCATAACCTTTCAACCGGGTTTGTTTTCTCTGCGGCAATTCCTTCACGTTTCACCTCTTGCCATGACGTTACGGTATGGCGTCAATTTGCAATACGGGGCGTCGAGGACGCGCACTGCGCACCCCTACGAGATCAAAATCTTTTTGTGAAAATGGGCGTTTAGAGCGCTTGAAAAGGGTAAAGGAAGGTGTTATCTCTATTCGTCCTCATCGTCTTTCGGCTCTAAGAAGTAGTCGATTCGCCGGACTTCGCCGCCGTCCGCAAGCAGTTTGCGCCGTTCAAGACGCTCCCGCGCCTCGGCGAGTATCTCTCGGATTTTGCGCTCAAACTCCGCTTTTGGGGGAAGCTGTGTCCAGTATTCCGCGACGGCTATGCCCGACTTGTCGGGTTCGAGCAGTTCGATTATCTCACTTCACGCCGTAGCCCCTGACGGCGGCGTCCTCGGCGTAAAATATCCTTGCTTCAAGCGTTTTTACGCGAATCAATTCGCAAAAATGTGACCAACTCAATTTTGTCGTCAGCGGCGACAAAATTTTAAAATCGGCAAACCGATCGGCGAATTGCGTCATTCTGTATAAATTTTGTTCCGAAAAGCTCTTGCCGTAACGAGCCGCCAATTTTGTCGCCAGCGTCGAGAAAATCTTTTTACCGTACTCGGCGCGTTTGGAATCGAGAATTACAGAGTTGACATACTGCCCGATTTCCCAAAACATCAATGTGCCCTCGCTGTTCGCGTATGCGGCGGCGTTATTTTTGCGGCGCTCAATAATCATCGCGACGCGCTCAAAAAGAGCGGACTCGTCAATGACGGCGACTTTAACGGCGGGGATTAACGCGTCGTCGCTTGGGTTATCTTTGCTCTTTCGTTTGGGCATTTATTTTTTTCCTCTCCGTCCGTGCTTTTTGCGTTGCCGCTCATATTATCCGTCAGCAGTCCCATTATGTCAAACAGATCACATAAGCTCTTTGTAAATCTATTCAAGCAAATAACATATTGGTTAATATTAAGGCCACTATAATGCCGGCCAGATTCGCTATCAACGCGCCAGGCAGGGTGTATCGAGTTTTTGTAATCCCCACACTCATAAAATAAACGCTCATGGTATATATCACCGTTTCGGTGCAGCTCATCATAATGGACACGAAGCGTCCGATATAGCTATCGGGCCCGTATTTTTCAAAAATATCAAGCAGCAGTCCGTTAGAGGCGCTGGAAGATACCAGGCGCATAAATGTAAGCGGCACCGCCTCGGTTGGATAGCCCAGGTACACGGTGAGGGGCGATATGAGCGCGCTGAGATAATCCAACGCGCCGCTTGCGCGCAGCACGCCGACGGCAACCATGAGTCCGATTAGCGTAGGGAGTATATCTACAACAGTCTTCATACCGTCTTTCGCGCCCACGATGAAATTTTCGTACAAATCTACGCGCTTTGTGTAGCCATAGGCAATGATGAGCGCAAAAGTGAGGGGGATTATCAGGTTGGATATATAGAGCAAGACGGTCACGGGCGCGCACGCTTCTTTCTCAGCAAAAGCGCGGCCAGCACGCCGGCAACGGTAGAGCCTAGCGTAGCGATAAGCCCGGGGCCGATAATCTCCGACGGATTAGCGGAGTTGTATTGGCTGCGAAACGCTATTATATTCATTGTTACAAGCTGTAAGCTGGACATGTTAATAATCATGAACATGCACATAGAATCGGACGCCGTGTTACTGTCGCGGTTCAGGCTTTGCAGCTCATTCATGGCCTTAAGCCCCGCCGGTGTGGCGGCCCAGCCCAGGCCTAGTATGTTTGCTATAAAATTGGTTGCTATGTGTCTGAACGCCACGTGATTTTTGGGAATTTCCGGGAACAGCCAGCGCAGAGCGGGCATCATTTTATTGGACAGCGATTCGATAAGCCCTGCTTTTTCGGCTATGCGCATGAGCCCCGTCCACATAGACATAACGCCCAGCATGGTAATGCACAATGTAACCGCGCTTTTGGCCGAATCGATAATAGCGTTGGTGACTTCTTGCATACGGCCTGTTATACCGCCAACCACAAGCCCAATTACTATCATTCCGCCCCATATATAATTAAGCATCACTCACCCTCTCAAATCGCATATGCCTAATTATATTCGCAAGCCCCGCGCTCAATTACTTTTATCTGCTCACGCGAAATTTACGGCGCATTTGGTAAAACACTTCTGGACTATGGGCGCAACATGTAGTAGAATACCTTCGGCTTTCTATATTTGTGAAAACGAGATGATGTTTTGTGCCGCAGTGGTTAAGAATGATTTACTATCGTGCCATGTCGGTGGGGCGCAAGCTAAACGCGCTTGAAACCCCAATAAAGCTGTACGCCCACGAAGGCGTGCTCTTCTCGCTGGCGACATTGATGACAAACAACAATAACAATTTGTTTGCCATGCGCCTGGGCGCGTCAGATTATGAATTGGGTATGCTAAGCCTTGTTTGCCAGCTTGTAAACATGTGCGTACTGTTTCCTGGAGCTCTCTTCATCGACGCACTTAAGAACAAACGCGTCATGGTTATTGGCTCTGTCGCGTCCACTGCTGCTATCTACATAGTGATCGGTTTTGTATCAGCATTTGGAAACGCGCTATGGGCGTTTATCATTTTGCTGGCCGCGTCGTCAGGGGCGGTTATGCTATACAATTTGTCGTGGCAATCTTTCTTCCCAGAGGTCATACATATACGCAATCGTAACACCACGCTTACCCTGCGCACTTACGGCGCGACCTTATGTGGCATACTGATCCCTTTGGTTACGGGTACGCTGCTGACCTCCATGCGAACCACAGAATCGAAGATCTCGGCGCACCAAGCGTTTTTTCTGTGCGCCGCCGCGTTGCTGGCCTTGCAAATAACCGTGATAGTACGCTTAAAATCGTCCGCCGCTGTCGAACCCAAAAGGATTAACATTGGAGCGCTCAAATCCGCCTTGTCGTCATTGGCGCGCAGCAAACAATTTTTACTGTACGCGGGGATCGCGCTGTTTTTTTACATGGCGTGGCAAGTGGATTGGACGCTGTACTTCATAAGCCAAACACAGTATATTCATCTAAACGAAGCGCAATTATCCCTTGTTAACATATTGGGCACGCTGGCGCAGTTGTGTACCTTGCGTTATTGGAGCAAAATGAACGAGCGCAGGGGCGTAGTGTTTACCATGATGTTTGGCATAATATCGCTGTGCCTTAATCCTCCCGCTGTGATCGTTAGCACCCTGTGTCCCGCGCCATACAATCAACTCGTTTTCTTTGTCATGCACACGATAGCCAACCTTGGTTTTGTGATCGTTAACCTTAACCTATTGCAGTGCACGCTGCAAGTATTGGACGACAAAAACAGAACGCTCGGTCTGTCACTATTCACCATTTTCACCAGCGCGTCCAACGCGATTATGCCGCTAACCGGCGTTATGATTTACAAATCGCTGGGCGGCGACGTTGCCGCGTTGCGCTGGTCATTCGCGATTGTGCTGGCGATGAGACTCGCCGCGCTGGGTGTTTGGGCATTGCGTCGACGCATAGTAATAAAATATAAATGGGGAGAGTCGGCAACTTTGTAATGGCGCGCGTAACGCAGAACACCGGTTATGTGTCAGACTTTTGAAACATGTATAGTACATACTGCCCTTCGAATAAAATGCTTAGGGTGATTGTTGTGCGCAAGATTATTTTTATAACCTTATTGGCGTTGATTATCGCGTCTATTATGTGGCTTGGCACACAAGATAATTTTGTCGCCGGCCCGGATATAGGCAGCCAGGATCCGATAGACGCGTTTGAGGACTACGAGCAACCGCTAATTGCGCCTTTTTTTCCCACGTTTGCCACAGTTTCACAGGTGGTTACCTGGGAAGACAAGTTGCAGTTTTTATATAACATAGACGAAACCGCGTTTGTGTATCAAAATCTTTTGGACATACAAGAATACGCGGCGCGCGACCTCACGGTAGACCTTAAGTCGGACGGCCCAAAGGTGCTTATTCTGCACACTCACTCTCAAGAGTCGTTTGCCGACAGTAGGCCCGGAGAAGAAGCGGACACTGTCGTAGGCCTTGGCAATCTCTTGGCGTCTATATTGGCTAACGAATACCAGGTTTCGGTTATTCATGACGTGGGTAAGTATGACGTGGTAAACGGCAAGACGCGCCGCGACGGCAGCTATGAACGCATGAACGCGGGCGTGTCCAAGATTATAGAAAAATACCCGTCTATTGAGGTTACGATAGATCTGCACCGCGACGCGGGCATTGGCGGCACACGCTTTGTGACAGATATAAATGGACAGCCAACAGCGCGCATGATGTTTTTTAACGGCGTTACCTGTTTGAATAAAAACGGTGATCCAGAACTTATGCCAGAGCTGCCCAACCCATACTTGAGGGATAATCTCGCGCTATCGTTGCAGCTACAACTTATAAGCAATGAATTTTATCCGGGGCTTATGCGTCAAATATATATAAAGCCGTATCGCTATAGCTTGCACCTGCGCCCAAGGTCCATGCTTGTAGAGGTCGGGGCGGACACCAACACCGCCACGGAGGCGCGTAACGCCATGCGGCCTCTGGCGGAGATACTGGTCGCCGTGCTGGGTAAAAGCGATTGAGCGGATTTTGGGTACAATTAGCGATAATTCTCGTCTGCTCTTGGTCTGCCATTGTGTAAGAGACGGAGGTGCTGTCAGGATAATTTCAGCACGAAGAGCAAGCGAAACCGAAAGATTAAAAGATTAAGATATGAAAGGGGATGAAATTTTGGGCGGTATAAGAACAAACACTACGGAAGATACAGACAATCGAGGTCTAATAGTGAACCGGATAAGCGGGGTTAAACGACCCCGCTTATCCGCGCAAAATTACACTGTTTCAAAACGTATACCCTTTAAATGGGGCAAAACACCAATTGCGTACACCACCTCAAAATACGATTGTCACAGTCTTTCCCTCTGGTTCCCAGGCGACCTTGCCATTGAACATCTCGGCTATATAGCGGACGGGGACGAAGAGGCGATCGCCGGTTATAACCGGAGTCCCCATATTGTCCGGCAGGGCCTTACCTACGGTTAGCTTTAATGTAACCCCGTCTTTTGTGATGTAATCCGTCTTTTCCTTGTCATTCCACGACACGGAAGCCCCGAACGACTCCGCAATCACTCTCACCGGCACCATAGTTCGATCGCCGGAAATAAACGGCGCCACGTCGTTTTCCAGAGCCGCCCCGTTAAAATTCCACGTCGCCTTCCCGATTGTAAATGTGATTTCGCGCGCCCAGCCGTCCAACACCGGAGACTCCGCGCCCGCGAAATCGTCAAAGACTATTACCGCGCCCCTGTTGTTATAGCTGCCTGTATACATGAGTTTGTCACCGGTAGCAAGCCAATTACCGGAATAGGATATCACGGGGCTTTCCGGCATGGATTTGAATTCGCCGCCGCCAAAACCGGAAAAACCGTTGATAAGCCCGTTAAGCGGAGAGAAGGTAAACGACATATATTGCGCCGGGCCATTATAAGCCGGGGGCTCCGGGTTAAACGCGTCCGTGATAAAGAAGCCGCCTCCAACATCAATATCCTTTGTGGAGAATGTATATGTTTCCGCGACACGCCCGTTATTGCGATTTACAGCCCCCAATGTCCATACGTCGCCATTTGTAAGCAGAGTCATAAAATACTGCACACCTTTATAATTATTGGGCAAATTGTAGTTTATATTGATCCCGTCATATTTAAAGGGTACTATTATTTCACCGTCTATTGTAATTACGCCTGTTTTATTATCCTTTACGGCTATAAGCGCGTCGGGGCATAAAAACCACGAACTGCCTCCAAAGCCAGCTGTACTGTATATGGCTTCATACTCAATAGGCAGGATTTGCCGCCCATCTTTTCCGATAAGCCCCACTTTTTCCTTCTGTTTTAGTAGAAAGCACAGGTTTGCATAGTATTTGGGCAGTAAACGCGCTTCCCCATTACGCAGCAGAGCGTAATCATCTACGATATATCTGGCCTGTAAAAAATCGATTGTCATGGGTATGATAAAATTGCCCGCTGTATCTATTACCCCTTGTTCTTCGCCATTCCTAACAAGGTACAGGTTAGCGCCCACATCCGTCATATCATCGTAAATAAACGGTACGAGGACAGTCCCTTTTTTATCAACAATTCCAAACTTGCCACCCTTACAGGCCGCGAAGTACCCGCCGTCGCCCCTTGGCGCAAGAATTTTGTCATACTCAAACGGGACGGCCTTTTGTAACTCTTTGTCAAACACGCCCCAGCTTCCACCCATCTGTGCGCACAGCCAGTTTACTTCTGAATAATCTATATACTGCGGGTTCAAGTCTTCCAATAGATAACCGTCCGTATCCGCAAAACGTATCCCTGCCGCCAGTGAAAATGAGGATTTACCGTCTGTAACACTCCATATTCCGCCCCGTTTAATTAGAAAACGCCCTTCTCCCAAGTAACAGGCATCTTCAAATCCACCCGGAATTACAGTACCGCCCGAACGGTTCAGAATATCGCTTTTTGAGCTTGGCATTATATACGAGCCGTCTCCAAAAACTTTGAAACCGCCTGTTACATCAAAAAGTTTGTTCAATGAATGATCGGAATGATCGAACAGCGTAATCTTTCCGCTATTATCGCATATTATCAGATTTTCATCTTTGTAAATTCGCGAATACTCCATCGGCAAAACAATCTTACCGGACGAATCGCATATTCCATACCTAGTAAGTCCACCCGGAGCCGTGCCGTTGTAAACAACAAAATATTTGCCATTCGCCAAAGCCTCGCCCACATGTTGAAATTGACTGCTGGGCGAGAACAGAAAGCGATATCCCTTGGCATAGGTAGGCCGGGCGCAAAAAACAACCGCTATCAGCACCATGGCCCAAAACTTCATTCTATTCATAAAATTATTCATAAAAGATCCTCCCATATTTATCATGGGCGGTTATCGCTATCGACTAAATCATCGTGCGTTTGGGCGGCCTCTTCCCTTTTTGTCTGAAGAAATTTTTCCAATGTAAGATTACTACACCTTATATTATCAAAATAAGGGCAATTAAAGTCTTCCATTTCATCTGACGCAGCGTTGTTACGTTTTATCGCGTCAAACGACTCATCGTGCAGTATGTGCTCCATACGGCACGCGTCAGCGGCGGCTACATCGTCTGATACCCCCAAGCTTACCAGCCAATTGTACAATGTCAAATGCCGGTCGTACACTTGCGTCGCGACCGCTTCGCCTGTGGGGGTAAGCGTTATATGGCCGTCGTCGTCCACTTTTATATAATCGCCTTCGCGCAGTTTTTTCATGGCAACGCTTACGCTGGGCTTACTAAACCCCATTTCCGCTACTATGTCTATCGATCGTACTGCATCGTTACGCTTGGTAAGCAGCAATATGGTTTCGAGATAATCTTCCGCAGACGCGCGAATGGCCATTTATTTCGCCTCCTTTAACAAGCAACGCATACTGTGCAACTCTACAATCTTGCTGACTGCTCATTTACTTTAACGAGCATTTCCTCATATTTCGCCAGCTTGGCGCGTTCGTCCGCAATCAAATTTTCTGGGGCTTTTGAGATAAAACCCTCGTTGCTCAACCTGGAGCGGCAACGCTCTATCTCGTTTGTGATTTTTGATTTCTCTTTTTCCAGCCGTTTCTTTTCTTTCTCCACATCCACCGCGTCAAGCGAGATGTGCAGCACCCCACCTGATATAACCACTGTCGTGGCGGTGTCTTTCGCAGAAATATCGGGTTGCGCGTCAGAGGCGTCCACAATACTAAATGTGCCTACGCCCGCCATCATGTTAAACGACTTGTTTTGCTCCGCAAAAAAATCAGACAGCGTTTTGTCCGCCGCCAGCGCTACGTTCAGTTTTTGCGACGGGGCAATGCCATTTTGCAGTCTTGAGTTTCGTATGCCCTTTACAGCCTCGATAAATCGCGCGGCCAGTTGTTCCTCTTCCTCAAAGCGATAATCAAACGTCGGCCACGGGGCAAACATGATAGTCTCTTCGTTCTCATGCAGTGTGGTATAAATCTCTTCGGTTATAAACGGTACAAATGGGTGGAGTAATTTAAGACCTGCCGTAAGCACGGTGTTAAGCGTCCACAGGGCGCTCATCCTCGTATCGTTATCCTTATCATGCTCTTTATTATAAAGCCTTGGTTTCACCATTTCAATATACCAATCGCAAAAATAATCCCATAAAAAATCGTAGGTGATTTGCGCGGCCATTACGAGGTCGAACGCCTCTATGCGTTCTGTCACGTTAGCGCAGGTTTTGGCCAGCAAAGAGAGTATCCATTTATCAGCCACGGTCAACTTTTGGGGCGTTATGTCAAGCGTTGGCACGTCGACATCCATATGCATCATTACAAAGCGCGCGGCATTCCATATTTTGTTGAGAAAGTTTCTGGCTACCTCCAGTCGTGGCCAGATGAAACGCGTGTCGCTGTCCAGCGCGTTGCCCGTTATCATCATCAGTCGCAGCGCGTCCGCGCCATATTGCTCGATAACCTTGATGGGATCCACGCCGTTACCCAAAGATTTTTCCATTTTGCGCCCCAGGTCGTCGCGCACCGTGCCGTTAATTATAACATCGCTAAACGGCGCTTCGCCCATCAGCTCAATGCCGCTAAATACCATGCGCACGACCCAGAAAAAGATGATCTCTGACGCTGTTACCAATGTATTGGTGGGGTAGAAATATTCTAACTCTTCCGTCTTCTCGGGCCAGCCCAAGGTTGAGAATGGCCACAGCGCGGAAGAGAACCATGTGTCGAGGACATCCTCATCCTGACGCAGATCCGCGCAGCCGCATTTGGAACACTGCCCCGGCTTTGTAATTGCCACGTTAATATGGCCACATTCTTGACAATAATAGGCCGGTATTCTGTGCCCCCACCATAATTGTCGCGATATGCACCAGTCGCGTATGTTCTCCAGCCAATGGGCGTATACCTTACCCATGCGGGCGGGGGTGAATCGCACCTTGCCGTTAATGTAGGCGTCCAGCGCGGGCCGGGCAAGGTCTTTCATCGTAACAAACCATTGCAGTTTTATTAATGGCTCCATTACAGTGTGGCAGCGGTCGTGCGCGCCTACCGCGTGGCGGATGTTTTGCGTTTTGACAAACAGGCCCAGGGTTTTAAAATCTTCAATGATACGCTCGCGGCATTCTTCACGGGTAAGCCCGGCGTATTTGCCGCCGTTGGCGTTTATGGTTCCGTCGTCGGCCATGATATTTATCTTGGCAAGGTTGTGCCGCTCGCCTACCTCGTAATCGTTGGGATCGTGCGCGGGGGTTATCTTTACCACGCCGGTTCCGAAATCTTTTTCCACATATATGTCGGCTATGATCGGTATTTGGCGATCAACAACGGGTATTTTTGCCATTTGCCCTACCAGGTGGGTGTAGCGTTCGTCTTCGGGGTGTACGGCGATAGCGGTATCACCCAGCATGGTCTCTGGCCTGGTCGTCGCAAATTCGATGAACCCGCCTGACTCTATTGGATATTTAAAGTAATACATGTATCCGTCTTTGTCTTCGTGTTCCACCTCGGCGTCCGATATGGTAGTTTTACAGTGGGGACACCAATTTATCAGCTTTTCTCCCCTATAGATGAGTCCTTTGTTGTAATAGCGTATAAATGTCTCCAGCACCGCGTTTGACAGACCCTCGTCCAGTGTAAACCTCTCGCGCCGCCAGTCGCAGCTTAGGCCAAGGAGCCTGAGCTGCTCAACGATTGTGCCGCCAAATTCGTCTCGCCATGCCCATGCGCGTTCCAAAAACCCCTCTCGCCCTATATCGGCTTTTGTGACGCCCTCTACCGCCATCTTTGCGACAATTTTGGCTTCGGTGCTGATGCTGGCGTGATCCGTACCGGGTAGCCACAGTACGTTAAAGCCCTGCATACGTTTAAAGCGTATTAGAATATCTTGAATAATATTGTTTAGCGCGTGGCCTACGTGCAACACGCCCGTAATGTTGGGCGGAGGCATCATAATGGTGTACGGTTTGCGGGCTTTATCTACCTTTGCGTGAAAATAGTTTTGATCTTGCCAGCGTTGATAAATTTGGCGCTCTACACCTGGATCGTGTGTTTTTTCAAGTTGTTTCAAATATGTCCTCCGTTCTCGCTAACGTTCATCATCGGGCGATGCCAGCAACCTGCCCATTTCGTCCATATATGTCTGGATCACCTCATCCATGGAGTCAGAATACTGCGGGCGTTCTATTTTTATACGTTGCAGCAAGTCCCAAATAGCGCCCTGTTTCATATCCAATTCATCCAATTGTTTGCTAAACGCTGTTTTTTGCTGTGAGAGATCATCAAAGGCATGTTCGAGATTGGTTAGGTCTATTTGCTTCACAAAGTTTTCCAGTGATGAGTGGTTGTTCTCTATACCGTTTTCGTCCATAAAACGTTCTATCGCGCCCCCGGTTTCATACATGGACGCGCGAACGGCATCGACGCGCTGGGTCACGGTTTTATAATGCTGATATTCTGACAAGTGGCTCTCAAGCGCGCGCGAGTTGTGTACGCTGTACTTTTTGTACGCCGCGTTGAGCAGATTGTTGTAAGCCGCAAACACGACGTTTTTTTGGTTCATCAAGTGTACGGCGCGGGCCTGCTTTTTGCCGTTCATGACGAGTTCCGCCGCCACGCGTTTGCGAAACGAAAAAAGGATGACGCCCGACACACACGCCAGCATACACAGCGCAACCCCAAGAAAGAGCATGTTATCTCTGTTCACGTGAGCTATCACACTAAGCAGAACGGCGCCGAACACAAACAAGCCTGTAATGCCCGCGCCAAGCCTAGACACAAAGTTTATCCCGGTCATGAGGGAGCGGCGCTCGTATTCTAAGTCCGCTTTTTCACCCTCAATATAACCTATATCCCTTGTGAGCGCAAGTTTGTAGCGCTCGGCGTCACGCAGCTCGTTAACCGCCGTTTTCGCTTCGTTCTCCAATTTTGCCAGTCTGCTCAGTGATTTGTCAAAACCCGTCATCCGCTTCATGAGGGAGGCTCGTTCATTGTCCAGTGCGGCAAAGCTATCCTGCAATTTTTTAAATCTATCGACGTCTTCCTGGGCTAACCGCGTTAAGCGTTTGAGCTGCTCCAGACGTTCTGCCGCCATTGCCGATTTTTGCGCGATGCCCATTTTGCGGCGCGCTACTGTCAGACCCAGCGAGCACAAACCTACCGATTGCCGTAAGGTCTTTATCAATTCAATGTCCGCGCCTTCGCCCATAAAGCGGCTGAAAACTGTTTTCCCTTTTGTCGCTTTGCGTTTGGGCTTTCTTTTATTACGAAATAGCGCCATGCCAACCTCTCCCAACCAATATTATCCGTTAGGAATAGTTTGGGTAATTCGCAAAACAGTTATACAAAACGCCAATTCACAAAAGGATTTTGGTTTCGTAGGGGCGCGCAGTGCGCGCCCGTGAGCCTTTCCAAGCCTCAACAATATCCGGGGAACCGAGCGGTCGTCGGGCGAGCTTTTTTACCTGGTTATCGGTCGGTTGCGGGCGCGCAGTGCGCGCCCCTACGAAATCATACCCGCCGACCACTGCGCACCCATACCGAATTTGGAAAACGCACGATTTGTTGTAACGGTTTCGTTGCCCCATCAAATGAAATCCTTATACAGCATACTTGGCTGAATACCCTTGTTAGACTGATACTTACCATTTATGTACCGATCATACTCCCCCTCTATAGTGTGATAGTATATCTGGCATATCTCAACATAGGGGTATATAATTATCGGTTGTATGCAATGTATCTCCAGCGTCCAGAATCCTTTAAAACCGACGTCGCCAAAGCCGGCGGTCACGTGGATAAACAGACCCAGCCTCCCTACGCTGCTGCGCCCCTCTAGCATGGGCACCAGTTTGTCTGTTTCTGTATATTCCAAAGTGCGCCCCAGGTACAGCGCCCCCGGCTCAAGTATGAGTCCCTCCGGGGGTATTCGTATGGTTTTGGTTTTGTTTGGGTGTTTCATGTCAAGCACGTCTTCATCGTACACTAACAGCTCGTTGAACAATCGCAAATTATAACTGTTAGGGTTAAGCAGGTTATTTTCAAAAGGATCGATAATTATTTCCATGCCCAGCCTTTTTTTTATTTCTCGCCCCGATAAAATCATGCCGCACCCCCGTTGTTATCGGTTAGTTATTAGCCTGTTCGTGACAAATCGCCCTTTTTGCCGTTTGGTATGGTGTCCGCTTGCCCCGTAAGCGCTCTGTGAAGGTAAACGCCCGTGTAGGACATGGGGTTTTGCGCCACGGCTTCCGGCGTGCCCGTCGCGACAACCTGACCTCCCATATCGCCCCCTTCGGGCCCCAAGTCTATAATGTAGTCCGCAGTCTTTATCACGTCAAGGTTGTGTTCTATAACAATTACAGTGTTGCCGCTTTCTGTCAGCCGCCGCAATATTTTTATAAGCCGGTGAACATCGGCGGTATGCAAGCCAGTAGTCGGTTCGTCCAACACGTACAGGGTACGACCTGTAGCCCGGCGCGACAGCTCCGTGGCAAGCTTGACGCGCTGCGCCTCGCCCCCCGATAAGGTGGTGGAGCTTTGCCCCAGCTTCACATACGTTAGCCCCACATCACAAAGGCATTGCAATCTATCGCGCAGCCTGGGCAGGTGCTGGAAAAAATCCAGCCCCTCCTCTATGGTCATGTCGAGGATGTCGGCTATCGATTTGCCTTTGTATTTAACCTCAAGGGTTTCTCGGTTGTAGCGTTTACCGTGACACACCTCGCATGGCACGTATATATCAGGCAAAAAGTGCATCTCTATTTTAATAATGCCGTCGCCGGCACACGCCTCACAGCGCCCGCCTCTAACATTAAAGCTAAACCTGCCTTTTTGGTAGCCGCGCAGTTTTGCCTCGGGCGTTCGCGAAAAAACATCGCGTATCAGATCGAACAGCCCGGTGTATGTCGCGGGATTGCTTCGAGGGGTACGCCCAATGGGCGATTGGTCTATATTGATAACCTTGTCCAGCCAGTCCATCCCTAGCATATCGTCATGACGGCCAGGTTTAACTTTCGCGCGATTAAGGTCTCGCGCCAATCGTTTATAAATCACTTCGTTAACCAACGTGCTTTTGCCCGATCCAGACACACCTGTCACGCACGTGAACAGACCCAGTGGGATTGTCACGTCAATGCCCTTTAAATTGCGTTCTTTAGCGCCTTTTATGGTCAGTATCTTTCCGTTGGGTTTTTGGCGCGCGCGCGGCGTCTCTATAAACAGTTTGCCGCTGAGGTATTGTCCGGTTATAGATTCTTCACAGAGCATAAGATCATCCACATGCCCGGCAAAGACGATCTCTCCGCCATGCGCGCCGGCCTTGGGGCCTATATCCACTATATAATCACTGGCAAGCATGGTGTCCATGTCGTGCTCAACCACTATTAATGTGTTACCTATGTCTCTAAGGTGTTTAAGGGCGGTCAGCAGTTTGTCGTTGTCACGTTGATGCAGACCGATAGACGGCTCGTCAAGGATGTATACGACACCGACAAGCCCCGAACCAATCTGCGTCGCCAAACGAATGCGCTGCGCTTCGCCGCCGGATAGCGTGCCCGCCGCGCGCGACAATGTCAGATAATCCAGCCCGACGTCCACAAGAAAGCCCGCGCGAGCGCGTATCTCATCCAATATCCTATCCGCGATCATGCGCTGGGTTTCTGTAAGCCCTATCTGGGCAAAAAACTCACGCAGGCGCAGCACGGTCATGTCCGTTATCTGATCGATGCTCGCGCCGCCTACGGTCACTGCCAGTATCTCTGGCTTTAGCCGCTTACCGTTACATTCGGGGCAAATGATGTTGGTCATGAACGATTCGTATTCCTGCTTGGCGTAATCACTGCTTGTTTCGCTGTATCTGCGCTTGATATTGTTGAGGATACCCTCGAACGGATATGACCATACCCGTGTTTCACCGTTTTGGGTAAACTCGACGTTTACATTCTTGCCGCCCGTACCATGCATTATTATGTCTTTGGCGGCTTGAGGCAGGTCTTTGTATGGAGAAAAGAGATTGAAGCCATATTCATTCGCCAACGCTTTAAACAGCGCGTATGACGAACTGCGCACATTGTTTATAGAATTCCACCCGCCGGCGCTAATGGCGCCCTCCATGAGCGATCGGCTATCGTCTGGCACAAGCAGATCGGGATCGAAGATCATTTGCATGCCCAATCCCGCGCAAGCGGGGCACGCGCCGGAGGGGTTATTGAATGAGAACGAACGGGGTTCAAGCTCTTCCAGGGAAAAACCGCACTCCGGGCAGCTGAAATTTTGGGAAAATGTCAAATCTTCCCCTTCGAGGCTGACAAGTATAAGCCCTGCTCCAAGCGCCAGCGCGGCCTCGACGGAACCCGTCAACCGCGACTGCACCCCGTCCTTAACAACCAGGCGGTCGATAACGATCTCGATTGTATGTTTCTTATTCCTGTCCAATACAATTTCTTCGGCCAGATCTATAATCGAGCCATCTATGCGGGCGCGTACATAACCGCTTTTACGCGCGTCATCCAGCAGTTTTACATGCTCGCCCTTGCGCGCGCGCACAACGGGCGCTAAAAGTTGTATGCGTGTTCTTTCGGGCAGCGCCATTATTTGATCGATTATCTGATCCACCGTTTGCCGCTTTATCTCTTTGCCGCAGCGCGGGCAGTGCGGTATCCCCACGCGGGCAAACAGCAAGCGCAGGTAGTCATAAATCTCTGTTACGGTGCCAACTGTAGAGCGAGGGTTGTGACTGGTGGTTTTTTGGTCTATGGCAATAGCTGGCGAAAGCCCTTCTATTAGGTCAACGTCAGGCTTGTTCATTTGCCCAAGAAATTGCCTTGCGTAAGACGACAATGATTCGACATAACGCCGCTGCCCTTCGGCGTATATGGTGTCAAACGCCAGTGTCGTCTTGCCCGACCCCGACAGGCCGGTAAAGACAACAAATTGGTTGCGCGGTATCTGAAGATCAATATTTTTTAGATTATTCTCCCTTGCCCCTTTAATGATTATCGTGTCTACGGACATAAAGCTCCTTTTAGCATTAATTCTTTAACATTACTTTAAATGTGCGTTTTTCAAATTTGGTATGGGTGCGCAATGAGCAGTGGGTACGCTTTCGTAGGGGCGCGCGCCCGGCCTCGACCCGCCGCCCGGTTACCCGATATCGGCGAGGTATAAAAAGCTTCCAAAAAGGCGAGCGCACTGCGCCCCTACAACGCACTGTGAAAATGTACGTTAGAGGTTCAATTAACTACTCCCACTTACGGTTTCTCCAAAAATGGATTCCCACGTGATCTTCCTTCCATTCAAATACACCACTTTTAAACTTGCCCCATTTTTCCTCATCCCGTACAGACTCATCAGTAAGATCCTCTGCATTAGTTACCATAATTATGTGGAGTCCTATTGCTTCCGGCATATTATGATAATATGTAATATTATCATAATCAATTATATAAGAACAATTTATTGTAGATAATCTATAAGCGCCAGAGTCATACATTATTGTCCCATTTGGTGGACCAAATGATCCACCAGAATTATCACCCCCATCATAATTAATTATTTCATCTTCAAAGCAATCAAATAATCTATTAATGCTCTCGTCGATATTGTAGGAATTCTCCAACGCTTTGGAAGAAAATAAATCCTTTATAGCCGAGCTATCTCTCTCATTGATTGCTGTAATTATGAATTTTATTAGTTCATCTTCATGCAGCTTGGCGTTCTCTCTGCGTATTTCCACTTGTTCTTGGGCTTCTCTATCTAATTTCTGCCTCCATTCACATGAAGCAGTATTAGTTAAAATAGATTCTATTATAAACAAATATATAATATATTTTTTCATACTACCACTCAAAATTAGCAATCATATTTTGAGATTGGAAAGTGAAAAACCTAGTATAAATTTTATTTTTACTATAAAATCCCTTCCATAGGTCTGGCTGCTTGGAGAAATCAACCGTTCCGGTCACAGTTAGATCTT
The DNA here is from genome assembly GCA_031263155.1 of Clostridiales bacterium. GTDB lineage: Bacteria > Bacillota > Clostridia > Lachnospirales > WQUN01 > JAISGK01. The sequence goes on from JAISGK010000088.1 coordinate 16,092, forward strand.
GAAAGAGAACCGGAGTGCAATTTGGATTAAATCCAGTTATCCACCACTGGGGCTCCTTGGGAGAATGATTAAAAACTTTAGTTCCTTTATGGCTCAAATTAAGAGTCATGGGAAGTTTATAATTCATATTCACGTACCAATGAAAGTCATTTAACCCTTTTTCCTTATATTCATCCATAATAGTTTGGCCTTGAGTAAAGTCCGGATCCGGAACGGATATAAATAGTTCTGATAGCTTACAACCATATTCCTCAAAGAAGCCATCAACAAATTCGCTTAGCTCGCTTACCCCTGTAGGATC
>JAISGK010000025.1 GCA_031263155.1 Clostridiales bacterium
GATCGACGCGCTGCACCCGCAGGGGTATGCTACAGACAAGCCAAGAACATACCGCCAAAAAGCGCGGCAAGCATATCTTCGGTTCACCAAGAAACGCAAGCCTGGCAAAGAGGCAATCCATAAGGCTACAGGGCAGCAACTCAGGTTTGTTAAACGGGATTTAGGCCATGTAGAGAAAATGGTAGAGAAGTTCGACGTTGAGGAACTCAGCAACAATCAAAAACAATGGCTGGAGACTATCCGTAAGCTGTTTGATTACTAGAAGCGAACACGCTACAATTAGGTCTGCGCAGGGCAGAATAGTTACGGGCTGGCAAATGTTATCGTTCGTGAGTATAAGAAATGTTTGTATATAAATTATGATGCATTTAACTGTTATACTGTTCTCTCAAAATATGGCTTCTTATTTCAATTGGGAGAAGATTTCGGTTTCACATCTTTCTCTTGTTTGAAATAGCTATGCTATTGCTGAAATAATTCTGTCAGACTTATCTATCGCTCATATTCATGAGCCAAAAATATAAAAAGAATGGATGAAACTGCGATGGATTATCAAAAACGGAGATATCAACAATATCTGGAACTAATAGAAGATGTAGCATTAGAGATAAGTCAATCTTCTTATTGGAGGCATCTGCTCTTCAACTCTGAGTATAATCAAAAATTAGTAATAGATTCTAGTGTTGAAGTTGTAATTTTTAAATATATAAAGGAAGAATTTGTCAGACATGATTTGAAATTCTATGTATCAAAAGTTGAAGATTGTCCAGATGAATTTGATCCAGGAAGCATTATATTTAAGTTTGAATCGGTAGAGTTTCCAGAAATAGTTCGCTATTCTGGTAATTAATTCAAAATATATCCAGAAGCTCACCAACACTCAACCTTTCGCCCACTGTCTATTAAAGGCGGTGGGCGAATAATCTTGCCATTAATGTTACGGGTAACCCCAGCCATACTATCGCGACGGAGGATATTCAAAAAGCCTACTTCCATTATGACAGGATGGGCAGTACGGTATATGTGAGCAGTCAGTCCGGAAACCTGTTGGCTTACACCGCATATGACGAGTGGGGTAACGTCCAAAACCAGAAACAGTTGGATATGAACTTTTCCGGGCTGGACAGAACGGTTAACTATACCGGGCATGATTACGATGAGATACTGGAGAAGTATTTCGCGCAGGCAAGGTTGTATGATCCGCTGACGAAAAGATTCATTGCAAAAGACGAAGCGGGATACAGCAAAATAAGCGAGCCGATTACGCTGAATCTGTATGTGTACAATAAATTGTGCTTATATAATTAATTACGATAATATTACATATTATCATAATATGCCAGAAGCAATAGGACTCCACATAATTATGGTAACTAATGCAGAGGATCTTACTGATGAGTCAGTATGGGATGAGGAAAAATGGGGCAAGTTTAAAAGTGGTGTGTTTGAATGGGAAGAAGACCATGTGGGAATTCACTTTTGGAGAAACCGTAAGTGGGAGTAGTTAATTGAACCTCTAACGTGCATTTTCACAATGTGTCGTAGGGGCGCAGTGCGCTCGCCTTTTTGGAAGCTTTTTATACCTCGCCGATATCGGGTAACCGGGCGGCGGCGGGTCGAGGCCGGGTGCGCCCCTACAAAATCATATCCACTGACCTGCTACACAACCATACTAAAATATTCAAGGAGGGGTTTGCCATAAAACTACCCAATTTTTTAAAACAGGGCGACAAAGTCGCCCTTATATCTGTCTCAAGCCCGCAGCCGCAGGGTACGCTGGAGGCCGCGATGCAAAGCGTCGCCGATTTTGGGCTTAACCCCGTCGCCTATGCGACATGCGGGTACGCGCGCGGCTATCTCGCCGGCACGGACGCCGAACGCGCCAGGGATTTAATAGAGGCGTTCGACGACGATGATATCGCGGGCGTTATTTGTATTCGAGGCGGCTACGGCGCCCACAGAGTATTTGATCTCGTGAACTTCGATAGAATCGCGGCGAGCGGTAAGCCGCTATACGGCTACAGCGATGTGACAGCCCTGCACATAGCGATGCAAAATCGCGGCGTAATATCATTCCAAACGCCCATGCCCGGCACAGAGTGGTATAAAGGTTTGGACGACTACACAAAACAGGGAGTACGGCAGCTTTTATTTGGCCCGCTACCAAGCGAGATAGCCAATCCTGACGGCGCTAAGTTAAACACCATGCGCCCCGGTATCGCGCGAGGCGAGTTGGTTGGCGGCAACCTTTCCCTTGTTACTTCTACTATTGGCACGCCATATCAATTGGATGTTGACGGCAAAATTCTATTCCTGGAAGATGTGGGGGAGTCGCCACGCCACTTAGACAGAATGTTATTGCAACTGCGTCACTCCGGTCTTTTAACCGCGTGCGCGGGTATTATTTTTGGCGCGTTTACTGATTGCGCAGCAGAAAACCCTGATAAATCATTAACAATAGAGCAGGTGTTGGACGATCTAACCGCCGACCTTAATATACCCGTTGTTAGCGATTTACAATGCGGGCATTGTATGCCGACCGCGAGCCTGCCATTGGGCGCGCAAATAATCTTGGACGCGCGCGCGGGCAAACTCGTTATCGCGCAATAGCTTTAGAATTTTAACAAATCATATCATATAGCCATAAACCTATTCATGTCGTCCGATGTGACGCCAGGATGCAAGGCGATGTTTATGCCATTGGCGATTATGCCAGATAATCGCTCAATGACAGCATCCACTTCTTTCGGCGTCACAAACATATTTCCTGTATAAGGATTTAATATTTCCGAAATCAAGTGATACTTCTCTTCTCCCGCCAGGCTTTTTAGCATGCTAAAAAATTCCGTCCCCCTGGGGGCTTGCTCTACCATGGCGTTTAGCATGCTGTCCATGGTATCGTTAACCAGCGTAGCCGCGTCTACCACCGTAGGAATGCCGACAACGACTGTCGGGACGCCAAGCGATTGCGCGTTCAGCTTCATGCGATTGTTTCCTACGCCCGCGCCAGGGTTAATGCCTGTATCGGACAATTGCACAGTGGCGTTTATCCTCTTTGTGCGCCTCGCCGCCAGCGCGTCTATCGCGATAACCAAATCGGGCTTAACGCGTTCGACAACGCCTTTTATGATCTCTCCTGTCTCTATGCCTGTTAGCCCCATCACCCCAGGCGATATCGCGCTCACAGAGCGCACGCGCCCCATAAGCTCTGTTGGCATTTCCCCGCTCAGGTGACGCGTCACCAATATTTTGGACACTACCTTTGGCCCCAGCGCGTCGGGCGTTACATTCCAATTGCCAAGGCCTACGACTAAAACCGCCGCGTCCGGTTTAAGTTTTGCCAACTTTTCCAGTTGTTTTGATAATATATCAGCTATTTTCTCATGAGTTTCCACATCATGCTCTTTCATGGCTTCCGATTCTATGGTAATATAACTCCCCACCGGTTTGCCCATGCTTTGCGCCCCCCTTTTGTCGCGCACCTGCACCCATGTCACCTTTATGTCGCCGTATTCTTCCTCTTCTACGCCCACGCCCGAATCATCTGTTACTTCTTGGTTTTCCACACTTTCTAAAGCCAAATCGGTACGAACGGAAAAAGCCGTCTGTTCCATCCCATATTCTCCTTCGCCTATTGTGATGTTTCATTTACTATTTGCAGATTTTGGCGAGATATATTATAATATGAATGGTAATATACGGTATTTGTTAAGGGCAATAATATATACAGAGTTGTTGCCATGACCGGAGGGCGTTTTTATGTTTTGCAAAGGCGATAAAATCGTTTACCCAATACACGGAGCAGGTGTTATTGAGAAACTTGAGCGACAAGAGATAGACGGCGCGATTCAAACCATGTATGTTCTGCGCATACCGGTTGTTAATCTCACCATTAAGATTGCCGCCAACAATGCCGAAAGCTTGGGTGTGAGGCCGATATACACCAAAGAAGAGATCATGAACATTATTCAAAGCGTGTCGCACACACCCATAGACATGCCAGACAACTGGAATCAGCGGTATAAACTTAACATGGAACGCATAAAATCTGGTAAGCTGATGGAAGTAGCCGTTGTGTTTCGCAATTTGTTGTTGCGTGAGCGTGAGCGCGGATTATCCGCCGCCGAAAAAAAGATGTTAACCACGGCAAAGCAGATCATTCTATCAGAACTCATACTGGCAAACGATACGGATAGATACCAAGCTGAGGAGTTACTGATTAATATGTTTAATGAGAATATATCATGAGCGGGGTTTTAGCGGGCTCGTCTAACACGTTGGGACGTGTCGGCATATATGATTGCCATGTTCACTCCGCCGTTTCCGCCGACAGCGAAATGCCGCCGCAAGACGCCATTGCCCGCGCTCAGGCATTGGGCGTCGGCTTGTGCTTTACAGAACATGTAGATTTTGAATGCAGCTCTGATAAATGTTTCGCGGCGGACATTTCACAATACCTCACCGACTACGAACAATATCGGAGCGATACTGTTTTACTGGGAGCGGAGGTGGGTTTAACCTACAACTCACGAGCGGCAAGCCGTAAGGCGGTTAGCGATGATCGCTTGGATTTTATTATAGGTTCTGTGCATATTGTGCGCGACTATGACCTGTTTATGCCCGAGTTTTACGAACAAGATCTTCCTTGGGAAGACATTTATCGCCAATACTTCGCGTTCACAATAAAAGTTATCGAACATTGTGAATACTTTGACAGCTTGGGACATATAGATTACATTTCGCGTTATTCGCGTTTTGACATAAAAAACGTGGAGTACAACACTTTTAGAAAAGAATACGATAAAATTTTCGAAATGCTCATAGACAGAGGAAAGGTACTGGAGCTAAACACCAGGCGCCTTGGGGACCCCAGCGCGGCCAAATGCCTTTATAGTGTGTACGAGGGCTACTACAATCGCGGCGGGCGCTATGTGACGGTAGGCAGCGACGCGCACAGCACAGAGGTTATAGGCGCGAATTTTGATATTGCGGCGGACATCGCGAAAAGGATAGGACTTAACATTTGTTATTTTAAAAATCGCAGGTTGCGCGTATAAAGAAAAATCGCAAGGGCAAAATAATATCGATCCTGAGCATAACCGCGAAAAACCGAGCGTAACGCGAAAGGATGAGATTAAAAATCCCGGAGGTTTGTACAATGCCTGATAAGAATCAGAAGCAGAGTCAAAAAGGCAAACAACAAAAGAAGAGCGGCGGTCAAGACGATCAAATAGACAGTATGCTCGATGCCGGCAGCGGCACGACAAACAAGTATTAATAACAGCAACTATCATATTGATTGCCGCGAAAAACGCTCACCGCTATGGGGGAGCGTTTTTTGTGGTGCGCCCGGCAATAAAATATGAAAAATAAATTAGCCTGATCCGACACCACACTAATTGTTAAAAAATCCCCCACCGTATCATTTTGTTTATTACGTGAGATAATAAATGAGTATCCGACATAGCAACGGTTGCGCGAAGGTTTAAATCGTTAATCTGTTGATATTTAGCGGATTCGCAAGTCAGTTTAAGGGGGATAAATATAATGAGGTCTTCTTCAAAGGCTTTGGATATGACAGCACTTACGCTTGTTGTGATTGGTGCGATCAACTGGGGTCTTGTCGGTTTATTTAAGCTTGATGTGATCGCGACCTTGTTTGGCGGCATGGAATCTTGGTTTAGCCGTATTATCTATGCGGTGATAGGATTAGCGGGACTGTATTGCTTAAGTCTGTACTCAAAAATGTCACAAGAACGGTACACAGGCGATCAAAGCGTAACCGATAGAGATTTGGATCGAGATCATTATCAGAACTTGGCTCGAAGCGGCGACGATCACTAAGTATAACAAAAATTACCCGCGTTTCTAATAGATGGCATACCTCCATCAGCTAACGCGGGTAATTTTTTTATTTAGCGTTGAAATACAACTCGCCAGGCGAAGGCGGGTTTTCCTCGCTCCAGCCGAAAAGTTCAGATATTGTGGCAAGCTCGTAGCCTTGTTCGATTAAAGCGGGTACGGCGCGGCGCGCCGCTTCTATTGTGGACGCGTAAAGATCATGGAATAAAATGACCGCGCCATCCCTGGCTTGATTCATAACAATTCCATAAACTGATTCGGAATTTCGACTTTTCCAATCCAGTGTGTCTATAGACCAGTTTATAAGCGCGACGCCGAGTTCAGCGCTAACGTCGCGCACTCGCTGATTGACCGCTCCATATGGGGGGCGGTAGATGTAGGGCCGAACGCCTATAACGTCAAATATCGCGTTGTTAGTGCCTTCTATTTGTTCTCGTATGGATTCCGCGCTAAAACGCGTCAACTCGCCATGATTCCACGAGTGCCCAATAATTTCATGCCCTTGCTCATACGCCGCTCTCATGTAGTCCTCATATGTATTTATTCTTTGCCCTACGACACAGAAAGTCGCTTTAGCGTTATGTTCGTATAAAATATCAAGAAGGGTAGGAGTGAGATCACTTGGGCCATCGTCGAACGTGAGAGCTATGCGTGGCCTATCATTCTTAGATTTGGGGCTATGATTCTTGGGTTTGGATGGTTGCGGCGGCTCAGGCGATTCAGTTGGTTCGATGATGGGCGCTTCTGTTGTCGAAGTGTTAGGCGGTACAGGGCTTGGCGTCTCTTGCCCTTTTTCGGCCGAGGCATCTGGCGGCTCTGATACTGGAGAAGATGACGGTATTGGAACCGGCGTATATGTAATGGTCGGGGTACTCGTCGGCATCGGCGTGTATGTTGGCGGTTGCGGCGTTGGAGTTGGCGTGTATGTTGGTGGCCGTGGCGTCGGCGAAGGAGTATATGTTATAGCCGAAAGCGCTACAGGCGTGTTGGCGGGCAATGGCGGTTCATAAAGCGACACCCCTATTACATTTAAATATGATCGCAATCGTTCATCTAGCGTCAATTTCTCTTCCGTCATCATCTCTATGGTGCTTTGCGACGCTTCATAGCCAGGATCAGGATTTGACGCCTGCACAACAGCGCCTAATGGTACACCATAATATATCGCGGTGCTAGTTATAGCCGCCCAAATAATAAAGGCCGACATTAACAAAACCCTACCAAGTTTTACTTTCAAAATTCCCTCCCACCTAACAAATTGGAAAAAAGAAGAAGAAAAGAAGAAACATTCAGTGATTCGACGCCCGCCATCTTAGAAAAAAGCAAGAAACATTCGATCATTCGACGCTCACTGTCGCGGAATAATACCAAGAAATTTTCAATAGGTACATTATATGTCGTAATATAGGTTCTTGTCAAAAAAAATTTACCCCAATTTTGGCAGTCTGAAGTTTGCATAAAAGGATTTTGCCTTCGTAGGGGCGCGCAGTGCGCGCCCGCGCGTCTTATCGGCAATCACCCGTTTTCGATATTGGTGTGAGTCCTCGGCTATCGCCCAGATACCTCACGGGCGCGCACTGCGCGCCCCTACGAAAGCATACCCACTGACTGCTTCGCACCCATAAAAAATGGTCGAGTAGATAGGCATCGCGGGGTGCCTACCTACTCGACCATTCATTCAGCCGAAATAATAAAATAATATACTGGTTGACCGCCGTAAAGAACTTCCGTTTCGCAATTGGGCATAACATCGCGCACATAGGCTTTAAGCTCGTTGGCTTGCGCCTCGTTTGTGTCCGCTCCATAATATATGCTAATAACGTCCGCTCCGTCTGTCGTGATTTGATCTATCAGCGCTCTGGCCGCGTCAGTTAAATTCTTTCGTGACGCCGCTATTTCTCCATCCAACACGCACAAGAAATCACCTTTTTTGATGTCAAAGCCATTTACGGCAGTATCGCGCACCGCATAGGTTATTTGGCCCACATGGGTGTTTTCCATTGCCTCATTCATTAACGCTTCGTTATCTTCCGGCGAAAACGTAGGCACGTAACCAATCAATGCGGAAAGCCCTTGAGGCATAGACTTTGTTTTTAGCACCACCGCGTTTTTGTCTCTAACCAATTGCGCAGCCTGTTCCGCCGCCAAAATGATGTTTTTGTTGTTGGGCAGCGCGTAAACGGTACGGGCGTTAACACGTTCAATACCGCGCAAAATGTCTTCGGTACTGGGGTTCATCGTCTGACCGCCTTCTATGACGACGTCGCACCCAAGGCTTTTAAAAAGCTTTATTAACCCATCGCCGGCCGCGACTGCCACAAAGCCTACATCTTTTGGGTTTTGAGATTGTTTTGTGTTTTCATCGTCAGATGGCGTTTGAATATGATTCGCTTGACCGCTGCGCGTTGAAAAATTAATAAGCGTGGTGTGTTGCAAGCGCATATTTTCTATTTTTAGGTTTGAGAGACTGCCTATGGTAATAGCTCTTTCCAATACGCGTCCGGGGTGGTTGGTGTGTACATGTATTTTCATGATATTGTCGTCGGCAACCGCAACTATAGAATCTCCGATAGTTTCTAAATACATCTTAAATTCGTCTTCGGCGCTTTCGTTAATTTCGTTGGCGTTTATAAAAAACTCCGTGCAGTAGCTAAAACGTATGTCCGCCGTCGATGCCGCCGCCGCCGAAAGGGGCTTTGGCAATTCATCCGGCTTGGCTTCTCCGATACCGAGCAGGGCTTCTTGAGGTTTGTTAAGCCCATGAAGGGCGCCTTCCAAAAAAACCAACAATCCCTTACCGCCCGCGTCAACCACGCCTGCGGCTTTAAGCTCCGGCAGCATTTGAGGCGTGCGATCCAAAACCGAATTGGCATGGTTAACGCAACGCCGCAAAAAAATTTCTATATCGTTCGATATATCGCAGCTGTTAGCCGCCTGTTCCGCCAACGCTTTGGCTATGGTAAGTATGGTACCCTCTTTGGGTCTCATAACCGCTTTATAAGCCGTCTCAACCGATTTTTGAGCGGCGGTGGCAAAATCTCGCATACCCGCGATTTCGATCTCTTCTAAACCCCGCGCAAAGCCACGAAACAGTTGCGACAAGATAACGCCCGAGTTACCCCTAGCGCCTCGCAGTGAACCGCTTGCCGCCGCTTTTGCCACGTCATATATGTTAGGCGTTTGCATCTTGGCGGCTTCGCTGGCTGCCGCCAAAACGGTCATAGACATATTTATCCCCGTGTCGCCGTCAGGCACGGGGAATACATTCATCGCGTCGATCTCATTGCGCCTTTTGTTTAGGGCGTTGGATCCGGCTATCATCATCTTTTTTAATAGATTGCCGTCTACGCTGATTGTCCCCATATTAAGCCCTCCGACAAGTTATTCTACGCGAACGCCTTCGACAAATACGTTAACTTCCGCTACAGGCATTCCTATATTCTCTTCCACTCTATATTTCACGGTACTTACTATAGAATCTGCTATGGCGGCAATATTGGTACCGTATTCGACAATTATATGCAGGCCGATAACGATTGAGTCGTCATTAATTTTAAGAGCGACGCCCTTAGATAAACTCTCCATTTTTAAAAGTTGAACAAGGCCGTCTTTGATATTTTTGGCCGCCATGCCAACTATGCCATAACAATCCATCGCGGCAAGACCCGCAATACGCGCGACTACCTCATTTTCTATAGTGATTACGCCGTGTTCATTTTTAATGCTAAGCGGCATTAGCTTCCCTCCCGTACGCAATGATACCGGCTTGTTGGGGCTTACAAGCGATGGGCGATTCTAGATGGCCCAACTTGCCACAACCCACTAACCATTGGTTAAACTTACAATTGTTTGTGCCGACGCCTAAATTATACATAAAAAACGCTTGCTACGCAAGGCGCAAAAATGCGATAATTGCCCCCAAGGGGTGATGAAATGGACATACGCAATCTCAAAGGCGTAGGCGCGGCGCGAGCCGAATTGCTGGCGGCGCGCGGCATACACAATGTGCGCGATTTGTTGCTTTACTTCCCCCGCGACTTCGACGATAGGCGCAATATAAAGGCGATAGCGGATTTGACGCCTATGGCGATCAACACATTTCGCGCGGTAATATATAATTTACCGGCGCGCTCATTCTCCAGGGGTAAGTCTATTGTGAAGCTAAAAATAAAGGATAGCACCGCGTCAATAACGCTTACATGGTTTAATCAACCCTATATGACACGCGCCTTTGTCAAAGAACGCGAATATCTCTTCACCGGATATGTGACAGAAAACCCCTACGGGCTTGAGATGCGCTCCCCCATCCATGAGGAGGTCTGCAAAGCGCAAGAATATGCTTACATAATACCAATATACCCCAACATACACGGGATTAGTCAAAAAATTTTTCGTGCCATTATAAAAAACGCGCTGGACATTATAAAAAGTCGTGGTGCTTTGAGTGTCTCTGGTATAGAGGCGCAATTATTTCCAGAAATATTGCCCGACGCTGTGATGGCAGGCTACAATCTGATGACTCGGCTACACGCCATAATCAATATTCACATGCCACAAACCCCTGAAAATTTTTACAAGGCGCGGCGGCGTCTCTCGTTTGAGAATTTCTGTATACGTCTGCTTGCGCTGGCGAAGCTGAAAGAAATATTAAAAGTACGATGCGCGCCCTGGGATAAATTAAACGTGAATATTTTTTTGTCGCGGTTGCCATTCCCATTGACCGATGGACAACATGAAGCGCTTAATGATATTTTGCGCGACATGTCAAGCGGGTATGTTATGAACCGGCTTATTCAAGGCGATGTCGGCTGCGGTAAAACAGCGGTGGCAATGGCGGCGTGTTATGCCGCAATACAAAACAAACGCCAGGCGGCGCTAATGGCCCCGACAGAGGTGCTGGCGCGGCAGCATTACATCTCGTTTAACAAGGTCTTTGCCCCTTTGGATATTCAAGTCGTATTATTGATAGGCGGCATGCCCAAAAGTGAACACGTCAAAAATAGCATAAAAAACGGCACGGCAAAAATGATAATTGGTACGCACGCGTTAATACAAACTGATGTAGAGTTCTATGACCTCGGACTGGTTATAACCGACGAGCAGCATCGCTTTGGCGTGCGGCAGCGGCTTGGCCTTTCAGAAAAAGGCGGCTCGGCCGCGCGTGGCGATAAGATCAACAAGTGTCACGTGCTGATAATGACCGCCACGCCCATACCCCGCACCCTTGCGCTGGTACTGTACGGCGACATGGACTATACGCGCATAACGGGCCTCCCACCCGGAAGAAACAAGGTGGATACATTTTACGTGACCGGGGCGTATCGCGCCCGCGTGCATAAATTTATAGATAAAGAAGTGAAGCTGGGACATCAAGTATATGTCGTTTGCCCATCGATAGAGACGATAACAGAACCGATGACAGAGACAATAACGCAAGACAATCCACCGGTTGAGTCCGTTAACACGGCACAAGACATGCAGTCGGTAACAGATTATGCCGCAAAGTTAAGCCTCTCCCTGCCAGGCGTTATTGTTTCCGTGTTGCATGGCAAAATGAAGCCCTATGAGAAGCAGGAAGTGATGGATCTTTTTTATTGCGGCAAGATAGACGTGCTTGTTTCTACCACGGTGATAGAGGTGGGGGTAAATGTGCCCAACGCCAGCCTGATGATCGTAGAGAACGCCGACAGGTTTGGATTGTCTCAACTGCACCAACTTCGCGGGCGCGTGGGGCGCGGCAAAGACAAAGCCTGCTGCATCTTGATATCGGACGCGAAATCCCGCGCGGCAATACGAAAATTGAAAGCTATGGAGAAGATAAGCGATGGGTTTGAGCTTGCAGAACTGGATCTAAGAGAGCGCGGTCCGGGGGATTTTTTCGGCACGGCGCAACATGGAACAGGCGTGGTGGATACCCGCGAAGACATGGACATTCTTGACCAGGCGCAAAGCGCGGCGGATTTGATAATAAAAAATGGTACGCACGAGCGTGAGCCGCTGGCAGGCGAAGTGAACAGAGCGCTGGGCAGTGGAATAATCTCGCTGTAAATTTGGGGTGGGTGCGCAGCAGTCAGCGGGTATGATTTCGTAGGGGCGCGCAGTGCGCGCCCTCGAGGTAACCGGGTTATTGCCGAGGACACACACCCATCTCGAATAACCCGGTGATTGCCGAGAAGACGCGCGGGCGCGCACTGCGCGCCCCTACGAGAGCAAAATGAGAATATCTTGTCTGTGCCGATTATTGGTTTATTCTGGCGCACGTTTTTTTTTGTCTGTACGAAATTTTAACAAATTACACGCGCAGAGCCATTTATAATATGCATTAAGAGGCGCGTTTGTTACAAAAATATCGGCGGGTGATACATGGAGCTTGATATTTATGCTGATGTTGTATTTATTATAAATTTTTTCGTGGATTTCTTGATACTAATCGCAGCCGGAAAGCTGGCAAATAAAAATTCTCGCCTGTGGCGCGTGGCGCTTGGCGCGGTGTCCATGGCTTTACTATACTGCCTTTCCATATTCGTATCATATTTCCACATTTTTTATCACTTGCTATTTTCTGTAATTATGCTTATCATAGGCATATGCATATCATACTGGCCGATAAAATTGATTACGTTTGTCAAGTTGTTTCTTTTTTCTTATATATGCGCCTTTTTGATAGGCGGTACAGGTATAGCCATTTACTACGCCGCCAACTTTTACAACGTGCTGGGCAACATAGATGGACAAACGCTCCAATTCTCACTGCCAATACTTCTCGCGGCCGCCGGGATGTTTTATGTTTTGTTTCGCGTTATTAAAGATTATTGGGAGCGCAAAATTCTTAAGCGACAGATATGCATGCCTGTGCGAATATACGTGGATGAAAAAAGCGTGGAGATAAACGCGCTGGTAGACACGGGCAACAGCTTGCGCGATCCATTGTCTCACGCCCCTGTTATTGTAGCCGAGTTTGAGAGCATAAAATCTTTTTTGCCCGATAACGTGAGGCTGATGTTTTACGAAAAGAGCGATATTAACCCTATAGTATTGCTTGAGTCGCAGGGTGGCGACTTTGATAAAAAATTGAGAATGATACCCTATGAAAGCCTTGGCAAGAAAAACGGCATACTCATCGGTTTTAGACCGGACAAGGTGGAGATAACGCGCGAAAGCGACATCGTTTCGCCCGGTAATGTAGTGATAGGCATTTACAACTTTGCCCTCTCTCGTGATGGAGATTATCAAGGCTTGCTTAACCCGGAACTTATAGCGTGAACGATACCCGGGTGGGCATGAATACAGCCAACGAAATTTTATCTCCACCCGCATTAATGTTTTGGAGGTTTTGACATGTTGCACTTCGAACTCGCCCGTCTTAAGGTTAAAGATTTGCTCGCTAAAGTGTGGGCATTGCTTTGCCCATGGAAAGAGGACTATGTTTATTACATAGGCGGCAGCGAGATTTTACCTGCCCCGCTTACTGCGGAAGAAGAAGCCGCCATGCTGACTCGCTTGGGTACGGAAGACGACCTTCGCATAAAAGCCGTGCTGATAGAAAGAAACCTCCGATTGGTTGTGTATATAGCCCGCAGATTTGAAAACACCGGCATTAACGTGGAAGACTTGATATCCATCGGCACCATCGGCTTGATAAAGGCTATTAATACATTTAGAATAGATAAAAAAATCAAGCTGGCAACCTACGCTTCGCGCTGCATAGAAAACGAGATACTCATGTACCTTAGGCGCAACACACGCACAAAAACGGAAGTGTCTATAGACGAGCCGCTTAATGTAGATTGGGAAGGTAACGAACTGCTGTTGTCTGACATTTTGGGCACAGACGCGGACGTTATATCGCGCGATTTGGAGAGCGAGGTAGATCGCGATCTGCTCAACAAGGCGCTCAACAAACTCACCAAGCGTGAAAAACGTATTGTAGAGCTGCGCTTTGGCTTGCGCACCGGCGGCGATGAAAAGACCCAAAAAGAGGTGGCCGATCTCTTGGGCATTTCTCAAAGCTATATATCGCGGCTTGAGAAAAAAATCATAGGGCGGCTAAGGCGCGAGATGAGCCGCATGGCGTAAACGCCCGCCAACAAACGGCCTCTGCGCCAATACAATATAAAAATTCAGCAAAAATTAAACGCCCGTCACGCGAATGGGCGTTTTTTATTGAGGTTTGGGCACGGGGTCAGCGGCAACGACATTATATGTGCGCTCCTGCGGAAGGGGCGTTTTGCTGCTCCGCTACAATTTCATCAATTTCGTCAAAAACACCCTCGTTTCCAGTCGGGCGGGCGCTTCGTAGCAGTTTTTACTTCGCCTAACAGGTCTGTATATGCTCCGCTCCCTTCGGACGCTCCAGGGTTCCGGTCGGCTAGGTCGCTGCGCTCCCACGGCTCACTTCACCCACATTTTTGTAGCCCTGGACTTTGCTTCGCAAAGCCCTTATTCGGGCTGCAAAAACGTCGCATACAGCCGGAACGTTATGCGCAATATGCCCTGAAACACTTGAAAAAAAATAATAATTGAGTTAATATATTTCCATGAGAGAAAAAGAACAAGA
>JAISGK010000043.1 GCA_031263155.1 Clostridiales bacterium
ATCAAGGGCTTTCTTACTGCGATGAAATATGATTGGACGTGGATTTCCGCATCGTTGTAATGTAAATATTCTCTTGTACCAAGCCAATCAGCCTTACTACCCCAAGTAAGACCCCAAAAATCCAAGTCTCTTTCCTTTGCCCAATCAAAACACTCCTTGAATGGATAAATGGGGCCGAAACAGGTATCATTTGCTAAAACAAGTTCATCGTACTTTTCGAGTTCATCCCATCCGATATGTTCGATTGCTTTCTTGTGCGCAATAATATCGAGTCCCTTATTCTCCCGCACCCAAACCTCATCGGCAATGGCTTCGAGTTTCCTCCTGCCGTCTGGCGTTAGTCTCCCATTTATGACGCAGTGCAAAAAGGCAATGTTTTTTCTCAGATCATTCAGTTGATAGATTATATAATCGTCAATTACACCATCCCTGTCATATATGCAGTAAATGCAAGCCCGTTTCAAGTTGTCCGATAATATCATTTTTCGTTCCCCCCAAGAATCTTTTTGAGTAACTATATATACCCGCCATCCTCATTAATTACGCCATCGCGGTCTAAAAATACAGCCTTATTCATCGCTACCCCCCAAACGGTGCTCAAGCATAATGCATAGCGCGTGATAAATTAGGAATCGATAACAATTTATGTCTATCCGTGGTTTTTTTCTATTGATTTAACCTTACTCTCTCCGCGCCGTGGTCGCAGAATCTCTCCACAGTGGAGAATATCACAACGCTAGGCTGTACATATTCCTCAATGGCTTTATCCACAGCGTTGTAGTTGCGCATTGTAAGGCGTATTACGCGCTTGTAGTGTGCCGAAAGCCCCTGCATAATCCAGCTATTCAGCATCGAATCCGCATAACACAGTATCGTGCCATCAAGAGCATCAGGATTCTCGTAGGCTTCCCAAGCGTTTTGATAGCCATTCTCTTTCTCTATACGGTCAAACTCGATATAGTAGTCGTTCCAGCTTTCCGGGTGATTGGCAGAATAGTCTGTATACTTATTGGGCAGAATCGATTGCAATACAGTCTCAGGCGGAAGTATCTCTTTGTCTCCTAGCATAGCCGAGAACTCACCTTTAGAGCTGTATTCCTTTGTGCCTGTCAAAATAACAGGTTCAAAGCCCAGCGCCTTCGCAATAGCTGTGTAGCCGTAATAGCCGCCTATGCCGGTCCAGTGCGTGTCCGTCTTCAAAAACACCTGATACCCATCCGCTTTGCCGCGCAAAACTGCTTCCCTTGTAGCTACAGCGTTTACGGAAGTATTATCGCGCAAATACTCCGCCAAAACTTGCGAATGAGATTTGTAATCGCTTGTGTAATCCCCGTAGGGCAATTTCTCTGGATATATTGATACCTTCGATGGGTCTATCACAAACAGGTACTTCACTCCCTGCGCCATATAATAGTCATATAATTCCTGCTGGCGCGCAGCCACAAGCTCTAACTGCTCATCACTGATTTTGTAATCGGGGTCGGCAATCTCAATGTTATTGTCCTGTCTGTAAAACCAGAACCCATCGCGCCCGCGCAACACCTTTTCCCCGCTTGATTTACCCAGCACATTCACATTAATCCGCGTATACAGGTTCATCAGTTCCGAGCGCAAGCCTAAATTATCGTTGAACCACTTGGACACATCATCCCAAAAGTTGGAGTTAAGGTGCCCTGAGTTTCTGTCAATAACGATTGGAAGCTCCGCAAGCAAACGGTTTTCGTTCTCAGAAATCTTACCAGGAGTATCCCCCCCCCCCCCCCGAGAATTTTGGCGATAGGTAATATTATCATTGCGCAAAAGCACATAATGAAAATTATCTTTCCGATCCTTGCCGTTTTTTTGATTAACATATAATCAAGCCCCAGTATTTAATATATCCGTACCTATTCGGTTATTTCCCCGAGAGCCCATTTACCATATTTGCTGAAATGCCTGGCGCGAAAACGATCGCGTCCCACTGCTGTTTTAGCAGTTCGTTCAGAATCTCTGTTCCGTTGTTTTGCCTCGTGTCACATACCGCTATATGATTTACTCCGAGGGAAAGAAATGTTATCGTGCGCATTGTCATAGAGTCTCCAATAAAGAGGATACGGCTCCTCCCCCGCAAAATATTGGTAATTTCGTAGTGGGCTTTGGGGTATTGCATATAGTTTGTTATCCAATAGGTATACTCGTCTGTGTCTGCTTTGAACTCCGCGCCGTTCATAAGAACGTCCGCATAGGTGCCTTCTCGAATTACGTTACCATCGTGGTCTGCCATCTCGTAAGCTGTATCAAACTTTGGTACATACATCTCAAAGTTATCTACGCCCACCCAATAATGCCCAAGTGACCGGGTTGCGTTGCCGAGAAAGGGCTTTTCTATTATGTCATAGTTTGCGAGGTCGAATATATTTGTGCTGCCCACCTTTGTGTCAACGTTTATGCCTAATTCATTCAGCTTGTTCGCCAACAGCTTTGCGGTGAGAAACTCACCCGCCGTAGTCAGGTGAAAGTCGGATTTGAATTTATACGCCACCCGCTCATTGCCTGTTAGGGCATCGTTAATGTTGAGGACACTGACCTTATTATCAAAATAATCCACGTTTAGAAGTTCCGGCAGGATTTCACTCTGATACCAAAACACATCGTCGCTTTTTAAAATCGGTGAGATTATGTGCAGCAACACCACTGGCGCGCCTTTTGCCTTATCTACTAATGCAAGTATTCCATCTTTCACTTTTTTGGCATCCTGTTTAAGCTGGTCATCGCTCTTGCGTAACGATACGCTAAACGATATCCCATTTTCTCGGTGGAAGTTTTCGTAATGATTTATGCCCAAAAGCCGCAAACTACCACCAAACACATCTGCTATTTCATTTTTGCCAATAATACTGCCTTTGTATTTGCTTTCGGCAGCGGTGATTTTATCCTTTGCAGTGGCAAAAGTAATATCTTTACGAACCTCTAAAATCCTGCTTTCCAAGTTGTCTCTGTTTACATATCCGTAAGCAATTAGGAGAAAACAGAACAGCCCTATGAATAAGCATAAATAAATTTTCCGAATCACTGCTCCGCCTCCCTTATATCCGTGGCTTCCTAAAAATTGAAGTATATGAACGGGTCATAAGTCCCGCTCACCGCCCACGAGGCACAAACGATTAAGATCAGCAACACGGCGATATACCGCGCTGCACGCACAAGCGTAATTTTAGTTTCAAAGAACAGTTTCTTAAATAGCGGCGTGGAGCAAAGGATCGCCAGCACAAATATCATCCAGTTTTCCTTAAGCATCCACAGGGCGTATGACCCTTGCGTACCACCAGTGAAGTTGAACAGTTCCAAACCATAACGGACGGCATTGCGCACACCGAGAGCACGGAACAGCACCCACTCGCCAAGTACAACCAAAAGCGTGAACATCCTGTAAAGCTGTGGTAGTAGCCTATTCTTTGCGTTCGCTAGCTTTTGCGGAATCTCCAACACCTTTTCAAAAGTAAGCACTATAAAATACATTAAACCCCAACCAATGAAGTTCCAACTAGCCCCGTGCCAAATGCCGGTTAACGTCCACACTACCAACAGGTTGATTACGAGGCGTTTACTTGAAGAAACACGTGAACCGCCCAAAGGAAAGTACACATAGTCCCTGAACCACGTACCCAATGAAATATGCCACCTGCGCCAAAACTCGGTGACGGTTGTGGCGATATAGGGGTAATTAAAGTTCTCCAAAAAGTGAAACCCAAGCATTTTCCCAAGCCCGATAGCCATATCGGAATAGCCAGAGAAATCAAACAGTATCTGGAACGAATAGGCAACCGCTCCAAGCCATGCCGCAAACGCGCCAAGCTCGGTACCACTTTGGCTCGCGTCAAACATCGTGTCCGCTATGGTCGCCATAGAGTTGGCTATTAGCAGCTTTTTGCCAAGACCTATTACAAACCGCGTTATGCCGTCGGAGAAGTCGTCTATCGTCACCTTCCGTTGGTCAATCTCTCCCGCTACGGTTTCATAGCGGACAATCGGCCCGGCGATTAGCTGAGGAAACAAAGAGATATACAACGCTATATCAAGCGGATTCTTGCGAGCGGGTACTCTGCCACGATATACATCAATAACATAGGACATCGCCTGAAATGTAAAGAACGATATGCCTATCGGTAGAACAAAACTTGTATGCGGGAGCAAATCGGCAAATAGCCTGTCTATTTGGGATACAGCAAAGTTCAGATACTTGAATACAAAGAACAACGTACAGTTAGCAGCAACCATAAGCCACAGCATAAGTTTCGCGTATTGCGGTTTCCGCTCACGCAGATAACCTATTGCCAAAGCAAATGCCCAGTTTGCCCCAATGGAAGCGAGCATAACAAACACAAACTTCGGCTCACCATAGGCGTAGAACAATACACTCATAAACAGCAAAAATCCGTTGCGACAGTTGCGGAATACTGTGTAGTAGCCTATCAACACTATGGGAAGAAAGGCAAACAAGAATATTGGCGATGAAAAGAGCATTATTTCACCCTCAACAGCAGCTTTGCCATACGTCTAAATGGCAGCAGCACGCCCCATATATGTGGAAACTTGACGCGCAGGGCAATGGCAAGCATCCTACAAGCGTTTTTTACACCGTAATTGACATTCATATTGGTTATCTGGTCGACGGGCCGATTGAACACTTCTTCAAGCTTTTTATACCCGATCGCGTCCATAGCCATTGCATCAACCCAACCGCGCATTTCAGCGGAGCTGGACTTGTTAAACTCAAGGTTTGTAAGCTCTATTTGGGTAAACTTGTCATTATAGATGAATACGGGGTAATAGCCCGCGTCTTGGGCAAAGTAGGCATATGAACGCTCAATAGCGTGCAGTATAGTGCCATCCACGCGGTTAGGCTCGCAGGGGAAATCTGTGTACGACCAGCCTTTGCCACCGATTCCCGCGAACAGCTTTTTAAGCGCTTTGGGCCTGAACCAGAAACAGGTGCCAAGCGGAGCAACGCAAAGTGTGTGTTCGTTTATCTCCGCATTAACGCCAAACTCGGAGAGCAGTTTTTGCGTTGTGCCAAAATTCATTGTCCAGCCGCTACCAATTATTTCTCTGTAGCTACTGTGGTTGGGATAGGACGGGAACGCCACGCCAAGATTCCTCTCGTTTTCAAACAGGGTAATTACATTAGCCACATATTCCTTTGTGGCAACCATATTTTCGTTGAGCTTATAGGACCAACTGTGCCCCACGTTCCAAGGCTGTACATGTGTACTTTTCTTATCGTGCATAAAGCAGATTAGGTCATACGCGTTCACAAAATCTGCCGCGCCCACTAAAAGGCTTGAAACGTCACGCCCGCGACTCTCTATGACTATAACTTTGGCCTCACAACCTGTGGCTTTCAGTTTTTCTTCAATCGTTGCTTTTTTCGGCTCACCATTGGTGGTTATAAGTACCCCCGCGCTTTCGGGGAAGTTTTTCACAAATGCTATGTTCTCGTCAAATAAATCCTCATAATACATATGAAACACAAGCCCAACTGAAAGCGAGCCTCTTGGCGCGTTTGTTGTAAAATCCCTTGCTAATACCCTGTTTAGCTGTGCGCAGCGCACTATGTCAGAGAGGTTTTTTGTGCGCAGAATAGACTGCCAAACCAAAGCCATGTCATAGTTGGTTTCACTCTCTATACACCTCACCATTTCCACCGTCACCTCACCAAGTGTGTTGTTTAGCACATCTGTGTAATGGTGGAAAAAACTGCGCTTTTTGAAAACAGGCATACGCTTGTCGCGTATCAAATGCGCAGGGTTATGCAGCAAGGGGTAATTGTAATCGTCGCTGTCGTCGCAGTATATCGCACCCTTATAGCCTCTGTCCTCAAAATAGCCCGGGAAT
Organism: Clostridiales bacterium; assembly: GCA_031263155.1. Taxonomy (GTDB): domain Bacteria; phylum Bacillota; class Clostridia; order Lachnospirales; family WQUN01; genus JAISGK01. Next base: position 5,875 of record JAISGK010000043.1, read on the forward strand.
GCGTATTCGAATACACATCCCGACAAGATGTAACTACAGTTCGTCGGGATGTCGCCGAAAAAGTCCTTCAACAGCTTGCTCCCGAGCAGGGGCCTGCGCATGACGAGAAAGTACGATTGATAATGAGTGGCCTTGTCGTTATAATGCAAATAGGAATTTGACCCAAGTGAGTCAAATTTTAGATCCCAGGTAAGCGACCAAAAATCCAGATCCCGCGTCGCCGCCCAGTCAAAGCACTCTTTAAAGGGGTACACCGGGCCAAAGCAGGTATTATTAAGCAGTACGAGTTCATCGTATTGCGAAAGTTTGTCCCAACCGATATATTCTATCGCCGCTTTGTACGCGCCAATATCCACACCTTTGTTCTCACGTACATATACCTCATCGGCAATGGCCTCAAGTTTGGCTTTGCCCTCGAACGTGAGGCTGCCGTTGATAACGCAGTGCAGAAACGTGATGTTTTCACGAAGGTCGGCCAGCTGATATGTGATATAGTCGTCTATTACGCCCTCTTTGTCGAAGATAAAATATATAGCCGCCCGTTTTGGGTTTTCAGTCAAGACCATTACCTGTTTCCCCCAACTACTTTTCTGAATAGGTTCATTATTGTCCTTAGAGGGGCAGTTAGCTTCCAAGAAGTAGAACCCAAAATACTGTCTCGCTCTGCTAATACACTGTCCAACTTTGCTATCGCACTGTCTCGCTCTGCTAATGCACTGTCCAGCTTTGATATCGTACTGTTGCGATCCGCTATCGCGTTGTCTAGCTCCACCGAGATCGTACCTAATTGGTCTCGCATATAATGCGAATAACAGTATATATTTTGTTCTGCGTCAAATAGCGACATTACACGCAGGCGGAACTCGATCTTGATGAAATCCTTGCAGGGTGCGGCAATAGCATATTGCGGGTCGGTGGTCAAAAACCTATCTCGGTTATCTGCTTTGACTGCCGCCTCTGCGGATAACACAATATCTTCCGTACCCCCCCCCCCCCCCCCCCGGATTCCGCCAATATTATCTCGACCTCACAATTCCGGCTCTCTATAGGGTCAAATCGAATTCTTTTTATGGAGTTGAACCTTGATATGTCGTAGTACGCCTTGTGCGTTTTATCACCGTATACATTGTTAATCGCTATCAGTTTGTTCTTTTCAGCCCAGCCCTCACCAGTATCTATAAACAACTGCGAGGCGAGCAAATCGCCCTCTTGATATTGCGTATCGCGAACCTTCTCAAACATAAGCGCAGCTTGGGTAACAAGTTGATAAGTATCTGGCGCATCGGGATCAGGCGTAAGCCTACCCTCAATCATCGCCTTAACTTTCTCAAAGAACGCGTCATTCGCGGCTACACATTCATCCAATATATCATAGACAGGCGCGTTTTTTACACATTCAGCAAAGTCGTCCGTATCGCTGTTATAATAACCGGGTTTGTATCTGTAAGATAAAAACTTGGAAGAAAATGGATTTACGCAAACGCATTTTCTTTCAAGCAGCATCGCCCAGTAAATCATATGGAAGCTGTTGGAGATAACAACTTCGCTCTCTCCAATAAACCGCAGAATATCATCTATGCTCTCGTAGTTTGTGATAGTATCGTAGCTCATTCCAGGAATGGGATAATCCTTGTGCCTTGCTATCCCGTATTTGCGCTTTATCTCATATCTTTTCTTAAACTGCGACAGTTTGCAGGTGACGTCCGGCAAATATTCTATGCCATAGTTGTTTTTCCAATCGCGCAGCGTAAGTAGAGCAAACTTGTCAAACTCGATTATTGTCTCGAATGTTCCGTGGTATTCGGTATGCGTATTAAGTCCCGGCGACCAGCCAATGACGGCGGCCTTGGTGTCTAAAACCTTGTTTATGGCGCGATTCGTCCACTCCGCGTAGTCAAACATTCCGCCGCCGCCGACAATAACAACATCGGAAGGGCAAATGCTTTCAAAATCAATATAACGCATATCGTGCCGCTTTAAGTTATACTGTTTAAAGTAGTCGAAATAATGCAGCAGAGGGCATACAACGCGGTCGCCACAATTGGTTTCGTCCACGCGGTTTATGAAATGTAAAGTGTTGCCTTTAGCGTTCATAGTACCTCACTTATTACCTGGTCTACGAGCGTGATCATTTGCTCAACGTTTATTGTAAGTATACAAGAGGATGGCTGTCCTGTTTTTAACCGCTCCAAACACTCTGGGTTGCGCTCGCCCACTACATCCCACTCCCAATTGCAGTAGTAGCAGGGCATTTCAGTGTACGCTGCAAGTGGCAAGTGCTCGCCGGGCTTTATATCTTCTATGTAGTAGGGTAGAAACCGCTCGAAGTGCCAGCCGCCCACGTCCACTACCGATGGAGTGTTTGTCGCCGCCGCAATATGTACGCCACTTGTGTCGTTGGTAACAATGAACTTGGCGTTGCCAATCAAATCTATAACGTCAAAAATGGTCGTTCGCCCGGTCAAGTCAATTATTGACATACTCGTTATCAAGTTAAGGCTTGCTTTAAGATTATCGGCTACCCATTGCTCGTCAGGCGAACCGCAGATAACACCCGTTAGGCCCGTTTGCTTGTATATATACTCAGCCACCCTTGCAAACCTGTCTGCGGGCCACATCTTCTGCACAAGCGAGCCGCCGGGGTAGAGAATGTAGTAATCGCCGTAAATAAAATGTTGTTTTTCCACCCGAAGTTTCGGCATTGTCGTTTTATAATCAGGGCTTACAACCCCGCGCACAAACGCTCCATAATAGTCAAACTCGCTAACCACTCCGCGCGGGTATGGAATAAACCTGTCATACAAAAAATTTGTCATTTTTATCCAAGAAGGTTTTGCGTTGCCGTGAGGCATAATCGGCTCTATGGAAATGCGCTTGTTGCATTTACAGGCAGAGGCGATTATATCCGCAATGGCATACTTAGATAACTGCGGTTGTAGAAGGATATCGTATTTTTCGCGCCTAATGTCTTTAATAGTGCCCTTGAGAGCCTTCCAGTCAATCGCTTCCGGTTTAAACGGCAGGCTGATAATCTTATCAAACACGCCGAGCCGCTCAAAAATCGGGCGCGAAACCTGCAAGCATACCATGGTCATTTCACGGTCTTTGTAATGTTCGCGCAACGCCAAAGCCGCGCTTGTGAACATCGTACAATCGCCGATCAAATCAAGCCGCAGCATAATGACTTTTCTGCTCCTGTATCTGCCGATATGACATTTATCCTTAAGTACGTATTTCCAAAAATATCTTATTTCCTTATGGTATTTGGCATAATGCTGTTTCAACTTGATTAGTAGTTCTTTCATTCGCAGAATCTGCACCCCGCTTGTTTACAATTGATTCGATAATATTCGTTGAGGAAAGCCCCTGTTCAAGCTCGATGAACTCCACCCTGCCGCCGTATGACTTTATAAATTCTGCCCCCGCTACCTCTTTGCCCTCCCACTCTTTGCCTTTTACAAGCACATCGGGCTTGATTTGTTCGATAAGCAGCTGCGGCGTGTCTTCCTCAAACGGAATAACAAAGTCCACATAGCGAATGGCGGCCAGTAATTTTACGCGGTTTAGCAAGTTTATAACCGGGCGGGATTCGCCCTTAATGCGCCTTATTGAGCTGTCGGAGTTTACGGCTACCATCAGCACATCGCCGAACTCGCGCGCTTGTTTGAAACTGCTAATATGCCCCGCGTGAACGAGGTCAAAGCAACCGTTAGTGAATACTATACGCTTGCTTTGCTCACGCAGAGCTTTGAGCTCCCACAAAAGCGTATCTAATGTTGGCAGTTCCGCAGACTTGTGGTTTTGGGCGGCGGCAAGTTCTTCTATTGTCGTTTGCGCCGCGCCGAATTTCGAGACCACAATAGATGCCGCAAGATTGGCTAATCTGGCGCACTCGTCTATCGAAAAACCCGCGCCGTAGGCTATGGCGCACGTAGCAATAACGGTGTCTCCCGCACCTGTAACGTCTATTACTTCTTTGGCGATAGCCGGATGGTCGGTTTTTACGGCGTTTACGCAGTCAATTATTGAAATGCCCTTTTCGGAGCGCGTGAGTATGAGATAGTCCCACTCGTTTTCCTCACACAACCGTAAGGCTTGAATCTTTATCGTTACATCGTTTGGAATAGCCGCCAAACCCGTTAAATCCATAAACTCCCTATTGTTCGGTGTTATAGCGGTCGCACCTTTGTATTTTGCCGCCGATTTGCCTTTTGGGTCAGCGAAAACGGGAATGTCCTTCGCTTTTGCGGCTTTGATGAATGTTTGTGCTATATCGTCAGTTACAAAGCCTTTTGCGTACTCCGATATGATCACCACAGTAATATCTTGCAGGATATTATCTATCTGAGCTTTGATTTCAGACTTAACGCTTTCATTCGGCGCGGTTATGGTTTCTTCATCTATTCGTATAAACTGCTGATTCTGTGCCGCTACACGGGTTTTGACTATTGTGTTGCCGCTCACGAACAATAAATGGTCATCCACGCCTAATCTTTTAATGGTCTCGCGGAAGAACAACCCTTCGTTGTCATCTCCTATTCGCCCGACAGCGCGTACTTTAGCCCCAAGGCTTGCCGCGTTAAGCACCACATTACCGCTCCCGCCCAACTTGCGCCGCACTTCCGATTGCCGCAATACCGGCACAGGAGCTTCGGGTGAAATACGCTCAACCGTGCCTATTATGTACTTGTCTAACATCATATCACCTACCACAAGCACAAACTGGTCTTTGAAATTATCCAAACTCTTCAAGTGTTTTCCTCAATCCTCTGAATAATCGCGTTTGCCAAAAGTGGAAGCATTATCTCGTGAGCGCCTACCAAGTTGTAGCCCTTACCTCCGCTTGCGACGGGACGTTTAACCACGTTCATCAGCGGCCTATATTGAGAAATCATATCCATATTTACAGTATTAAGCCCACTCATATCATAGCCGAGGTTTTGGACTATCGAGAACGCTTTTAAGAACACCTCCGGCAGTACCACGGCCGAACCAATGTTGAAATACACGCCGCCGTTTGCGAGGTTAGGTAGTATAGACGCAAGTGTCAGAAAGTCTTTGTGTGATGCTTCCCCAATCGCCGCGCCGTCTGCCTCCGGATGCATATGCGTGATATCGTTGCCGATTGCCACGGACACAAGGGCGGTGATATTCAACCTATGCGCTGCTGCGAGTATGCTGTAGTCCTTATATTTGATGCCGTTACCCGAAATGTATTTGCCAAGCGCATAGCCTAAACCATAATTATTGCCACTTGCCGCGTTTATCGCTCTGTTGTGCCATCTTCCTGTTTCCTCCGCCATACCGAACTCGCCCTCGCCGAGTACGGCAAGAACATCCTCGCTTGTCTCGCCAATCATTGCTATCTCAAAATCATGGATGGAAGCCGCGCCGTTCATCAATATCGCGTTTACTATGCCACGCTCCATCAGATCAATTATGATTTTTCCAAGTCCGCATTTTATAACGTGACCGCCAATTGCAAATATAACCGCCCTACTATTTTTTTGAGCATCAGCTACATGCTGAACAATCTCCTTAAAGTCCTGCGCCGTTAAAATGTTCGGCAACAGATCAAGGATATTCCGCCCATTTGAACAAAACTCGCCGCTCGGGGGGGGGGGGGGGGGGGGGAAACAAATTGCCGTAAATAAAATTTTTTTTTGCGAAAAGCAATTGGTAAGGGTTTTGGCTTGGTCAATTAATTTTTGTAAAACAGAAAAAATA
>JAISGK010000019.1 GCA_031263155.1 Clostridiales bacterium
GCTTTCGCACCTTTACGTTTTGGTTTTCACCATCCGCTTTGGTCGTAAGGCTTTAGGAGTTAAAAGCAATTAACGTGGAGTTCGCACCGCTTACACGATACGAAGGGTATTCTGTTGAAATCTATAATGCTGTACACATTTGTACAGGTCTGTTTAGATTTGTCGTAACAGTCATGTTACCCATGTTCATGGCAAGCGCTACACTTTCAGTGGCGTTGTGAGTAATCTTGTGGAACTCGTGAAAATCTCTTATTGCCCAGCAGTCTGATGTGACATGCCCGTCAAAATCCCACTCGCCGCGCAAAATATCAACCAGCAGTCTTTTTGATCCGCAGCAGGGCTCGTCGTTGGTGCGGTTATACGCGCCCATAACGGCCTCTACCCTGGCTTCTGTCACAAGCGCCTTAAAGGCGGGCAGGTAGGTCTCGCGCAATTCCTGTTCTGTCACTTCGGCGTTAAACTCGTGGCGCAAATTTTCGGGGCCGCTGTGCACGGCAAAATGCTTGGCGCACGCGGCGGCTTTAAGGTATTTTGGGTGGTTTCCCTGCATGCCGTTAACAAAGGCTACGCCCAAGCGCGATGTAAGGTATGGGTCTTCGCCGTAGGTCTCATGCCCGCGCCCCCAGCGTGGATCGCGAAAGATATTGACATTGGGCGACCAAAAGGTAAGCCCTTTATAAATATCCCTGTCGCCCCGTTTGCTGTTGGCGTTATATTTAGCGCGCCCCTCGTCGGCGATAACCTCTCCAACCTTTTGCAGCGAGGCGGGAGAAAACGTAGCGGCCATACCTATGGATTGCGGAAACATAGTGGCGACGCCGGCGCGGGCGACCCCGTGCAAGGCTTCGTTCCACCAATTGTACGCGGGTATGCCCAGGCGATCGATCGCGGCGGCGGTGAAGAGTGTTTGGCTTATCTTTTCAGCCAAAGTCATGCGCGAAACCAAATCGGCCGCGCGTTCTTCAAATGACAATGACTCGTCATGATATTTTTCCATATAAAATCTCCCGCAGAGTCTTTAATGTTAATTCTGAGCTTGCGCTGAGCCAAGCACCGTTTCAATCTTATTTTTAACAAGGTTTTGAATGTACGCCCTAGCATCGCCAAGATAACCGCGAGGGTCAAAGCTGGATGGCTTTTCGCCAAAGTGGCGACGAATAGCCGCCGTCATGGCAAGGCGAATATCGGTATCCATATTGATCTTACACACCGCCATCGACGCGGCCTTGCGAAGCATTTCCGCAGGGATGCCGCTTGCGCCGTCTATTTTACCGCCGTACTCGTTGCACAATTTGACGCTGGCGGGGTCTACGCTGGACGCGCCGTGAAGAACAATGGGATATTTATTAAAACCCGCCGCTTCCAGCTTGCTGGTGATAAGTTCCAGCCGCGCGAAATCCAGCTTGGCTTCGCCCTTGAATTTATACGCGCCGTGGCTTGTGCCAATGGCTATGGCGAGTGAATCCACTCCCGTTCTGCTTACAAAGTCTACCGCCTGATCGGGGTCAGTGTAGGTGGCGTTAGCCGCGTCAACACTGACTTCATCTTCCACTCCGGCCAGTTTGCCGAGTTCCGCCTCAACCACAACGCCACGCGCGTGAGCGTACTCCACCACCTCTTTGGTCTTTGTGATGTTTTCATCATAATCAAAATGGGAGCCGTCGAACATGACAGACGTGAAACCGTTTTCGATACATAACTTTGCCGTGGCGAAGTCCGGGCCGTGGTCAAGGTGCAACGCGCAGTCCACACCGGTCTCTTCTATTGCCGCCTCTACCATTTTGCGCAAATAGCCCGGCCCGGCGTACTGTAAGGCGCTGCGCGAAACTTGCAAGATAACGGGCGAAGCGGTATCTTTCGCGGCCCGCGTCACAGCCTGTATAATCTCCATGTTGTTGATGTTAAACGCGCCAATAGCGTACTTGCCGTCGAATGCTTTCGACATCATTTCCTTAGATGTGACTAACATACGCACCCCTTTCGTTTTTACACAATCGTCGGTATCTACACATTACAGGTTTTTACAGCGGTTATTATACAATGGCGGCCAAACTATTTCAAGGACATTGATAAATTCGCTACAAATCCCTCCTTGATTCCAAAAAATGCATATGTTATAATGCCATGGTTGCATTATGTGAAATACAGTGTGGAATAAGAGGCGATTGACATCAATGAAATATTATCAAAAGGAGACTTGTTACAGCTTGCTTCCAACGCGGACGTATACGCGAGAGGAGAGGCTTACTATCAAGGCGGTCGTGTGTTGTCGTTCACGCAATCTCAAAATGGTTTGAGCCTAAGCGCGGGTGTAGAAGGCAACTACAGAAATTATACCGTTAACATAGATTTTGACGAGAGCGGGCAGATAGAGCGCTACAAGTGCAATTGCTCCGCTCATTCCATTTGGCGGGGCGCGTGTAAGCACGTTATTGCCGCCCTGTTCGCGCTTTTGGATGCCAAAAACACAGCCACCCACGAACTGCGCGCCGGTCGCTTTGCAAAGGAACTCACAGAAACACTCGAAAAGCGGATTTTTGAACAAATAGATCATAGCCTGCTTACGGATGAAATGGCGCCTGACGCGGAGCCAGTGCGTGTAGAACCAAAATTGTACATCGAAAATAGCAGTTTATATGTGAGCTTTACCATCGGCGTAAAGCGTATGTATGTTATTAAAAACATAAACGAATTTGTTTCTAATGTAAAAAGTCAACAAACCGCTTCGTACGGCAAATTTTCATTTCGACACGCATCCTCTGTTTTTGACCCCAATTGTCGCGACCTGGTTAATTTTTTAGTAAAAGAAGTGACGCTGATAAACGATGTGTCTCAGCAATCGTCACACAATTATTACTCTTATTATTCTGCGCGAGAGCAAACACGCCGCTTCGACCTAACCTCCCGTAACACCGACGAATTTTTCTCCATCTTTATAAATAAGGAATTGGAAATATCCTCAACTGTGTCCGCCACGTCTATGGCGCGTGTCTTGGATGAGCAGCCTCCCATTACATTCGCAATAGAGCATCTGCCTAATGAAATACGGTTGCTTGGCGAGAAGAGGGAGTTTAGACAATTCACTGGCGCAAAATTTAAGTATATACTTCTTACGCCTTTCATATACCGCGTGGAGATGGATAAGGGCGAAGCCCTCACAATGATATTGCAATATTTGGATAAAGCCAATACGCCGTATTTATCCTTTGTAGGCGAGCACAGAATGAGGTTTGGGCAGGTAATCTTGCCATTTTTAACGCGCGTGGGTTTGATACGTGAGGTAAAAGGCGAAGAAGAGATGTACGTGTCTGATTCCATGGTTACGCGGCTCTACTTTGACGCCGATGAAAAGGATGTCGTGTGCGAGGTTAAATTCTGTTACGGCACAGTGGAGATAAACCCGTTAAGGGCATCTACCGCGCCAGTCCTGCGCGACTTGCCGGAAGAGTACCGTGTTACTCGCCAGCTTTTGCTGTACGGCTTTGTGCCAGACAATAAGCGCTCGTTATATGTCATGACCGGCGACGAAACAGTATATCGCTTTATAACGGGCGGAATGAACGGTATAAGAAACGCTGAGATATTTGTTACGGACGAGCTGGAGCGTAAAAAGACCCATCCTCTATCGGCCAAACTTGGATTACGAATTTCAGGCAATATGCTTGCGCTCACAATAGAACAGTCAGAATTTTCTTTTTCCGATCTGATGGAAGCCATCGAGAGCATGAAAGCGAAACGTAAATTTCACAGGCTGAAAGACGGACGGTTCATAGACCTTGCGGATGAGCAGGTTCGTGAGATGTCCGAGCTGATAGACTCCCTTGACTTAAGTAAAAAAGAGATTCATGGCGGCAAAGCGTTGCTGCCCAAATACCGCGCGCTGTACCTTGACAAACTTACCGAAGAGAAAGTGGATACAGAGCGCGACACAGAATTTGAAAAATTGTCCAGCGATTTTAAACACTATAAGGATCTGGATTTTGAAGTACCGCCAGAGCTTAACAATGTGTTGCGCGAGTATCAAAAAACGGGGTATTGCTGGATGAGGGTACTGTCTTATTATGGGTTTGGCGGCATACTGGCGGACGATATGGGCCTGGGCAAAACGATTCAAGTGATCGCGTTTATAACGGCGACTATAGCCGACGAACAAAAAAATTTGGTGGTGTGCCCTACATCGCTGCTGTACAATTGGGAAAACGAGATAGCGCGATTTGCCCCAAAGCTTACGACGCAAGTGATTTCTGGGCTTGCCGAAAAGCGAAGAGAACAATTGCGGCAGCCAGCGGACGTGTACATTACCACCTACGACATGCTAAAGCGTGATATAGACAACTACGCAAGCATAAAGTTTGAAACAATAGTAGCGGACGAAGCGCAAAACATTAAAAATCCGCTGACGCAAAACGCCAAAAGCGTAAAGGAGATAAAGGCAAAAAATCGTTTCGCGCTTACAGGCACGCCGATAGAAAATTCATTGACAGAGTTATGGTCTATATTCGACTTTATTATGCCGGGCTATTTGCATACCTCGCACAAGTTCACCAAGCTGTACGAAACGCCGATAATAAAAAATGGCGACAGCGAGCGCTCAAGCGCTCTGCGCAAGCAGATATCCCCATTTTTATTGCGTCGCCTAAAAAAAGATGTGCTGACAGAACTGCCGGAAAAGTCGGAAACTACATTGTACGCGGAGCTTTTGCCCGAGCAAAAGAAGCTGTACCTGGCGCAACTGTTAAAGGCGCGCGGCGACTTGGAAGATCCGCGCGGCGGCAGTTTTGCGCAAAAGCGTATGCGCATATTGGCTGACTTGACACAACTGCGGCAAATTTGCTGTCACCCGGGGTTGTTTGTGGACGGATATCAGGAGGGCAGCGGCAAACTTAATCTTGCGCTTGAGACCATACAAATGACGGTGGAGAGTGGGCACAGGCTACTGATGTTTTCGCAATTTACATCTATGTTGAGCATATTGAGAAAGATGCTGGACGCGTTAGGGTTTAACTACTTTTACTTGGATGGTTCAACGCCGTCCAAAGATCGCATGGATATGGCGCAGCGTTTTAACGATGGCGAAAATGAACTGTTTTTGATATCGCTTAAAGCTGGGGGCGCGGGACTTAACCTGGTCGGAGCGGATGTGGTTATACATTATGATATGTGGTGGAACCCTGCCGTTATGGATCAAGCCTCTGATCGCGCGCACCGGTTTGGGCAAAAGAATAGCGTGCAGGTGTTCAACCTTGTGGCCAAAGATACCGTTGAAGAAAAAATTTTGGAGCTGCACGGTAAAAAGAAAAACCTGGTGGACAGCGTCATCACAGAGGGCGAGCAGTTTATCAACACCATGAGTGAGGAAGAAGTGCGCGAGTTGTTTAGGGTGTAGCGAACAAATCAATTCAACTCTAAACATGCGTTTTTAAAATTTGGTATGGGTGTAAAGCGGTCAGTGGGTACGCTCTCGTAGGGGCGCGCAGTGCGCGCCCGCGCGTCTTCTCGGCAATCACCCGTTATTCGATATTGGTGTGAGTCCTTGGTAATTGCCCGGTTACCTCACGGGCGCGCAGTGCGCGCCCCTACGAGAGCAAAACCTTTTTGTGAAAACGCACGTTTGAGAATTTAACAAGGTGATTTTTATGCCTTGTGTCATACGCGCATATGCTTATACCCCGCCTCGGTGACGATACGCCCTCGAGGCGTGCGTTGTATAAGCCCCAATTGCAGCAAATACGGTTCAGACACATCCTCCAGCGCGCCAGCGTCTTCATCTATAGACGCCGCCAGCGTTTCCAGGCCCACGGGTCCTCCTCCAAATTTGTGAATGATAGAATTAAGCAGTTTTTTATCCAACAAGTCTAGCCCCAGCGTATCAACCTCTAGCATATCCAGCGATTCGCGCGCGACCTTTTCATCAATTATTCCGTCATATCGCACTTGGGCGAAGTCGCGCACGCGCTTAAGCAACCGGTTGGCGATGCGCGGGGTGCCTCGCGCCCTGCGTGATATCTCTGTCGCGCCTTCATCCGCTATCTCTATGCTTAGCACAGAGGACGAACGTTGAACAATCACTTTAAGTTCATCCACACGATACGGCTCAAGATGGTTAATAACGCCAAATCTGTCGCGCAGCGGCGCCGAGAGCAATCCCATGCGCGTGGTCGCCCCTATGAGAGTAAAGCGCGGCAGGTCCAACCGTATGCTTTTTGCCGATGGCCCTTTGCCAATCACTATGTCAAGCGCGAAATCTTCCATGGCGGGGTACAGGATCTCTTCCACCACGCGGTTAAGCCTGTGTATCTCGTCTACGAAAAGAACGTCGCCTTCGTTTAGTTCGTTAAGAATGGCGGCCATATCCCCCTGGCGTTCTATGGCGGGGCCAGAGGTGGATTTGATTTGCGCGCCCATATTTTGCGCTATGATGTTAGACAAGGTTGTTTTGCCCAGCCCAGGCTGGCCGTAAAGCAACACGTGATCCAAAGGCTCGTTGCGTCGCTTGGCGGCCTCAATAAAAATCATAAGGTTGCGCTTTACATTGTCTTGCCCTATGTAGCCGTCAAACGTAGATGGTCTCAGTTTGCGATCTATTTCCAAATCCTCCGGCATTGCTGCGGGAACGGTAAGTGGCGGCATCTTTATCTCCCATGCAAATTTATACGTTAAATACTATAATAGCACTGTCTTCATGTCAAGTCGAAACCCGCAATGCCGAACAACATTAGGCCAAAAATAAAAATATCAAAATAATTAGTGAATTTTAAGAGATAATGTTTTATACTTATTATTGGGGAGAGGAGGCACTGAGCGGTATGGTACGAAATACCAGTACATATCTTTAGGATATGAAATGGGTAGATAAAGCCAAAAACGACACCAGCGTCAAATAAAAAAATAGAAAGGGAGGACGATACCAAAAAAACCACAATAATATGCTTTTGGTATCTGGATTATGCTGTTCGTTAATAGGGATATCGTTGAGAAAGAACTGCTTATGAAAAATTGTATCGATTTGATGCGTAAAACCCTGATAGAATATTCCCGCCGAGAGGCGATTCAGGTGCTGCGCACCGCCATGAAAATCGGAGAAAAAAAGATACTGGGGGTTATGCCTTCGGCGCTTACATCGCGGCAGGTTGCCGGAGCCAAGATCATTACCGTGTTTCCATCCAACTATCAAAAAGGTTTACCTTCCCATCAAGGGGTGGTCGTTCTGTTTGAAACAGAGACAGGCAGCTTGAAAGCGGTAGTAGACGGCGAGGCAATAACAGGTATACGTACCGCCGCTGTCAGCGCTGTGGCCACTGACGCCCTGGCAAGAGAAGACGCCCACATCCTTTGCGTGATGGGTTCTGGTTTGCAAGCCCGGCGTCATCTGGAGGCGATTAGCCTGGTGAGAAAAATTACCGAGGTGCGCGTGTGGGATATAGATAAAGCCGCAGCCGCCTTGTACGCAAAAAAGATGCAGGCTAAATATGGCATCCCGGTTTATGATTGCGGCGGCGACCCCGAACGAGCCGTATCTGGAGCGGATATTATTTGCACAGTTACTGCGGCCAGACAACCTGTTTTGTTTAGTCGATATGTTTCTTTGGGCGCTCATATTAACGCCGTGGGCGCTTGCGCCGCCGCCGACCGCGAACTGGACACCGAGCTTGTGCGACGCGCGCGTTTCTTTGGAGACAGTATCGAATCGGTAACGCGCGAATCCGGCGATTTTATTATTCCTTTAAAGGAGGGCGCAATTGGCGAGGGACATCTATTGGGCGAGGTCGGTCAAATTTTGTCCGGCGAACTGCCCGGTCGCGCCGCGCCGGAAGAGATTACCGTATTTGAGGCGCTGGGGCTGGCGGTGGAGGATCTTGCCGCCGCTAACTATATCGCGTGCCGTGTAGAGGCGAAACAGACTAAGGGAGGCGAACAATGATAGAGCCGCTGTACGGCTTTAACCTGACTGATGAGCAGGAACAGCGAGCCAAAACGCTCCATGAAGAGAGCGTCATTCTGGACATGCTCTTTCAGGGGCCGGTGGGCACATACTCCTTGCCCGAACAGGCGGAAGATGAGTTGCTTTCGTTGGCGCGGCAGGCGTGCCCAAATGACGAAACGGCTCAGTGCGGCTACATCGAGCGCGCTATCCACCGCCGCATGATCGACGGGAAATACGCCGATCTATATCGGGATTGCTGGTACGAAAGCGGCCTTACCGGCGGCTGTCGTCAAATCAGCGTTTCCAGTAGGGAAGAGGCTTTGTGGTCTGCCGTGGCCTTGCAGGAAGAGTTTGACAAAAAGCCATGGTTAAAAAAATGCACATCGGTGGAAGAGGTTCGCCAGTGCAAATACGAAGGAACCAAAGCGGGCATAATCACCAGCCAAGAAGCCTTGGGATATGGCAAGGATCTAGCATTGCTGGAGCTGCTTTATAATTTTGGTTTGCGGGTACAGCAGTTGACCTACAACAACCATAATCTGATCGGCGCCGGCTGTATGGAACCAAACGCTGCCGGGCTGTCTAAATTTGGCGTTCAATTTGTGGAGAAGTGCAACGAGCTGGGCATTGTGGTGGACACCGGACATTGCGGCAAGGGCACCACGCTAGACGCCTGCAAATACTCCAAAGCCCCTGTCATCGCCAGCCATACCGGCGTGGAGAAGATTTTCTTTCACGAGCGCTGCAAAAGCGACGAAGAAATTTTGGCTATAGCGGCGACTGGGGGTGTCGTTGGCATTTTTGCAATGCCATGGTTCATCGCCAAAAATCCAGAAAACACCACTGTTGATCATCTCTTGAATCATATAGACTATGTGGTGAAACTGACCGGGATAGACCACGTGGGTATAGGTACCGATTGGCCAATGCCACAAACGAAATGGATGGCCCTAACCTTTAAAAGGTATGTCGCCCCCAGTATGGGCTTTGCCCCAGGCGACGGCCCGTCTACCGAATGGGTGCGCGGACTGAAGGACTATCGCTCTTTCATCAATATTACCCGTGGATTGGTGGCGCGCGGTTACACCGACAGTGACATAAAAAAGATTTTGGGCGAAAACTGGTTGCGTGTTTTTGGCCAGATCTGGAAGTAAAAATTATAGAAGAGGAAGATTGTATGAAACGCACACTCGCGATTATATCGGCCTTTGTTATAGGGCTAACCCTTCTGGCAGGTTGCGGCCAAAAAGCCGGCGCCGGAGAGATCACTGTGGTATTGAGTGAGGTAGGCAACAACTTGGATCCCTCCATAGCCAACTATACCGATACCTCAAGCATCATGAGCCATGTTTATGATAACATTATTAATGTGGACAGCAAGTTTGAACTGATTGCCGGCGCGGCCGCTTCTTGGGAGCAGCCCGACAGCGTCACCATTGAGCTGACCATGGGCGAAGGCTTCGTTTTTCACAACGGCGAGCCGATGGAGATTGAAGACCTGGAATACGCCCTTGGCAGGCTTGAGAATGTGCCCGAGATGGCCTCTACCTGGGGAAAGATCGAAAGCTTGAGCAGCAATGGCAATGTAGTTACCATCACTTTGAAAGAGCCGGACAATAGCTTCTTACGCGGGCTAAGCGCTATCCCCGTGTTGGACAAATCTTACTGTGAGAGCGCCGGCGAGGCTTATGCCAATACCCCCATTGGCACAGGCCCGTACAAGGTTGCCGAATATGTGCCCGGCGAAAGGGTCGTTTTGCAGGCCTGGGACGAATACCCATTCGAAAAGGCCGGCATAGGCAAGCTCACTTATAAGGGTATCTCAGAAACTGCCGCCAAATACATGGCCGTTGAAGCCGGTGATGCCCAATTCAGCGGCATCAGCTACAGCGACTATCAACGCGCCCAGTCTAACAGCGCGATTTCGACCTACGAAGGACCCAGCACCAGAACCGCATTCGTGTGTATGAACACCTCCGCTGCGCCTTTCGATAATGTGAACGTGCGGATGGCTATGGCCCTTGCGTACAATAAGGAAGGCTACATGGCCCTTTCCGCCAACAATGATTTTGTTATAGACAGCATGTTTACCCCAGGCACGGTATATCATAATTCGTCCCAATACGCCATCAACTATGACTTGGATAAAGCCAGGGAGTTGTTGACGGCCGAGGGTTATGACGAGAGCAATCCACTGGAGTTTATTGTGGCCGGTTACAGCGGCGACGACCCGGTTATGCAGGCTTATCAGGCTGACCTCGCCTCTATCGGCGTAAAGGTTACGCTTGAGAACTACGAGTTTGGGACTTTCTTGAACTTGATGATGAACCAGGAATACCAAATGCTAACCGGCAGTTGGAGCGAAGTGACGGGCGATCCGCTGTCCGCCGCCGCCTGCTACTGGACCGGCAGCTACGGAGAAATGAACATCGCTTTTTATGACAACCCCAAATGCGATGAGCTGTACGAAACCGCAAAGACCAGTGCCGACGAGGCCGAGATCATAGCCTGCTGCCGTGAGTTACAAGATATTGCCTGGCAAGAAGTTCCCCTGTTCCCCACCTATGGGAGATATGCGGACTATGCCTATGACACTGCCCTGACAGGTGTTGATATACACCCCAGCGGCATTATCTCTTTCCGCGCCGCTAAATACAGCAAATAATGGCTCAGTAGCGTTTATTTGACCATAGCGCCCTAAAGCCCCCTGTTTTTAACGAAAGGGGGCATGGCGCTATGATTACGGCACGGTAAGGAGTTGCCAACATGATCCGGTATATCTTCAAACGACTACTGCAAATGATCCCCATCCTAATCGCGGTGTCGATCATCGTGTTTTTTATGGTTGGCCTAAGCCCCGGCGACCCAGCAAAGATCGCCCTTGGCATGAACGCCAAAGAAGAGACGGTTGCGGCTTTTAAGGCGGAATATGGCCTTGATCAGCCGCTGGGGATGCAATATTTAAATTATATGGGCGGTCTTTTAAGGGGCAGCCTGGGAAAATCCTACACCACCAAGCAATATGTAGCAAACATGATTGCCGTGCGTCTGATGGCTACGGTGATCATCGCTTTCGGATCCTTGATTCTGACATATCTCATTGCCATTCCGCTGGGGGTTTTGCTCGCGGTAAAGCAAAACAGCTGGTTTGACAACATCTCTCGCGTGTTGGCGCTAATGATGAGTTCTATGCCCTCGTTTTGGCTGGGTTTGCTGCTCATACTGCTATTCTCCGTCAAACTGGGGTTGCTGCCAAGTAACGGCTTCGACACCCCCGCCCACTGGATACTGCCGCTTTGCTGTAGCTGCTTTGGCAGTTGGGGCGGTAGCTCTCGCTATATTCGCAATATGGTGCTGGAGACTATTAGGCAAGACTACATCCGCATGGCGCGGGCCAAGGGATGCCCGGAACGCGTGGTGCTTTTTAGGCACGCGCTGAGAAACGCCTTAATGCCGCTGATCACTTCTATAGGGATGAATATAGGAACCTTCTTCGGCGGGTCTGTTATATTGGAGCAGTTGTTTGGCATTAACGGCATGGGCAAGATGACGCTGGACGCCTTGCGCCAAAAGGACGTGCCTACCATCATGGCGGGGGTGCTAATATCGACCGTATTGATCGCGGTAGGCAACCTGCTGGCGGACTTGTGCTATGGTCTGGTGGACCCCAGGATCCGATCCATTTATTCTCATCCGCGCAAAAGAAAGCTGAAAAAGGAGGTGGCAGTCAGTGGGGCAAACTGAAGCGGTACGTCCGCACCGAAAAAAAAGGAGTTTATGGACAGACGCCTGGACGCGTATGCGCCGTAACCGTTCCGCCGTCATTGGAATGGCAATGTTTGCCATTATTTTGCTGGCCTGTTTTCTCTCCCCCTTTTATCTAAATTATGAGACCAATGTGATACAGCCCGATTTGGAAGCGATTCGCCAGTTGCCTACCGAACGGCATGTGCTGGGCACTGATGAGCTGGGCCGGGATATCCTTAACCGCATTATCTGGGGAGGGCGTACCTCCATCTCCATCGCCCTAGCCGCAACGGTATTCTCAAGTGTTTTGGGTATTATTATCGGGGCGGTGGCCGCCTATTATGGAAACGTTATTGATAGTGTTATCATGCGGGTGGCCGACGTATTTATGGCTATACCCTCAATGTTGCTGATGATCACGCTGGTGTCGGTGATGCAGCCGACGGCATCCAACCTCGTTATCGCGATGTCTGTCAGCGGCATACCCGGTATCGCTCGTATTGTGCGCGGGCAAATGCTTTCTGTTATGCGCAACGAGTACATCGACGCGGTGAAGGGTATGGGCGCGGGTTCCCTGCGAATAGTGGTACAGCACGCTTTGCCCAATGCCCTTAGCCCCCTTATCTCACAGATCGTCAGTTCGGTGGCCGGGGAGATTATGGCCATTAGCGGCCTAAGTTTTATCGGCATCGGTATCCAGGCCCCCGCGCCGGAGTGGGGAGCCATGTTGGCCGCCGGACGCAATTATATTAGGGATCAACCCTACCTGACAACCTTCCCGGGCATTGCCATAGTGCTTACCGTTGTTTCCCTTACCTTGTTGGGCGATGGCTTGCGTGACGCGCTGGATCCTAGGATGAAGAGGTGACGCATGGAAAATGACCGAGACAAGCTGCTGGATGTACAAGATTTAACCGTTCGCTTCTATACCGACGACGGCGTTGTCCACGCCGTAAACGGCGTCAGCCTTTCTCTGGCGGAGGGCGAAACCCTGGGCCTCGTGGGCGAAACGGGAGCAGGCAAGACTACTACCGCGCTTGCGATTTTGGGGTTGGTACCCAGCCCGCCGGGTAAGACGGAAAGCTCCGCCACCATTTTTGACAGACAGGATTTGCGGTTGCTGAAAGAAAGTGAGTACCGCAAAGTGCGTGGCAATAAGATATCGATGATCTTTCAGGATCCGATGACCTCCCTAAACCCGACGATGACGGTCACAGAGCAGATTGCCGAGGCGATTCGCAACCATAGAAACATCACCAGGCAGGAGGCCAAGGTAGAGGCCGTCAAAATGTTGGAGACGGTGCGTATCCCGGCTGATCGCGCGTTTGAGTATCCGCACCAGTTTTCTGGCGGGATGAAGCAGAGGGTAGTTATAGCTATCGCACTGGCCTGCAACCCCAAATTGCTGATTGCCGACGAGCCTACTACCGCTTTGGATGTGACTATACAGGCTCAGGTGCTGGAACTGATGAAGGAGCTAAAAAATAAACTGAACACCGCCATAGTGATGATCACTCACGATTTGGGTATAGTGTCAGAGATATGCGACAAGGTTGCCATTATGTATGCTGGCGAGATCGTGGAGAGCGGTTCGCTGGAGCAGATATATGACAACCCCCGGCACCCTTACACCAATGGCTTGTTCGGCTCGCTGCCCGATATAGAGAAGGACGTGGAGTTTCTGTCTTCAATTGAGGGCATGATGCCTGACCCCGCCGATCTGCCTGTTGGGTGCAAGTTCCATCCCCGCTGTAAATATGCCCGACCGGTCTGCTCCGAACAAATTCCCAACAACAACGAGATCGAACCTGGGCATTTCGCGCGGTGCTTAATCTACGAAGGCAAGTTGCCAGGGCAAGAGGTGAAGAAGTATGTCTGATCCCTTGATAAAAGTGAGTGGTTTGAAAAAATATTTCACTGTTTCCACTGGAGAGCTTCACGCTGTAGATGGGCTGGATTTTGAGATTAGCCGAGGCGGTACCATTGGTATCGTAGGCGAATCCGGCTGTGGCAAGTCTACCCTGGGGCGCTTGCTGGCCATGCTGCTAAAGCCTACCGCCGGTTCCATCCTCTTTGAGGGAACAGAGTTGACCGCGCTTAAAGATAAGCGTCAGCTTAAACCCATGCAACAGCGTATACAAATGATATTTCAAGATCCGTTTTCGTCTTTAAACCCGCGCATGACCACCTTTGATACCATTATCGAGCCGCTAAAAATCCACCAGGTGAGCCATGGGGCAGAGCGAGAGGAAAAGGTTTACGAGATCATGAATACCGTGGGTTTGTCTGAGCGGTTTGTCAACAGTTATCCCCATGAGCTGGATGGTGGGCGGCGGCAGCGTATCGGCATCGCGCGCGCTTTGGCGCTAAACCCGGATTTTATCGTCTGTGACGAGCCTGTATCCGCATTGGACGTATCCATACAGGCGCAGATACTCAATCTGTTAAAAACGCTCCAACAGCGTTTTGGGTACACCTACATGTTCATCACCCACGATTTGGCCGTGGTGAAACATATCTCTCACGAGGTACTGGTGATGTATTTAGGAGAGATGGTGGAGAAAGCCCACACCGAGGAGCTTTTTAAAAATCCAAGGCATCCATATACAAAGGCGCTGATGTCCGCTATACCTGTGCCCAGTATCCATGGCAAAAAAGAACGCATCCTGCTGGAGGGCGAGCTGACTAGCCCTATAGACCCAAAGCCCGCCTGCCGTTTCGCTCCGCGTTGTGAGAACGCCTCTGAACAGTGCCGCCGCCAGGCCCCGGGCATCACTGATTTGGGCGATGGCCACTCCGTGCGTTGCTTTTTAGAATAAATTATGGAATGGACTGGGGAAGTAGATGTTGATATGTCGTAGAGACGGCATTGCGCGCCCGATTGCTTGATATCAGCTAACTGATATATATCAGCTAACTGATATCGATTTAGTATCAAACGGGAAGGGGAAGGGGAAGGGAGTATAAAAATATGTCGAATTATTTGACTGACCAGGTCTTTAATACCTACTTTTCTGGCGTTTACAATGGAAAGATCGTCTTCCGCAAAGGCAAGGCCGTTATGTGTGAGGTAGATCGTAAAACCCGCGCTCAACTGAAAGAGCATCCTTTGAAGATACGCGACCCAGGCCGGAGCGGCGGTATCCTTATTACCATGGTAGATTACGCGAAAATATTCAGTGAGCTAGAGGCTTATACGGGCTGTGAATGGAACGAAGACCGCGTAAAGTTGAGCAATAATAAGGAATACAGCCGTTACATAACCTTTTCTGGCGAAGCCTTGGGCAAGCAAGTGACGGTTCAGCTGTGGGCCCAGCGAAAATCTGCCGGCTGCATTGATATCCTGACGGTAGACGGAAAGGTTGTTGGATTTTCCAACCCGGGGCGTATCTGCTCTGAAGTAACAGTGCTGGAGGGATATGAGGGTGTCTCTCCATTGGCCAAATTCGAAGACCCTCTGCTCTCTCGGGTAGAGTATGGAGTGAATCACTTGGGGAACATTTTTGTGCCCTGTAAGGATGGCGTTAAATTGGCTACCGAGGTGTTTTTGCCGCAGGGTATCGGCCTGGATGACAAAGTACCCGCCATTGTGGTTCGCACCTGCTATGGTAAAGAAAGGGACATAGACCGTTGTTGGCACTGGGTAACCAGGGGTTATGCTTTCGTAATTCAGGATGTGAGGGGGCGCAGCGACTCTGGCGGTATATTGGAACCCTTCCATCATGAGCGCGAGGACGCTGACGATCTGTTTAACTGGATAGCGGCTCAACCGTGGAGTAACGGCAATATTGGCATGTGGGGCGCCAGTTACCTTGGCTACACCACTACCGCCGCCGCCACAGCGGGCAACCCACATCTGAAAACGGCTATAAGCGAGGTGAACGTAGGCTCGCCCTTCTATGACACCGCGCGTAAAGGCGGTGTCATATGCTCATGGCCTCTTTTGTGCTGGACGCTGGCCCAGAGCGTATCTAACCGGGTAGATTACGATGTATTCGCCGGTGTCAGTATTAACCCGCTTAAGGCGGTACGCGTCCGCCCTATTACCGATATCCCGCAGAAGATTATTGATTGCCCCTCTGGCCCGTGGGACTTATGGGCGCAGCATTACCACTATGACGACTTTTGGCGTCACAGCGACAACACCGCCCACGCGGAAAATATTCAGATACCCATGCTGATTATGTCTGGCTGGTTTGACGGCGACGCGCTGGGCGTTCAAGAAACTTGGCGGTTTTTAACGAAATTGGACAAACCCGGCCGACGTATAGTGCTTGGGCCTTGGCCGCACGGGCTTAACGCCTGGAGAGATTGTATGGACCTGGAGTTTGGCGACAACGCGGTAGACTACGATTTTGACACGCGTATTATCCGTTGGTTTGATCTGTACCTAAAAGGGGTTAAAAACGGAGAGGATCAAAAGCCCCGAGCCACCTACTATGTAACGGGAGAGAACCAATGGCGCTCTTCAAGCGACTGGCTACCCACCGAGGCCAAACTTGTTAACTTGTACCTGTTTAGCAAAGGCCACGCCAATTCTCTCAACGGCGACGGAATAATTGTGCTTAAAGCGCCCGAAGAAAGCGACACGGACAGTTACGTCTACGACCCGGAATTCCCTTGCGGCGGAGAGGGCGACGGCACAGACGACGGGCTGGTGTGCCCTTATCACTGCAACAGCCGACAGATTCGCGGGGATGTATTGGTATACGATTCTCCCACGCTGGAGAATGACGTTGCCATTGCCGGCCCGCTTTACACGGAACTATATGCCGCGTCCAGCGCGCCGGACACCGATTTTTATGTGCGTGTTTCCGACGTGGATGAGAAAGGCGTCGCCCGTAATATTTCCTTTGGCCTGTTGCGCGCCGAGTTTCGCCGGGGTTGGGATAAACCAGAGCTGCTTACCCCCGGTAAGGTTGAAAAATATGAGATGGAGATGTACTTCAACGCAATGGTATTTTCCAAGGGGCATCGCATACGCGTAGACATTTCTTCCAGTGAGCTGATGGAAGCTTTCCCCAACACGAACACCGGCGTTAACCCCTACGAAGACCCTAAGCCTGTTAAAGCCACGCAGACCATTTATCACAGCGAGCGGTATCCATCCCACGTCAAATTACCCGTGCTGTACGGACTCGAATAAGCCGAACTTATTCAAATTCTCATCTGCGTTGGTATCCTGGATTCCGGAATTAACATAACAAGGGCACGTGAAAACCTTGAAATACCGACGTTGGCAACAAAATTTCGCAGGGGTGGGCACTGTGTACAGACCGCCCAGATAGTTAACAGATCGTTCGGGGAGATAGTCTACAGTTTTGTTATAATATGGCATAGCAATCGGGCAGGAGGAATTGCTATGCCGCTGGAGACAAAATTCTGTTCACACTTACCTTCACCAGCATCTCCTTTTCAAATCCCTTCTTGACTCAAGCGGCTAACCTTACCCCCAATCCGCAGACTCCTTTTGCGGAATCTTTTTTGCGCGACTGCGACGGGCAATATTGGTTCATGAACGCTGTTGAGGATATCCTTAATAAACAAGGAAAATCTATTAACAGCCTAACAAGTAAAACGGATCTGGCGGATATCACCGCTATCGGGTTAACCGGACAAAGTTTGACAGGACACATACCACCCGCCATTGGCAATATAAGCGACCTGCGTTTTTTGTATCTTGCGAAAAACAATCTCTCTGGCAGTTTACCAAAAGAAATCTATGATCTTACAAAGCTGCAAAACTTAGACCTATCTGAAAATAAATTTTCTGGGGAGCTTTCATCGAAAATCTCCAACTGGAAAGACATAAAGGTTTTATTGCTGTGGGGTAATAATTTTTCAGGTCGCCTCCCAAACGAAATCGGACAGCTAAAAGAATTAATTAGGGGCTGCTTAAAAACTAAAAGTGGCAGAAAACTGGCATAAAAACCCAAAACGTGATATAATACCTGCAAGGCGCGAACTGTGAATGGAGAAACCATTCCACTGTAAACCAGCCGAAGGCTGGGAGCATTGTAAGCTATCAACGTATAGCAGGAACATAAGCCTGCCAGGTAAGGAACAGCCAGCCGCCTGTATCGAGACCTTGGAGCCGAAGTGGTAACATTAGGTTTAAGCGTAGGTCAGAGAGCATATGAGCCGAAAGGGAAGCGACACCTGAAGTTATTGAGCCCCGAAATAATTATGCCAGACGGAGAGGTCGATGTG
>JAISGK010000059.1 GCA_031263155.1 Clostridiales bacterium
TTTTTTTGAGGAAGAGCTCCTCAAAAAAATCTTCCTCCTACCCTTGACTCCTCTACTGAACAGATTTTAGCTTACAGATATTGGCATTTTGGATAGGACAATTAAACTTGCAATCTTCATATGTTAGCGACAGAAAATTTTCCCATTGACGTAACTCATGCCGTGGTATAAAATTAGAATGTCAGTTGGTTTACCTAATATCTGCCAAACCATATTTTCTGTGACATATTGAGTGTGGCTTGGGAGACATTAAACCTGTGGGGTACTTTACGTTGTTCGCGACAGGCTGCAAATTAGAGAGTTGCGCCACAGGCTGAAGGGGGAGTTATGGTGTCACAGCAGGAGTATTATTGGCAGCTTTTCCAAAAGTATGGCAGCGTTGATGCCTATTTGCTCTACAAAGCGGAACAAAAAGTAAAGAATGAGCATTAAAAAGGTTAGAGGATTGGTCATTCGCGAGTCGGAACATGGCGAAACGAACAAACGTTTAACATTTTTTGCCAAGGAATATGGTAAGATAACTATTACAGCTATAGGCGCGCGTAAACCAAAAAGCAAGTTTTTGGCAAGCGCCCAGCTGTTTACATATAGCGACCTCGTATTATACGACGGCGGGAACTATTTAACCGTGTCGCAATCAGATGTTATTGACAACTTTTATGCCATTAGGCGCGATTTTGACAGTCTTGTACTTGCGTGTTACTTTTGCAAATTAGCGGATAAAACGGTGCCATATGGCACACAGGCTGACGATATTTTGCATCTGTTGCTGCTCACGTTGTCCGCGCTGTGCAAAGGCAATGGCACGCCGCCAGAGTTAATCGCGGCCGCGTTTGAAACAAAATTTTTGCAGTTGCACGGTTTTACTCCAGAGCTAAACGTTTGCGCGTGCGGCGAGATTTTGCGAGGGCAAACGCGGACTCCCTCGAACGACCCAGTGGCAGACACGCCATTAAACGGCGAAGCGCCCAGAATATGGTTTGGTGAAGAAGGTGTCGCTTGCGATAATTGTCGCGCAGCGAACTCGACGAGAGTCACGCTTGCTGTGTTAAACGCGATGGAGTATGAGTTTGGCGCGAATTTGTCAGCCGTATTTAAACTGCGCGCGGATGAATCTACAATCAAGATGTGGCGCGGGGCCAATAAACTTTTGATGCGTCGGCACTTGGATCTAGATATATAATCGACTAAAAAACACGGCGGATAGAGGCCGTGTTATATTATTTTATTGCGGTTTATTCGAGTTCACCTCATAAACCACAGACAAGATCGTCGGGCGACGGCCCGCTGGAGTGGTATTTTGCGCTTGAGGCTCTTCATACCTCGTCTGCGGAGGAGGATTATATCTTGGCTCTTCATACCTCGTCTGCGGAGGAGGGGCGTTTCGTGGTTCTTCATACCGCGCGGGAGCTGGAGAGTCATATCGT
Source organism: Clostridiales bacterium (assembly GCA_031263155.1). Lineage (GTDB taxonomy): Bacteria > Bacillota > Clostridia > Lachnospirales > WQUN01 > JAISGK01. The sequence continues at coordinate 1,428 of JAISGK010000059.1, forward strand.
GGTTCTTCATACCTCGCGGGAACTGGAGAGTCATATCGTGGTTCTTCATACCGCGCGGGAACTGGGTCATATCTTGGCTCTTCATACCTCGTCTGCGGAGGAGGATTATATCTTGGCTCTTCATACCTCGTCTGCGGAGGAGGATTGTTTCTTGGCTCTTCATACCTCGTCTGCGGAGGAGGATTGTTTCTTGGCTCTTCGTACCTCGTCTGCGGAGGAGGGGCGTTTCGTGGTTCTTCATACCGCGCGGGAGCGGCGGTTCTAAATTCGGCTGATGGTTGTTGATAACTCTGCTGAACTGTTGTATTCTGATATGCTTTGTATCCTTGAGCAACTGGCATCGGCGAGGGACCTGCTCGCTGGATATTTTGAAGTTCGAGAGGAGAACGATAATCCGACCGCTGTACATAATTTTGGCTTGAAGGCGCTGTCTGCGGAGTAGGCTCAACTCTGCGAAAATCTGCGGAACGGTCTGCGCGCTGCGCGGGATCGTGGTAGGCTTGTGGAGGTCCTCCCTGCCGTGTAAAATCCCGTGGCTGTTGTACCGGCCCTTGATAGGTGGGCGGTTGAGCAGAACTTTGTGTTTGCATATGATTGGCCTGTGGCGGCATTGGTTGTTGTACCGGCCCTTGATAGGCGGGCGGCTGGGCAGAACCCTGTGTTTGCCCGCCATATACTTGTTGCTGTTGCCTTGCGAGTTGGCTTTGATCGCGGTATATCTGTTGAGTATCTATGCTAACTCGCGGCTGCTGTACGCGCGATCCGAAGATGGAAAAATCGTCCTGCGGCGCCTGATTTGGTTGATTAGCGGGCACATATTGCGCCAGTGGGGGTGTTGGATAGTTCGCCGTGGGGTATCCTGGCGCAGGACGACTTGGCGGAATATTGGCATTATCCTGACGGAGTTCTCTGCCACGAGCGAACGCATTGTTTATTTCACGCAAATCCTTCGCCACTTCCGCTACACCCCCCTGTTTATGTCAATTACATACTAATGAATCATTTATGTGCTAGCATCATAGCACATGTTCTGTAATAAATAAACGGACAATTATTGGTACGTTGGGGTGTTTAAAAATATTCGTGATTAGTTAGTAGGCACATTTCTATAAAAAAACCCGCATAGAGCTTGCGGGGGAAAGAACAGGCATTTAGGTTACATTTTCGAAGAAACTTGGGATTAGCTCGCCACTGTAATAGAACAAGCCGCGTCCAATTTGGGATGCGTCCCATACACGCTGGGGATGGTCTGGATAAGCCGTGTATCCCCCGGCATAAACCTCAATACGTATACCGCTGGGTTCCCAGAAATATATCGACTGGCCGCGCGTGATTGCGTGGCGGGTAGGCCCAATGTCTAACTTAAGGTGATTGATGGCAATCCAGTCGGCGGCGTTACCTATCTCTGTCCAGTCGTTGAGGTAAAATCCAATGTGATGCATCCTGCCCGACTCGGGGAACTCTACAAACGCGATATCGTGCGGCTTGTTGCTGCCGGTTATCCACGCCCCAAGTCGGCTCCCATCGGGATTGTTGCATACCTCGGGCACATACATGCCAAGTACCCATTTACAAAAACTTTCCGCCTCGGCAATGTTTGGCCCGTACAACAGCAAATGATCCATGCGCTGCGCCCGCATACCGTGAGGAGGCGTTACCCAAATATCCGGGTTTTTGATCATGGGGCCTTTTTCCGCCAATTCTACTTCAGAGAATATTTGGAGCACATGACCCGTAGATATTTGGAAACTGTAACGCTTTCCAAAGCCGGGCTGATCTGTGTTGGCGGGTATTTCTGTGACACGATAGCCAAAGCCGAGGGTCTCTTTCATCATTTTTTCCAGTATTTCATTGTTGGCTACTTTAAAGGCTACAAAGTCTAATCCGGCTGAATCGGATTGACGCAGCGTGATACTGTGGTGATCAAACTCGTCGTAGCCTTTTAGCATCGCGCGTCCGTCTGATGTGTGCCCTACATAGATTAGACCTAAGATATTGGTGTAAAAATTGACAGATCTATCTATATCCAGCACACGCAGCTGCACAAGACCTGGTCTGATTGTACTTCCTAATTCCATTGGCCTCACCCCTTGTATGTTTATCTTAACGCCCAGCATCTGCTGAACCATTTTATATATCGACAAAGTGAGGCAAAACTTTAGCGGAAAAAAGTGGATAATTTATTGGGTATGCTTTCGTAGGGGCGCGCGTCCCTACGAAAGCAAAATCCTTCTGTGAAAACGCACGTTTAGAGATGGTTGGCAATGGCCCGCTTCATTGCGCTCGTATATTCGCCAACATACGCGGCGGCGTTTGCGCCGTATTTTTCTATAATACTTACGAACGCGCTTCCTACAATAACGCCATCGGCTATTTGCGCGATTTCGGCAGCCTGAACAGGGGTGTGAACGCCAAAGCCCACCGCGATGGGTATGTCGGACGCGGATTTTGCCAGGGCAACCATGCCCGCCAAATCGGACGTTATTTTCGCTCTCTCACCTGTCACCCCCATCGAAGAGACCATGTACAAAAAGCCATGAGCGCTTTTTGCGATCGCCCTTATGCGGTCGTTGCTGGTCGGCGCGACAAGCGGTATCAAATCTACGTTATACTTTGCGCAATAGCCAGAAATTTCTCCCTGTTCTTCATAGGGCATGTCTGGGATAATAACGCCGTCTACGCCACTTTTGGCGCACTTTTGGCAAAACGCGTCGTATCCATAGCGAAAGACCGGGTTAAGGTAGGTCAAAAATACGAATGGAGTGTCTATTTGCGTTCTCAATCGCAGGGTCATATCAAACAGCATTTCCATAGTTGTGCCAACAGAAAGCGCGCGTATATTCGCTCGTTGAATCACGACGCCTTCGGCTATGGGGTCAGAGAACGGGATGCCTATTTCGATAATATTTGCCCCGCTAGAAGCCATTGAGAGTATGAAGGCTTCTGTATTTTCTATCGAGGGGTCTCCACCCATTACATAACCCACAAATGCCTTGTTGGCGGCAAACGCGTCGCTTATTCTACTCACGTACGTTCCTCCCCCGGTACCGCGCTATCGACGCGACATCTTTATCACCGCGCCCCGACAGGCAAATTATAATGCTTTCATCCCCGCTCATTTGCGGGGCTATGGCCATGGCGTGGGCCACGGCGTGAGCGCTTTCTATCGCACATATAATTCCTTCTGTTTTGCTCAGGTATTCAAAAGCGCTAACCGCCTCTTCGTCCGTTACCGGCACGTATTGCGCTCGTCCGCTGTCGTACAGCGAGGCGTGTTCCGGCCCTATGCCGGGATAATCCAGCCCGGCGCTGATTGAATACACAGGGGCAATTTGACCGTGCTCGTCTTGGCAAAAGTATGACTTCATGCCATGAAAAATTCCGACTTGCCCTTTGGTAATCGTCGCCGCGTGCTGATTTGTATTTACCCCAAGCCCCGCCGCTTCACACCCGATAAGCCGCACCTCACTGTCGGGTATAAAATGATAAAACATGCCAATAGAGTTGCTTCCGCCTCCAACGCACGCCATGACCACCTTTGGCAGCTTCCCCTCCATTTGCAAAATCTGTTCGCGTGCCTCGCGGCCTATTACGCTTTGAAAGTCGCGAACCATTGTGGGGAAAGGATGCGGGCCCATAACAGAGCCAAGGCAATAGTGTGTGTCGTCGGTACGCGAGGCCCACTCGCGCATCGTTTCGTTAACAGCGTCCTTTAGCGTCATTGTGCCGCTGGTAACGGCGTGAACCTTGGCGCCCATAAGCTCCATGCGATACACATTAAGCGACTGCCGCTCTGTGTCTTCCTTACCCATAAAAACCTCGCACTGCATGTTGAGCAGCGCGGCGGCTGTCGCGGTTGCCACACCATGCTGTCCCGCGCCGGTTTCTGCGATAAGCCGTGTCTTACCCATACGCTTCGCCAACAGCGCTTGGCCAAGCACGTTGTTTATTTTATGACTCCCCGTGTGGTTAAGGTCTTCGCGTTTAAGGTAAATCGTCGCCCCGCCAAGCGCCTCAGATAGCCGTTGCGCCTTATAAAGCAATGACGGCCTGCCCGCGTAGGCGTTTAACAAGTGGGTTAACTCACGCTGAAACGCCTCGTCCTGTCTTGCTGTTTCGTAAGCCTCATTCAGCCTAATTAATTCGTTCATGAGTGTTTCGGGCACATATTGACCGCCGTAATCACCAAACCTACCGATCTTCATTGTATCGCCTCACCGTTTTTACAAGTTGTTGTATCTTAGCAAAATCCTTAACGTTATCCGATTCCGCTCCGCTGGATATATCGACCGCATAGGGGTTAAGAGCGAGCGCGTCACAGAGGTTATTTATGTTTAAGCCGCCGGCAAGAAAGAATGGCTTACGCGGCGCGCCTATAAGGCTCCAATCGAACGCTTTGCCCGTTCCGCCCGCGCCATTGTCCAATAAGTAATAATCAAACAGTGAAAGGCCGTTGCCCGTATCCCAGCCGGGGGCGATACTAACAGCGCGAATGGCGGGGAGATCGACCGATCGATCGCGCAGCGTTTTTATAACCGCCGGTTGGTTTTCGCCATGCAGCTGTAAAACTCTGACTATTCCCATATTACATATAGAAATAATATCATTTGCGCTCGCGTTCATAAAAACCCCAACGGGCGTAATAGATTTGCGCAGTTTAGCGGACAGCTCTTTTGCAAATTGTAGGCTGACGTAGCGCTTGCTTGTTTTCGCAAACACAAATCCCACGTAGTCGGGAATGGCCTCGTTAACGTAGTCTATATCTTCCTGGCGGAACAAGCCGCAGATTTTTATCTTAATCATTACGCAACGCGGAATTACGCAGCGTGGATAAAAATCCGGTTTTGTCGGCGGCTTTCATCATGGCCTCGCCAATTAGCACCGCGTCGGCGTTAATTTTGAGCATGGCGCGAATGTCTTCGGGGGTTTTTATGCCGCTTTCCGCAACGAACAAAACGCCGGGCGGTATGTGCCTGCGCAAATTTGCGCTGTTGCGCGTATCAACGGTAAAATCTTTTAGGTTTCTGTTGTTAACGCCAATCATTCTAGCCCCCGCGTCGATTGCCGCTTCGATCTCTTTTGCGTCGTGCGCCTCGACCAGGGCAGACAGACCCAGTTCACGCGCGACGTTAATATACTCGAAGAGCTGATTTTGAGCGAGTATAGAGACAATAAGCAGTACCGCGCTCGTACCTAGCGTCTTTGCCTCGTATATTTGGTATTCGTCCACGATGAAGTCTTTGCGCAAGGTGGGAATGTTAACCGCAGCGGATACTTGCGCGAGTATTTCAGCGTTTCCCAAAAACCATTTGGGTTCGGTCAGTACAGATATAGCGTCAGCAAAGGCGGATTCATACTCGCCGGCAATACGCAGATATGGAAAATCTTGCGCGATAACGCCTTTTGACGGCGATGCTTTTTTCATCTCACAGATAAAAGACAGTCCTGCTTTACCTATTGCCTGTTCAAACGCGAAATCGCCGGTTGGCAGATCCAACGCGCGCTGACGGATTTGGGAGAGCGACGCCGAATTTTTCGCAAGAGCGACACGTTCTTTGGCGTGGGCGGTTATCTGTCGCAAGATATTTGAATCGGGGAGCTCAACCTTGTCAACGCTTGTAATCGCCTCGCTCACTCTATACTACCCTGTGACAGATTGATGAAATTCTCCAGCTGCGCCAATGCCTTGCCGCTGTCGATCGTTTCTCTGGCCAGTTCAATGCCGGCGGCTATGTCAAGCTCCGGCTTCGCTATAGAAATAGCGGCGGCGGAGTTGAGTAACACCGCGTCGCGCTTGGCCGCGAGAGAGCCGGATGTTTCGCCTTGCAGTATGGCTCGGGTTATCTCCGCGTTTTCTTGTGGCGCGCCGCCAGTGAGATCGCCCTTTTTGCAGCGCTTAAGCCCAAATTGTTCGGGGGTAAGCTCGTATGATCTAAACCAGCCGTTTTTAAGCTCGCACACAGTAGTGGGGCTGCTTATGGATATTTCGTCCAAGCCATCCTGCCCGTACACGACCATGGCGTTTTTAACGCCAAGGTTGTGCAGCACTTGCGCCATGGGCTTTACCAAGTCCTCTTCATACACGCCAAGCAGTTCCATATTCGCTCCCGCAGGGTTAGCCAAGGGGCCCAGTATGTTAAACATGGTGCGTACGCCCAGCTTTTTGCGCACAGGCGCGACGTATTTCATGGCTATGTGATAGTTTTGCGCGAACAAAAAGCAGAGGTTTATCTTTTTTAAAAGCTCCAGGCTGGTTTCGGGTTTAACGGTAATATCGACCCCCAGCGCCTCCAGAACATCCGCCGCCCCGCTTTTGCTGGTGGCAGCGCGGTTGCCGTGCTTTGCCACCGGTATGCCGGCGGCGGAGATAACCATTGCGCTGGTAGTGCTGATATTAAACGAAAAGGATTGATCGCCGCCTGTTCCGACTATTTCCAGCACGTCAAGATCGTGTAGTATCCTTACACAGTGTTTGCGCATACCCGCAGCGCTGCCTGTAATTTCGTCTATGGTTTCGCCCTTCACGGCCATGGCTGTCAGGTATGCGGCCATCTGAATTTCATCCGCGCTGCCACCCATTATTTCATCCATAACGGCCTCGGCCTCAAGCTGCGACAGGTTTTCGCGCTTTACCGCCTTCGCGATGGCTTCTTTGATCATGAAAATCTCCTTCATCGATTAATGCTATTATTGAGCGATAGTAAGACGGTGCACAAAGTTTTCCAGTATGGTTTTGCCCAATGGGGTCAGGATGGATTCGGGGTGAAACTGCAACCCATACACGGGGTATTGCCTGTGCTGTACCGCCATTATTTCACCGTCGTTTGCCAGGGCGGTCACGCGCAGACAGCAGGGCAGGGTATCCGCTTGCGCTGCGAGGGAATGATAACGCGCCACGTACATTGTATCGGGCAGTCCGGCAAATAGATCGGATTCGTAAAGGGTGATCCCAGACGCCTTGCCATGCATCAGATGTTTGGCGTATGTTATTACCCCGCCAAATGCCTCGCATATAGCCTGATGCCCCAAACAAACGCCCAAAATGGGTATTTTACCTGTAACGCGTCCAATCAGCTCTTCGCAAACGCCGGCGTCGGCGGGCCTGCCCGGACCGGGCGATATGATGATGCCATCGGGCTCAAGCGACTCTATCTCGGCCACAGTGCGTTGATTGTTGCGAATGATCGTTATCTGCGGCGTTATCGCACCGATCATTTGATACAGATTGTACGAAAAGCTGTCGAAGTTGTCTATTAGCAGTATCATAGTAAATCATCCATTTCTTGCGCCCTTTTCATCGCGCCGACAACCGCTTTGGCCTTGTTCAGCGTTTCCTCATATTCTTTTTCGGGTATGCTGTCGGCGACGACGCCTCCCCCAGAGCGGATAAATACCCTGCCATTTTTCATGTAGGCGATGCGTATGGCAATGCATACGTCCATATCGCCATTAAACGATACATAACCGATTGCGCCGCCGTAGATTCCGCGCTTATTGCGTTCCAGGTCATTTATAATTTCGCACGCGCGTATCTTTGGCGCGCCAGACAGGGTGCCCGCCGGAAGCAGCGCGGCAATGGCGTCTATAGCGGTAAATTCGTCTTTTATTTGCCCGGTTACAATAGAGCCTATGTGCATAACGTGAGAGAATCGCAGTATGGACAAATGTTTTTCCACATTGACCGTTCCAAACGCGGATATTTTACCAAGGTCATTACGCCCCAAATCGACAAGCATATTGTGTTCGGCAAGTTCTTTGGGGTCAGTAAGCAGTTCGCGTTCCAGCCTTATGTCCTCTGCGGGGGTTTCGCCGCGCGGGCGCGTTCCCGCCAGGGGGAATGTAGAGAGCTTGCCGTTTTCCAATTTTACAAGGGTTTCGGGGGCGGCGCCGGCGATCTCCAATTTATCGCTGCTAAAGTAAAACATGTATGGTGAGGGGTTTATCGCGCGCAGCACGCGATAGGCGTTGAACAAACTGCCGCGCACCTTTGCCGAAAGGCGGTTGGACAGCACCACCTGAAAAATATTGCCCTCGTAGATGTGCCGTTTGGCTTTTCGCACAATTTCGCAAAACTCCTCGCGGCTAAACAGAGGCTCAAATTCTGATTCCAGCTTAATCGGTTGGATCACAGCCGATTCCCCTGATGTGACGATATTGCGCATGGTGGACAGTTCGCTTTGGGCGCGGTTATAATTCTCATTAAGCGCGTCAGTTTTTATGTTGTATATAAGATAAATTATCTTTTTGGAGTGGTCAAATACGATGACCTTGTTGAACAGCATCAAATCAAAATCTTTGAATTGCTCCTCATCGGGGGCGTTAAGACACAATTCCGGTTCGGAGTACTTGATGTAGTCATAAGAGAAGTAGCCGGCCAACCCTCCCATGAATGGCGGCATATCGTCATAGCGCGGGCTGCGATTGCCGTTAATAATATCGCGCAGGTACCGTCCCGGTTCTTTGGTTTTGAAATGCAGCTCCATATCACCGCGTATGGTCAGATCTCCATCCCGACAAGAGATCTCCAGCTCGGGGTCGTAGCCCAGGAAGGTGTAGCGGCTAAACAGTTGGCCATCCTCCATACTTTCCAGTATGAAACAATGCTTGCTCACATTTTTTAGCCGGGTAAACACCTTGGTAGGGGTGAGTCCGTTTAGGGGTATAGTGTCCCACACTGGGATTTTGGCAAACTCGCTGTATTTTTTTAATTCTTCAAAGTCGGTAATGGATCTTCCTCCTCTTGGCCGTTTTCGGGATTATACCACGCGGGGGCGCTTTCGACAACATTGACCATCGCGTTAATATAATTGAAGCTGCCGCCATGATTCTTCCCGTTCCTCTTTCTTCATCGCGCGAACCATCAAACCGTGATGAAGCCATAGAATAACCGCCTACGTTCTGTACTTATCCGATTTCCTCTCCTTTGTCATTGGCTCCATTGTTGACAAATTCATCCCAAAGCTGCCGGTAGCGCCCGTTTTGTTCGTACAGCGTCTCATGCGTTCCTGATTCTATAATTCGCCCGCCTTCCATCACGTGAACGCAGTCGGCGCCCCGTACTGTACTCAACCGGTGGGCAACTGTGATTGTTGTTGATTGCTTGATCAATGGCTCCAGTTGCCGTAGTACCTCCTCTTCCGTGGCGCTGTCCAAGGCGGCTGTGGCTTCGTCCAGTAACAAAATGGGCGCGTTTTTTAGATAGGCGCGGGCAATGGCCACCCGCTGCCGCTGTCCGCCGGAAATTTGCGAGCCGCTTTCACCCACTCTGGTTTCATAGCCATTGGGTAAGGCGGTTATAAAATCATAGAGTTCCGCCGCCCTGGCGGCAGCCTCGATCTCTTCCTGTGTGCAGTCGGGACGACCCAAGCGAATGTTTTCTCCAATGCTACCGTCAAACAAGGTACATTCCTGGGGTACATATGAACAGCAAGAACGGATATCAGCCAGGCTAAGCTGCTCTCTGCCCGCGCCGCAATAGCGGAGTTGGCCGCCTGTAGGCTCATACAAGGCGGCAATGAGCTTTAACAGGGTAGATTTTCCGCCGCCCGATCCGCCTACAAAGGCAATATGCTGTCCCTTTTTAACGCGCAGGGAAACATTGTTAACGACAGGCTCATTTTCTCCGTAGGCAAAGATGAGACCCTCCGCCTCCAGCACGATATCCGCCGCTGGATCAATAACAGCCGCGCTTATCCGATCGTCGTCGGCGGGGATATCAAATAGCTCCATCACCCGCTCTCCGGCCACCAGGTTGGATTGGATCAGCAAAATAAAGGTACCACCATAAAGGGCCGCGTCCCCCATCATGCCTACCAATGTCGCTATATAAACGGCGTCGGCCATATTTCCAGTGTATCCCAGAAGAAGGGCGGCGAGAAACCCAAGGGCGGGGGCGGCAAAAACAAGCAGATCCAACATACCGTAGGAAAGTCCGCTCATGCTGCGAAAGCGCACCCGTTTTTCATAAATGACTTTGCAGCGTTCCCGATATCTAGCGGCAAAATGCTTTTGCAGCAGAAAAATCCGAATAATAAACAAGTTCCCCACCGCTTCCAGCAAGAAATCCGCCGAAGCGGACACCTCTGCCTGCGCTTCCCTATCCAGCCGCCTCACATAGGGATTAACGCGGGTGGAGATCAACAGGGTGATCGCGCAGTAAAGCAGGCTGAACAGAGTAATACGCCAGTCAACCGCCGCCAGCATGGCAACACTGGCCGTCAGCACAACGAAAAAGCGGATTATACATTGAAAACCGTAGGACTGGAACATATTGGCGGCCCGATTTGCGTCATTCGTCAGCCGGGTCAGCAAGTCGCCCATTTTTTTACTCGACGCTTTCTCTAACCTTATGGATTGGAGATGGGAAAAAACTTGGCAACGCAGTTCCTGTATTCCAAATGAGCAGCTTTTCTCTTGCAGGTAGCGCCCATACGCCGAAAACGGGGTAATCAGCAGCAGAGCCAAAAACAACAGACCAATCCGCATAATCGTCCCGTTACCGCTTTCGCCGCCCGCTAGTTGAACCAAAAGCCGGTTAAGCTCTGGATTCACCAACAGCATTACATATTCAAGCGACACCAGGGCCAGCCCCGCCAAATAGGTTTTGCGCATAGGCCCCAGAAAAGAAAATATTTTTAGAATGACGCTGTAGGATGGGCGCTTACGCATGTACGCCAACCTCCCTCATAAAACCCTGCTTTTGGCGCATGCTGTAATAATAGCCTTTTTGCTCCAGCAGTTGTTGGGGCGTACCTTCCTCTATCACGCGGCCCGCTTCCATACAATATAGATAATCTACTTTCCGCACAGCCGTCAGTCTATGGGCGACAATAATGGCGGATTGATCCTGTAGCAGTTCATCCAGCGTCGCCTGTATTTCCGCTTCCGTTTTGCTATCCAAGGCGCTGGTGGCCTCGTCCAGAATAAGGAGCGGCGCGCGCTTTAGCAGAGCGCGACCAATGGCGACTCGCTGTTTCTGCCCACCGGAAAGGGCCGTGCCCCGCTGCCCCACCGGGGTATCAGCGGTTTGAGGCAAGCCGGAAATATCCAAAGCGGCTTGGGAGATTGCCTTGTATACAGCTTCGTCACTTGCGCTCAAATTTCCGTAATGTACATTTTCAAACACCGTGCCGTCAAACAGGTTTGCGTCTTGGGAAATCATCGCGATATTTTTTCGCAGCGCGTCTTGCGCAAGCTCGCGCAGGTCTTTCCCAAAAACCCTGACAGTGCCTTCACTTGGCTGGTAGAAGCCGCATATCAGCTTAATAAGCGTAGATTTTCCGCAGCCGCTGGGGCCGATAATCCCGATTTTTTGCCCGGCTTTCAACCGGATAGAGACCCCATCCAGCGCTTTGGTGTCCTGATAGGAAAAAGATACCTTGTCGAAAGAAAGCATCGTTTCACTGGCAGGGGGCAGGTATCGCACAGCGCCTTCCTTCTCCATAGGAAGATCCAACACCTCATAGAGGCGATCGGCCAAGGCCATGGATGAGCGGATCACGCGAAGGTGAGAATCGATCTGGCTAAACGCGTCTCTAATATAGTCGCTCATGGCGGCAAACGCCAATATATTTCCTGTCGTGGTTCGACCGGCCCGCACCAGCAGCGCCCCCACGAGAAACAGCAACATCAACTGCGCCACGGAGGAAATTTGCTTAATTATCGACATTCTGGCCGATATCTTTGCAGTTTTCAGATTTTCCTTATATGTAATCAGGTTTAGTTTTCGATATTTTCCATCCATCTCTCCTTGCAGTTGGAAGGATTTTACGGTTGGCAGACCCGACAATACCTCCGACGCCAGGGCGGTGGCATTGCCGACACTGTCAGCGGAGCGCTTGCTCTGTTCCCGAATCGGTTTTGAAATTCGGTTGACAGCCCAAATGGAAACCGGTAACAGAACCGCGTAGATCACAAGCAGTTCCCAAGAAAGAAACAGGCCGTAGATAATAGCCATTACAGCCATAAAATTGCGGCGTATTATCTCTGGAAAACGACCGCTAATCAGATTGCAAAGCTGCTCCGCGTCACTGTTGATACGCACGGCCATATCACCTGATCGGGCTTTTTCCCGCAATACAGCCACATCGCCGTGGAGCAGCGCGTTATAGGCTTTGGCGCGCAGGGAGAGAAACAACCCCTCCGTCGTGTGTCCGATAATTCGGTAAATCACGCTGGTTCGCGCCGCGTCGAACAAAACAAAAAGAAGCATTACAAACAGTGAGGAATATACGGCGGGTAGTTGACCTCCAATGCCAAAATCCACCGCCCTGCCCCAAGCTGCGGCGGACTGGGTTTTAAACACGCCCGCCAGCAAAGAAAGCAGCGCAATCACAATAAAGCCGGGCCATTGGGACGGGTGTTCCCGAATGGCCCTCAAAAGCGCGTTCTTCCGTTTCATAGCGCCTCCTTGCGGATATTGTTTTCGTAATGTTTGGGTTTTTTTAATGAACTCTGTTTTGAGAATCTCTAAACGGAAATCAATGCATTCAAAAAAATGTACTTTATGCGTTAAAAATCGAAACCAAATACGGCGAAATGAAGTTGAAACTTGAAGTAGAGAATTTCTCCGGGTACACGAAAGTTGCAATATAATATGAAGTCTAATTGTTGATTTTTCCTAAACCTGTTGATATTGCTCCATATAGTTTGATATGATCAATTGCAAATTTCTCAATGTTTTTTTGTGATTTATCGTGTGCATTTTTTGCTATTGTGTTTCGTAGAAAGGGATCAGATATGGCCATTTGTATTTTTGCGGCCAGATCGCTCGGATCGTTTGACTCGAATAGTATACCGTCCACCATGTCATTAATCAACTCACCAAATGACGAATTACTGCCTATTACACAGGTACCAACAGACATTCCTTCAAGCACAACGATTCCAAATGGCTCATTAAGACTAGGTACGACCTGAACGTAACTACTATTAAGTATGTTTAAAGCTTCACGGTTGCTTAGTTGACCGTGGACCGTTACATTAACCAATTTGCGTTCAGCAATTATTTTGTCCAAATCAACCTTACCAGTTCCGATAATATTGAAATGAATAGCGCCATAGTCAAAGAGTTCATTTAGTATGGCTATAGAATCCAAAAAAATGTGAATGCCTTTATATTTAGCGAGCCTTCCCAAATAAGTTATGATAAACGGATCACCACTTACGCCTAAGGGTTCCATTTCTTGGTAATCATAATCATTAATGTTGATTGTTGGGTTAATGACATGAATTTGTTTGGCAACACCAAATTCACTTATTATCCGCAATTTCATTTTTTCGCTGTTTGTGGTTAACGTATCACTATTCTTGATAAGAAAATCTCTTAGACTTGTCAAGAACATTTGATTTTCAGTCATAGCATGAATTGTCGCAATAAGTGGTATCGCCAATAAGTGCTTAACACCAAATACCGCAGGGGCGCTATAAGCATCATGAACATGGATCAGATCATATTTCTTATCTTTGACAATCTCCATAATGAACTTGAACACAGTAGTATTGAACTCACATAGTCTCACAGGCGTCAAGGGGTTAGGTGATAGTCCATTCACATCGAACTCGCTAAAACTATCCCCAAATCTATACGGAATAGAGTAGTAATCAAATCGCTCACAAACAACCTTATGTTTAAGTACTGTGCTTGTATTGTCTTTATATCTGCAGATAATCAATGTTATATCGTAAGTAGTATAAAATAGTATCTGGTTGATTAACAGATCAACATATATACCTATACCGCCATAAAGACTGTCAGTATAATCAGGTGAGACCATAAGTATGCGCATGTGTATCTTACCACCTCTTATGTCATTAGTTACCTTGAATTTTCAGCAATCTACACCTACACATGGAAAAGGTTGGTTCCATGGGATTCATCAAAATATGTATAGGTGCAATTTACACCTACACAAAAATCAAGAGTAGCAGTCTCAAGCCAAAATCAACGTAGGGGCAAAATTTATGGAAATTTCAGGTTAGTAACTGATATATGATTATATAACGCTTAACCAGCAATCACCAGATCAGTATAACTTACAACTATCATAGTCATCTGACTGTACGAAGTCTCTGTCATGGTACAACTCGTAGATATTATGAATGTATATGTAGTATCTATCTAGGGCATCCATATTTTTAGTATTAAAGGCATTAGTTAATATAACATCAGAAACACCTCTCGAAACAAAATTCGCTAAATCACCAATATCTGTCCTACTCGGTATAATGCTTTTGTCCAACGAACGCAGTATATTTGATGCAAGATATACTTTTCTGTTGTTAAGAATGCAATCTCTGAGGATTGTGTTTTGTACCCCCCAAAAATATGAAATACCCAAATTTAAAGCTAGGCAACCTCTTGGGATCATAATAGAATCGCTAATGTCAATGATCTCTTTTCTATTGAGGAACCCTTTGAAAGACTCAATCTTTGACATAAACATCATTCCTGTTGAGAACTTCTGAATTTTTGCAGTTGATTTAATATAATCGTCTCTAGACTCTATATATGATAAAATACACAACTCTACTTTGACATCATGAATAAGCTTCATAGCTCGCTCTTCAATCTCTTGTGAAGACTGTTCTATGTAATTATCAATTGAAGATACAGCTTTGCTTGATTTAATGATATCTGAGTTAAGACATTCTGCTAACATATAATCATCATTAGCTTCTATTGGACGAACCATTAGCGATTCTCCAACCATAAAGCATGGAGATTTCAGATCACGAAAATTAAATTTCATGTATGCATTGCGAATTGAGTCTTTTTTAATTGTCGCATCGTTTGTAATAAAGATTACCTCACCTTTTTCTAATGCAACAGGATACTCACTCATCTCAAGCCGTATTTTATCTTTCGGCCAAGATAAATCCAACCATAAGCGTAAGTCCCGTTTCGCCACAATATGATAATGTTCTTGAAGATTATTAAGAAATGAAATTTGTTCGTCAATATCTGATCGATTCATGGTATATCTGACAACATTGATTTCCCTTTTATGCAGATTTTTAGCCAACAGACAGATATTGTTATTGCAATCAGTTCCAACTGATGGAATAATCGC
The DNA here is from genome assembly GCA_031263155.1 of Clostridiales bacterium. Lineage (GTDB taxonomy): Bacteria > Bacillota > Clostridia > Lachnospirales > WQUN01 > JAISGK01. Next base: position 16,499 of record JAISGK010000059.1, read on the forward strand.
TAAACCTGAGCTTTGCATATTCTCTTCTCCTTTGCATTTTACTACTCACTCACAAAAAATTGCTATGTGGATCATAACACAACTGGCGTAGACCAGTTTCCAAAAATTTTTCATATTCTTGCCGAATGCTCCAAACTCTACAATGGCTACATGCATGGCAATATAATTGATTCTTTATATCATTAGACTGCGATATAATATCAACTAATGACTGCTTGTTAATGTTTCCATATGGTTTAATTTTGCTTGCAAAGTGTTCCAAGCACCCATAACAGTTGCCATCTGCGGTCACTAACAATGAACTACCTCTACTTATGTAAGAACATACTACACCACTATCTTTAGTTACATATTCAGAGTGCTCATTAGAAAATAATTTTCGTAAATTCGTCTTTATCATATATTCATCTTCTAACGATTCACAAAGATCCAAATTAATGTCTATATATGATGAAATAGCCTTTGGCCTAAATTTATCGTATACTAATTTGAAGAAAATCTGATCTAAATGCAAATAACTAGCAAAGTCAAAAACAGATACGATTTTCTCGTTATTAAATTCTCTTTCATCAATCATAATTGTCGCACTTATATAGCAATTCGCTCTAAAGCGCTCTATATACTCCAACACGTTATTGCATGCTTTTACAAAAAAATCTCTCGGGTTTCCTGTTATTTTATGATATTCTTCTGCTGTCATTGCGATCAGTGACACCCTAACCCATCTCAGTCCTCCTATCGCTTTCCAAAGCGATTCTGGAATATTTAGAAAATTGGAGATCATAGCTACATCCACATCAATCGAGTTAAGACCCGTAATAATGTCACCTAAGTAAGGATATACAGTTGGTTCACCTCCACCAGAGATCTCAACAGCTTTTACAGCAAGACGCTTAACATCTTGTATTAACTGCGAAATGGAAGACATACCTAACTGCCTATTTTTATCACGATCACTATAGCTGCAAAAACTACAATTTGAGTTACACATGTTCGTTGGATGCAATTCTATTTTCGTAAGTCCGACATGATCAATATGATCATATCTGGACAGTTCAAAGTTCTTAAACGAGGAATGTATCCAATTAATAACAATTTAGTAAAAATATAGCCCTTGAACCGAAAAAGCGTTATCCTTGTTTTGAGAGAAACGAAGGGGGAC